>JBCBRU010000393.1:0-8312 GCA_039819565.1 Myxococcota bacterium | reverse complement strand
GGAGCGAAGAGCTGGTCCCATTTGTCCTCGGGGACACCCACCCCCGTGTCCCGAACCTCGACCCGGAGCCGGTCACGGTCCGATCCAGCCGAGGTGGCCTCTACGAGGATAGAGCCTTGGTCCGTGAACTTCACCGCGTTGCTGACCAAGTTGAGCAGAATCTGACGGAAGCGCGTGAGGTCTCCGCGCACGTGAAGCGGAACGGACGCAGCTACGAGAGAATCGACCCGCACCCCCTTGGCGCGAGCCTTGGGAGCCATCAGCTCCACGGTCGTTTCGATGGCCTCGATGACATCGAACTCGATGACCTCCAGGTCTACCGCCCCCGCCTCGATTTTCGAGAAGTCGAGGATGTCATTGATGATGGTGAGCAGCGTGTCGCCGCTGTAGCGGATGGTCTCCACGTAGTCTCGCTGCTCTGGCGTGAGCTCGGTTTCGCGAAGCATGGAGGCCATGCCCAGCACTCCATTCACCGGGGTGCGGATCTCATGACTCATGGTGGCGAGGAACTGACTCTTGGCCTCTGTGGCCTTCTCCGCCGCATCCTTCGCGGACTTTAGCTCTCGAGCCTGCAGGGCGAGGACGCCCTCGTGGGCCTTCCTCGCCGTGATGTCCCGCTGCACCGAGATCCAATGAGTGAACCAGCCGTCCTCGTCCGCCAGGGGGACGATGCTGAGCTCGGTCCAGAATATCGTCCCATTCTTGCGATGGTTTTGTATCTCGACCTGGACGGGTTCCCAGCGCTCCAACGCCGCGCGGATCTCGGCCTTGGTCGCAGGATCGGTTTCGGGCCCTTGAAAGATGCGCGGGGTCTGTCCGATCAACTCCTCCGGGGTGTAGCCGCTGATTCGAGCTTGAGATGGATTTACGTAGACGATCCGTGGTCCCGGGGCGTCGAAGGGCTCCGCTTCAGTGATGATGACCCCGTCGTGGGCGTGCTCGACCACGGCCTGAATGAGCTCGAGCCGCTCCGCCTGGGCCCGCTGGGCACTGATGTCGTGAAGCAGGCCGGAGAGCAGGACCACCTCTCGGGTCAGCGGATCCCGAGTGGCCCGGCCCCGGTCCAGGACCCAGCGCGTCTTCCCCCCCGGCATGGAGATGCGGTAGCGGAGCTCGTACTCCTCCCCTCGGGAAAGCGCCTCCGAGAGCTCGCGAAGCACCCTTGGCCAGTCTCGCTCGGCGACGATCTTCTGCAGTGAAGCGGTCTGCTCGAGGAAGGGGCCTCGGGGGCGCTCAGTCAGCTCCTCGAAGCCCTCCGAGAGGTAGAGCGCCATCCACGGTTCGCCGTTCGTGCGCTGGTAGACGGCCCCCGGGAGCGCATGAATCAGGGCCGTCATGCGGCTCTCGCCATGCTGAAGCTCGTCGAGGACGGCGCGATCGCGGCTGATGTCGGTCATGACTCCGAGGATCACGACGGGGCGCCCATCCTCGTTACGCTCCTGAATCCCGCACGAGGTTCGCACCCACCTCGAAGCGTCGAGCTTGGTGGCCATTCGATGCTCGATCGTAAACCGCTCGATGAGCCCGGAGCCCAATGCCAGCAGCTGCGCTCGCACGCGCGCGCGCTCCCCTACGTGCACCGCTTCGAGGAAGGAAGACAGGCGAAGATCCAGCTCACCCGGGGCATAACCCAGCAGGCGCTCGAGGGAGGTGTCGGGGGCCACGGTCCCCTCCGCGATGCGCCACTCAAAGGCACAGAGGCCTCCGAGCTCGATAAGCTGGCGCTCCCTCGCCACGATCGTCCTTCATCGGCCGGACCTCAGGGAGGAGAAGGTGGATGCGCATGTACGATCGCCGCTTCGCATCTTTGGCACACCGGGCCGGCCCGGAGTACGAAGCGGGTTGACCATGTCGCACTGGGGCTCACGCTTTGAAACGTGACTGCGCCTTTGGATCCCCCTCCTCGCGCCGAACGGACCGGCTCGGGGGAGGCGAGCCTCCGCTCTCTCGTTCGGCTTCTTCCCTTCTTGTGGCCGAAGGGAAGCATCGCCCTCCGCACTCGGGTTGCGGTCGCGCTGGCCTGCATCGCCGGCGCCAAAGGGGTCGGGGTGGTGGTCCCCATCTTCTACAAGCAGGCGGTGGACGCGCTGGGTGCAGACCCTAGCGCCCTGGCCGTCCCGGTGGGCGCAATCCTCGCCTACGGCCTGGCTCGAGTGACCTCGTACGCGTTCAACCAATTCCGCCAGATCGTGTTCGAGAGGGTCGAGCAGCAGGCCATTCGGCGGGCTGCCATCCGCGTCTTCGAGCATCTCCACGGTCTCCCCCTTGCCTTTCATCTTCGGCGTCAAACCGGAGGCCTGGGCCGCTCCATCGAAAGAGGCACCCGGGCCATGAGCAGCCTTCTCTCGATCACGCTCTTTAACCTCATCCCGACCGCTCTGGAGCTCCTCCTCGTGGTGGGCGTCCTCTGGAGCTTCTTCGACGGCAGCTTCGCCCTCGTGGTGGCCCTCACCGTGATCGGCTACGTGATCTTCACCATTTCGACGACGGAGTGGCGCCTCAAGTTTCGCAAGCGCCTGGTCGAAGCAGACAAGCAGGCCTCTACTCGGGCGGTAGACAGTCTCTTGAACTTCGAGACGGTCAAGTACTTCGGGAACGAGCGGCTCGAGGTCGAGCGCTACGACGCCGCCCTGAGAACCTACGAAGAGGCCGCGGTCAAATCACAAAGTTCGCTGGGGGTTCTCAACCTCGGGCAGTCGGTCATTATCGCCCTCGGGCTCACGCTGCTCATGTACATGGCCGCCGGAGGCATCGTGGACGGAACGATGAGCGTGGGTGACTTCGTACTCGTGAACACCTATCTCATGCAGCTGGCCCAGCCCCTCAATATGTTTGGGTGGGTCTATCGGAGCGTTAAGCAGCATCTGGTCGACATGCACCAGATGTTCGAGCTCCTGGAGGAGGAGAGCGCCGTTCCCGACGCCCCCGGGGCCGAGCCCCTCGCTATCTCGAAGGGTAGCGTCCGCTTCGAGGACGTCCACTTCGGCTATGACCCACGCCGGCCGATTCTCAGGGGGGTGAGCTTCGAGGTCCCGGCAGGGCGCACGGTGGCTTTGGTCGGACCCTCCGGAGCCGGCAAGTCGACTATCGCTCGACTCCTCTTTCGCTTTTGGGACCCGGACGCCGGACGCATCACCGTGGACGGACAAGACCTACGCGAGGTCACGCAGGATAGCCTGCGGAAGAGCGTAGGCATCGTTCCCCAGGACACCGTCCTCTTCAACGAGTCCATCGCCTACAACCTCGAGTACGCGAAGCCGGGCGCGCAGCAGGGAGAGCTCGAGGAAGCGGCCCGGATGGCCGCCATTGGCAACTTCATCGCGGCCACCCCGGACGGCTGGAAGACGCAGGTGGGCGAACGAGGCCTCAAGCTCTCCGGTGGCGAGAAGCAGCGCATGGCTATCGCCCGGGTGTTCCTCAAAGCCCCGCGAATCGTCGTGCTCGACGAGGCGACCTCAGCTCTCGACAGCGCCACGGAACGTGAGATCCAAGACAACCTCGGAGATGTGGCCCGCGGCCGCACGACTCTCGTCATCGCCCACCGGCTCTCTACCGTCGTCGACGCCCACGAGATCATCGTGCTGGACGACGGAAAGATCCGGGAGCGAGGGACCCACGCGGCGCTGCTCGATAAGGATGGGCTGTACGCGGAAATGTGGCGCCGACAGGACGAGGAAAGAGAAGCCGCCTAGCCCGGATTCGACGAGAGGACTCGAGAGGGCGCGAAGCCCGTCCCGGGGTGCAGGGCCCACAGGAGCGAGCCAAGCCGGGGAAGGTTTTGCTCAGCGCTCCACAGTGGAGCCTGGTATGACGGCGCGGTGCACGTCGACGACGCCCTGAAGACCCGCATCAGCATTCGCGCTTACCTCGATCGCCCGGTCGAGGAGGGAGCGGTCCGGGAGCTCCTGGATGTGAGCCGGTGGTCGCCCTCCGGGGGCAACCTCCAACCCTGGCGGGTCATCGCGGTGGCGGGTGAGGCTCGGCGCAAGCTCTCCGAGCTCGCCGCCACGACGCTGATGTCGAACCCGGCCGGGGAAGCCGAAGAGCACCCCATCTACCCCGCCAAACTCTGGGAGCCCTACCGCAGCCGCCGCTTCAAGATCGGCGAAGACATGTACGCCCTCCTGGGCATCTCTCGGGAAGACAAGCCGTCCCGGCTTCAGTGGGTGGCCCGGAACTATGACTTCTTCGGAGCCCCAGTGGGGCTCTTCTTCGTCATCGATCGAGGGATGGGTCACGGACAATGGGCTCATCTCGGCATGTTCATGCAGTCGGTGGCTCTCGCCGCGACCGCGCGGGGGCTGGGTACGTGCATGCAAGAGTCCTGGGGCATGGTGCGTAAAACGCTCCACGGTCACTTCGGTCTCGCCGAACAAGAGGTCCTCTACTGCGGGATGGCCCTCGGTCACCCTGACCCCGACGCCCCGGTGAATCGGCTCCGTTCGGATCGCGAGGAGGTGGAGGCCTTCGCTCATTTCGAGGGCTTTTGATTTGTCCCTTCCCCTCCTCGTCTTCGCTCTCGCGGGCGCGCCTGAGATCGTCACGGATCGACGCCTCGACACGCTCCCCGCCCATCCGAAGGCCGCCTTTACGAAAGCGGCGAAGCTCATCGGTGAGACAGAGCTCACCCTTGCCGAGGCTAAGATCGGGGCCAAGGAGCTTCGCCGACTCGCCCGGCCTCCTGCGAGCGAACCTCTCCTTAGATGGGTGCGCGAGCAGATCGGTCGCCCCGTCGACCTCGAGGACTTCATCTACTTTCTGGACGATCTCTTGGCGATGCCGGACCGCCCCCGCACGCTCTCCGTCCCTGCGAGCCGGGCTCGGGCCTACGGGATCCTTCTTCATCCCCAAGAGGTCTTCGCGGGGAAGGCTCGCCGCTACGGAACGTACGGAAAGCTCCCGGTGGACGACCCTCCCTCACAGCTCGACCTCGCCCCCGCCCGAGACGGAGAGGTCCCCGGCCCGCGTTGGACCGCTCGCTATCAGCAGCCGATGACCGACGAAGGGAAGCTCGAGGAGCTCACCCGTTTGCAGCCGCGCTTCGGTCGGGCCATGACGACCCTCTTCGAGCAGCTCAAAGCGCAGGGTGCCTTTACATGGATAGAGGCGGCGGTACGCCCTCGCGAGAGAGGCTTTCTCCTCTATGGGTCATGGTTCGTGAGCCGCGCCCCGGACCCCGCCGCCCTCGCGGCCCGCATCAAGACCCTGAACACCTACGAGAAGGATTGGGGCCTTGATGTGCCGATCACCTGGCAGCACCCCGATGGCTTTCGAGCCACGGTCGAGGCAGCCCGGGCCATGGCGGACACCTATGGGGTCGACTACGCCACCCCGCGCGGGGCTCGACGCTCGAGCCACTATGGCGGCCGCGCCGTGGATATCGTCGCGGTGGATCTCCCGCGCACCCTCAAACTGGTGGCTCCAGACGGCACGCGGCGGGTCTTTGATCTCTCCCGGCCCGAGGCTTCGAGGGATCTGTCTCTGAGCCCCAAGCTCATCGACTGGATCGAGGGCGCGTTTGGGATCAAGAAGCTTCGGAAGGACTATCCGCACTGGAGTCGATCGGGCCGCTGAGGAACACGGCGCGTTGAGCGCCGGCGGGAACGAGGTGAGCGTAGTCGGGCCGAAACCCTTTCCATCGGCGCGCCCGCTCGGCCTCGGGAGGCAACTCGAGGGGCTTGGGTTTCAGGGCTAAGAGCTCCGCCTCGTCGACCTCATCGCAGAGCTCCGGGGGCAGATGCCGTCGAGCGTACTCTCGATACACGCCGCTCGAGACGAAGAAGTCGAAAAGCTCCGGATCCAGGTGATTCTCGACCTTCATCCGTCCCATGATGCTCATCGATTGAGACAGGGGCATCGCCGGCTTGTAGGGCCGATCTGACGCGGTGAGGGCCTCGAAGACGTCCGCCACGGCCATGGCGCGGGCGGGAAGGGACATATCCCCGGCGAAGAGGCCCTTCGGATAGCCTCGACCGTCCATCCGCTCGTGGTGACCACAAGCGATCTCGGGCACGTTTCGAAGGTTCTTGGGAAAGGGCAGAGCCTCCAGCATCAGCACCGTTTGGACCATGTGCCCGTTGATGATGAGTCGCTCCTCGGGAGTGAGGGTGCCGCGCTGAATACAGAGATTGCGGACCTCTTCCTCGGTCAAAACTGGTTGCGGGTCTCCTCGAGCGTCGATCCAACGGCGCTCAGCGATCGCTCGCACCCGGACCTGAGCCTCCTCCGGCATGAACTCGCCGCCGGCATTGACGCTTTCGAGAAAGGACAAGTCACTTTGCAGCTGCTCGAGCTCGGCGCAGTCATCGCGGGCGCGGGCGGCCGCAGCCAGGACCGCGAAGCGCGTTTTCACGTCATCGAGACCGTCCCGGATGCCTTCCAGCTTGGTGGACTTGTCCATGACGTGGGTGGGGGTTGTGACCTTCCCGCAATCGTGGAGCCAGGCCGCGATGTGGAGCTCGTACCACTGCTCTTCGTCGAGCTGAAACGCGGCGTAGGGCCCGTTTCGGGCCTCGGTCATGGCTCTCACGATCATCTCCGTGAGGACCGGGACCCGCCGGCAGTGCCCCCCCGTGTAGGGAGACTTGTGATCGATGGCGGTCGCGAGGAGCTGAAGGAAAGACTCCAGCAGGTGCCGTTGCGCCTCGTACTGCTGTTGAGCGTCCAAGGCCACGGCCGCCTGAGCCGCGAGGGCTTCGGCCACCGCCATGTGGCGAGCTGCGAAGGGCACGATGTCGCCCGCTTCGTTGCGCGCGTTGATGAGCTGCAGAACCCCAATGACCCTCCCCTGCTGGTTCTTCATGGGAAGGGTGAGAAAGGACTTGCTGCGGTATCCGCTCTGCTCGTCGAACTTTCGGGTCCCGTCGAAGTCGAATCCGTCGGCCTCGTAGGCGTCTTCGACATGAATCGAGCGCCCCACGTGCGTGGCGTGAGCCGCCACGTGGGCGTGGTTTTCGCCCCCATCGGGGTGGAAGAGCGGGATCGGAGGAAGATCCGAGGTAGCGCCCGTACTTCCCCCTACGGCGATCTCCAGAGTGTCATTTCGAAGTATCTCGAAACAAAGCAGGTCGTCCTCAGTGCGTAGGTACACCGTACCTCCGTCCGCGTTGGCGAGCGCTTTGGCCTCCAGGAGGATACGCTCCATGAGCCGCCCCCGCTGACGTTCCGAGCCGAGAGCCAGCCCTACGCGGAACAGGCGCTCGAGATCGCTCCGGGGGATGAGACCGTCGGTGGTTCCGCTCATCTCCTCCAGACTACCAAGGCTCCGAGGTGAGCGCATGTCATGAAGAAGGGTCGCTGCCGGTCCCGCTTCGACTTGAGGCGAGTCCGAGGGCAAGGTGTGGGGGAATGAAGGCCGAGGATCTCAATCTGCGAGACCTCCTCGAGTTCGAGCCAAGCGGAGGGATCGTGCGTTTCGCGGGCACCCGCACCCTCCTTCTCGACGCGGTGGCCTTGGGTCTGCTCCGCGAGCAACTGGTGCGGACTTTCGGCGAGCCGATCGCCCGGCAGCTGCTCACCCGCTTCGGCTTCGCCCACGGCTGGCGCGTGGCCGCAGCCCTCGAGCACGCTCTTCCTTGGGACGACGTCAAAGAGTGGCAGCAGGCCGGAGGCCGCATCCATCGCCTAAAGGGACTGGTCACTTTCGAGCCTGTGGTGCCGCGGCCCACCGGTCCTGACGCCCCCCTCGCCTTGGCGGTGTGGCCCGACAGCTACGAAGCAGATCAGCACCTGGAACGCTTCGGTCGGTCGGAAACCCCCGCCTGCTGGACCCTTGTGGGCTTCGCGAGCGGGTACCTGTCTCGAGCCTACGGAAAGGACGTCCGCTGCATCGAGCGGATGTGCCGGGCCCGAGGCGACGCCGTGTGTCGCATGGAGGGTCGTTTCACCGAGGCGTGGCCGCCGGGGACGGATCTGTCGATGTACGAGGAAGAGGCCCTGGACAAGCTTCGGGACGCTCTTCGAGAGCCTCCCACCTTGGCTCCGGAGCTCCTGCGCCCTCTTTCCGCAGAGGATGACGCGGAGACGAGTCACGGTCTTGTGGTGCGGAGCGGGGCCATGCGACGCGTTTTGGCCCTGGCCCGGAAGGTGGCCCGGGTCGACACCACCGTGCTCATCAGCGGAGAGAGCGGGACCGGTAAGGAGCGCATCGCCCGCTTCGTCCATGACGAGTCGGCCCGCCAAGCCCGCCCTTTTCTCGGCATCAACTGCGGAGCCCTCCCCGAGCCGCCTCGAAGAGCCCTTCGCGGTCGCGATCGGCCCCCGTGAAGGCGCCTCTGACGTGTCCGAAGAGCTCGCTCTCGAGGAGGCCTTCG
>JBCBRU010000392.1:0-8372 GCA_039819565.1 Myxococcota bacterium | reverse complement strand
GTTCATGTTCGCAACCCGATCCATTGGTAGCATCCGGACATGGGCCTCATTCGCGAGCCGCTCCAGAGCCGGAGTCGGCAGGTAGTGGAGAAGCTCCTCGAGGCCGCCGCTCATCGGTTCGGCCAGGACGGCTTCGAGCGGACTTCGGTTCGGTCCATCGCGGCCGACGCGGGCGTGCCCGTGGGCTCCGTGTACCAGTTCTTTCGGGACAAGGAGGCCGTGCTGGAGACGCTGACAGATCGCTACGTGGCGTCGGTCCGAGGCGCATTCCAGGCTGCGAAGGAGCGCAGCCCCGACGACAATGTCGACCCCATCGCCGACGGCGTCGGATTCATCGTCGATAGCCTCATTGTCGAGGCGGTGAAGCATCCGGCGCTACGCGCACTCCTCGCCAGCGCCGACAGCTCGGGACCTTTTGCTCTCGCCGGCCTTCGCGTCCGCCGCCAGCTCGCGGAAGAGATCGCCGCTAAGCTCACCGAGACGGAGGACGAGCAAAGGATCGTCGTCGGTGAAGTCTGCGCGCATATCGCTCAGGGCCTGATCGCTCGGGTCGTACGCAGTGACGGTTCGCTCGACGTTCAGCTGCAAGCGCACATGCGTCGGCTGATAGCCGTCTATATTCTCGACATCAAGGCGAACGGCATCCCACGCTGATCTATCCCCGATTCGACGTCACGTCCTAGCCGGCGAGGAGAGAGTGTGTCTGACTCGGGTCGTGGCTCACCGCGCGGCCCCTCCTTGGGATGATCTCAAGTATGTGCTCGCCCTCCATCGTCACGGCTCGGCCGCGACGGCGGGACGGGCCCTGCAGGTCAATGCCACCACGGTGAGCCGTCGCCTCCAGGCCCTCGAGGCTCATCTCGAGACGCGGCTCTTCGAGCGGCTGCGGAGCGGCGTCGCGCCCACCGAAGCGGGCCGTGCCGTGATCGAGGCGGCGGAGCGCATCGAGGCGGAGATCCTGGCTCTCGACGCCGAGCTCACGGGGCAGGACACGGCCTTGAGCGGACGGCTCCGGGTCACTGCCATCGAGAGCTTCTATTCGGTGTGGGCGGCCGACTTCGCGGAGTTCAGTCGGCAACACCCCCAGGTCGAGCTCGTAGTGCGGACGAACAACCTGAACCAGGACCTCTCTCGGCGCCAAGATGACGTGGCCATTCGGCTCACCCCCGCCCCTCCCGAAGAGCTCCTCGGCCGGCGCCTCGCCGAGGTCATGTTCGCCATCTATGCGGCGCGCGATTTCGCCCAAGCTCGCTTCGAGGAGGGCACGAGCTCGCTCTCCGAGGTGCCGTGGGTGAGCTGGGATGAGCCCTTCACCGAAAACACGGACCAGGTGATCCGCGACGTGGGTCCGGGCGCTCCCATCCCCCTTCGCGTCAACTCGCTCGTCACCCTCGAAGCGGCCCTCGAGCAAGGGGTCGGGGTATCCGTCCTCCCCTGCTTCGTGGGAGATCGGAACCCTAAACTCGTGCGCGTCGGATCCTACTTCGAGGGCGGAACCTACGTCTGGGTTTTGACCCACCCCCAGCTTCGAGGTGCCACCCGGATGAAGGTTCTCAGGGATGCGGTGGCCGCTTGGGCCAAGCGCGATGAGGCCCTCCTTCGCGGCGATGTACCGCTCTACCCTACCGTTCCGATCTCTCCGGGTTGATGCCTTCGACCGGCTGCAAAGACGCAGCGGGGGGCTGCAATCTCCGTGATTGCGAGCTCGGGAGGGGGACTGCAAGGGTTCGTGTCGATGAAGATTTCGCGAACCTCCCTGATACAAGCCCCCGCGGACGAAGTCTGGCGGGTCCTCGGTCCCAACTTCGCTGACGCCTACACCTGGGCGAGCTCCATCGACCTTTCCAAGGGCCGCTCGGGCCCTGGGCCCGCTGGCGCGCCGTGCGCGGGGCGGGTGTGCGACACCGAGCTGGGTAAGTTCCAGGAGACCTTGGAGGTCTACGACGAGATCGAGCGTCAGCTCAGTTACACGGCCCAGGGCGAGAAGATGCCTTTCTTCGTCCGCAGGATGCACAACGCATGGACGGTGACTCCCGAAGGCGCGGACGCGTCTCGGGTGAACATGACCCTCACCGTCGACCTCGCCTTTCCCTTCAACCTCCTCATGGGGCTCCCCATGCGCCTGCAGCTCGGGGGGGTTCTCAGGAAGGTGCACGAGGAGCTCAAATACTATGTCGAGCACGACGGAGCTCCACACCCTCGCAAGATCGAGGCGATCCGGAGAGCAGGTCTTCCTGCAGGGGCTTAGAGTTGGTGCACTAGTCGTAGAGCTTCGCGACGCTGGCTCCGGAATAGTAGAACCTGAGGATCTCGGCCGCCCCCTGTCCGGCTTCGGCCCGCCCGATGGCGCCCATTTGGCACATCCCGACCCCGTGACCAAACCCCGCCCCGCGGAGGTCGAGCCCCACCAGCCGCCCGCCTTCCTTTCGCGGTCGGAGGAGGAAAGCACCGCTGCGGAGATTTCCGAATAGACGTCGCACCGGGAGCTCACGGAGGACGTCTGCCTTCCCCTTGGAGCCGACCACCCGTACTCCGGTGACTCGGCCTCCCGGACCGCGTCCGAGGACTTCGACCGCCCGCGGACGCCCCACCCCCAGCTGACGCCCGATCGCTTCCAGCTCCGATGGGTCGAAGCTTCGCTCCCAGCGGAAGCGGTCCGGCTTCGTGAATCGAGACCGCGCGCAGTAGGCCGGAGGGGTCCCGCCGAGCCAAGCTTCGAGGTTGTCCGAATTGAGGCCCTCCCGAAAAGGGGCCAGGGCTGGGTCCCCTGGCGGGGCATCCAAACGGGGGCGCAGGCTGGGGCTGGGGGACTGATCCCAAACCACTTCGTTGCTCTCCGTATGTCCCCCGCAGCTGGCGGAGTAGACGCTCTCCACGAGCTCGAGCTGGTTTCCGGTTCGGGTCCGCACCACCAGCTGCCCGCGGGTCTGGGCGACCGCCGCATCCGTCGCGGGGTGGTGGGCCCCGGCGCCCTTGTACACCTGACAGTGCTGCTCATCGCACAGATGAAAGGGCTCGTCGAAGTGACGGTGCGCCAACAGGGCCAGCACCGCGCCTCGAGCCACCATCGCCTGCGCCTCGAGCGCCGCCTTAGGGGCCGAGGCGAAGATCTCCGCGGGCACGATGCCCCGCAGCATCGACTCGACGTCGACGGACTGAACGAGCGCCAGACGTCCCTCGGGCCCAGGGACGACGTACAGGTGCCCTTCGTACTGCCGCCCCGCGTAGGTGATGGAGGCGCCCTCGCTGAGGCCGAGATACACCCGGCCTCGGACGCGATGGCTCTCCCCCGCGGGGTCGACCCACGAGAGCCGTCCATCCGGCGGCGTTTCAAGGGTGGGTCGGACCGGTGCCCGCAGCCCCTCCTTCGTGAACAGCTCTGAGGCGAGAGCCTTGGCCTGAGCGCGCGTGCCCCCGCCCACCAGGACCTCGAGGCTCCGGGTATCGAGCGGCACCCCGTCGAGCACGAAGAGGGTCCCGCTCTCGACGACGGCCGTGTCCTCGCCCCGCCCTCGATGGCGCGCGGCCTCCGCTTCGGCCTCGGCCCGGGCCTCGGGGCCAAAGCTGGCGACGCGCGCCCAGTGACGTCGCTTCGCGGGTCGGCCGCGGCTGGCGCGAAACACCAGCTTGGCCCCGGGCATGACCCAGCGCGACTTGGGGAGACCCGCCTCGTCGAAGAGGACCCGAGCCGGCCCTCCGCTGAGGACGAGCTCGAGGGTCTTGAGTCCGGACTCGATGCCGATGGAGACCATGGGCACACCGCCTTCGAAGCGGAGACTCGGATCGTAGAGCTGAGCGGTCGTGAGGGGACGGTAGCGAGGCGTGTCGGCCCCGGCCGTGCTTTGAACGGAAGCCGCGGCCGCGAGGACCGCGAGGGTCACGCCCCACCGCACGGGAAGGACCCTAGCGCGCCAGCGAGCGCCGCGAACCGGTCCGGACAGCGGAGGCGTAGAGAGCCAGCTCGGGCGATCCCATGGGTCGATTCCGGTAGCCTAGCTCAGGGAGCCATCCGGCCGGAAAGCCAGGGCCCGCCCACGAGATCAGCGCTTGGAGAACTGGAAGCGCTTGCGCGCTCCGGGCTGACCGTACTTCTTGCGCTCGACGCGGCGGGCGTCGCGGGTGAGGAAGCCGTTCTTCTTGAGGGAGCCGCGAAGCTCGGGGTCGGCCTCGACCAGGGCCCGGCTGATGCCGTGGCGGACCGCGCCGGCCTGGCCGGAGAGGCCGCCGCCAGACACGTTGACGAGGATGTCCCACTTGGCGAGCTGGTCGGCCACCTCGAGCGGCTGGCGAAGAATCATCTTCAGAGTCTCGCGGGGGAAGTACTCTTCGACGTCCCGTCGGTTGACCTCGATCTTGCCGCTGCCCGGGCGGAGATAAACGCGGGCGATGGCTTCCTTGCGGCGACCCGTGGCGTAGAACTGCTCCATCTGTATTCGAACCTTCTGTCAGGGGGCCTTCAGGCGCCCTGCTCCTGACCCTCGAGGGCCCACTTCTTCGGCTTCTGGGCGGCGTGAGGGTGCTCCTCGCCGGGATAGACCTTGAGCTTCTTGAGCATCGCGGAGCCGCGCGAGCCGCGCGGGAGCATGCCCGAGACGGCCAGCTGAATGACCTTCTCGGGGTTGCGCTCCATCATCTCGGTGCCCGTGCGCTCCTTCAAGTTGCCGGTGTAGCCGGTGTACTTGTAGTAGCGCTTCTTCGCGACCTTGTCGTTGCCGCGAAACTCAACCTTCGAAGCGTTGATCACGACCACGAAGTCGCCCGCGTCATCATGCGGGGTGTACTCGGGACGATGTTTGCCCTTGAGGAGCATGGCCACCTGCGAGGAGAGGCGCCCTACCGACTGGCCGGCCGCGTCGACCACGAGCCACTGCCGCTCGAAGGTCTCAGACGTGAAATGCGGCGTCGGCCGGTAGTTGACGAGCTTCTCGGGGCCGCCTCGCGCGGCGCTGACATCGTCGGCCATGGGACGCGCGTTACTAGTGATCGCGGTCCGGGGTGTCAAGGAGGATCGCGTTGCTCGATGAGGGCGCGCATCGCCCCGTTGACGGTAGCGGCCAAGGCGTCCCGCCCCGCCTTGTCGTCGCTGTATCCGTCCGTCTCGATGGGGCGCCCCATGCGTACGGTGATGCGCCCCGGCTTGATGCGCCAGTCGTGGGGTTCGAGGACGTCGCTCGCCCCCAGGACGGCCAGCGGGAGCACGGGGACCCGCGCCGCGGTGGCGAGGTGAAAGGGGCCCTTCTTGAAGGGTCCGAGTTCGTGGCCGGCGCTTCGGGTCCCCTCGGGGAACATCAGGACCGAGCGCCCCCCACGCACCGCGGCGGCCGCGGCGTCGATGGAAGCCTTGGCGCGCCCCCGATCTCCGCGGTCGATCATGATCGCGGCCCCGGACCGGAGCGCCCAGCCGAAGACGGGGATCTTGCCGAGCTCGCGCTTGGCCACCGGGAACAGGTCACGAGGAAACCGGGAGTAGATGGCCACCACGTCGAAATGAGAGGTGTGATTCGACAGCACCACATAGGCGGGGTGAGGCAGCGGGCGATCGAAGTCCTCGGCCTCGACCTGGACCCCGCAGGTGCTCACCACGGTCCGCGCCCAGCTGCGCGCGACCTGGGTCATCCGTAAGGGAGCCAGGGGCGCGATGACGATGCTGGGTGCCGCGAAGCCCACCGTCATCGCGCCGAAAGCGCCGGCGTTGAATACGTCCCGAGGCGTCACGGCGTGGAGGCTACCCATCTCCGGCCGGTACGTCGATGTCGTCCTTAGGTCGAGGCGGAAGTCGATCGTCATAGATGACTTCGTCGAGGCACAAACCGGCCGCGGGGGCCGTCACTCCCGCCCGGGCGCGCTTCCGACTCCGGAGCGCCTTCTCGACCTCCTCGGGGGCTCGCTTCCCGAGACCCACTTCGACCAAGGTCCCCGCGAGGATGCGCACCATGTTGCGGACGAAGGCGTTTCCGAGCACCACGAGGTCGACGGCACGAGGCGCCGCCCCGGCCCGAAGCTCGACCGCGTACACCGTTCGCACCGCGTGCTTCGCGACGCAGCCAGCGGCCCGGAAGGCCTCGAAGTCGTGAGTCCCCACCAGCGCCCGAGAGGCTTCGCGCATGGCCGCGAGATCCAGCGCCCCGCGCACCCACCACGCCCTATCTCGGAGGAGGGCGCTCGGATGTGGAGCGTTATAGAGGGTGTAGACGTAGCGCTTGCCGCGGGAGCTCCGACGCGGGTCCCAGCCCTCGCCCACCTCTCGGGCCTCCCGCACCACGATGTCCCGCGGGAGATGGCTCCGGAGACCCCGCTCGAAACCCACCGGAGGAATCCCGTCCCGATCGGTCTCGAAGGCCATTACCTGGCCCCGCGCATGGACTCCCGCGTCGGTGCGGCTGGCGCCGCGGACCCGGACCGTCTCCCTGGTGAAGGCGTCCAGGGCGGACTCGAGCGTGCCCTGGACGGTGACCGGTCCCCCCGCCTGCCGCTGCCACCCCGCGTAGGCGGTGCCGTCGTACTCGACGCGCATGCTCAGGGTGCGCAACGTGGATTGCCCTAAATCTCGAGCATCAACCCCGCGAACCAGGTGAGGTCCGAGAAATCAAAGTTGCTGTCGTCTCCGAACCCGTCGACCTGGCTCAGCTGACCTTCGAAAAATAGATAGCTGGTGCGTATCCCCGTCGTACCCCGAAAGCGGGCGGCTCCGTTGGGGTCGATGGCGTTGAGAGCCAACGAGATCCCCAACGTGCCCACGAAACCGGGTCGGGCCCCGAGGGCTTCCCGCTCCTCACCGTCCACCGTGAACCGGGAGAGGCTGCCGTCGTCACGGGTATTCCAAAAGATGTGATAGGCGAGGCCCGCGCGAACGTAGGGCGCCAGAGGCACCGGAGTGCGGTCCATGAGGAGGTCGAAGCGGTAGCCCAGGGTGAGGGTCATGGGCACGATGTTGAAGGTCGTGGACCCATTGGCGGCGGGCCGCAGGAAACCGCCCGCGTCTTCCACCAAGGCTTTGCCTTCCCAGGCGATGAAGCCCACGGTGCCCCCGAGGGAGAGGGTTCCGAAGTTGCCGCGGAGAAACTGGATCTCCCCCCCCACGTTGACCAGGACTCGGGTCCGCCCCGCCCCGTGGATCTCCTCGAACGCGGGGAGTCCCCCATCCTCGAGGTCTTTGGCGATCTCCGGGAGATAGGGTCCGGCCTTGAACTCCAGACCCACGCCTACGATGCCCGTCGCATCGCCTCGGACCTGGGCCGAGGCGCTCCCTGGGAAGGATGCGGCGATCACCCCGACGAGCGCCCCTGCCCTCGCCCAGCGTCGCGCCGCCGAAGAGATCCAGGCGGCGAGCACCCCAGCCACGGACAGAGCCAGGCCGAGGAGTCCGAGCACGAAGCCGAGAAGCCCCCATCGGGCCGCCTCCGCGAGCGCAGGTCTTCCGTCAATCGCCGAAGCTAGGGGAGGCGAGACCGTGTAATAGGCGCGCGTCAGGGCGCGCCCGAAGGGCAAACGCCCTAGGACCTGATCGCGGAGCCCGCGCAACAGCCCCACCACCGGGTGGGCGTAGGATCCATGGGCGGCGGTAGCCACGAAGCAAAAGCCTCCGTCCTCGCCGCCGCCGAGCTCCCTTTGCCGTTCCCAGAAGTCGGTGGCGACCTCGGTGCGCACGGCATAGACCGGCGATTCGGTGGTGAGATTGAGGAACGGGGACTCATCTTGGGCGAAGAGCGAAAAAGCGACCCAGGTTCCCTCTTCGATGCCGTCCGAGATGGTAATGTTGTCCTCCGTCTCTCGAATGCTCGAGCGGGACTCGAGGCCGGAGGTATCGTCGCAGGGCATCATCAGGAGCTCGAAGGCTTCCGCACCGCTGGTATTGTTCACCAGGTTCGGATCGAGCGTGGCCGTCGTGAGCCTCTGAACGGTCTCGAGCGTCACGTTCGGGCAGTAGTCGACCTGGTAGAACTGGATGTCGGTGGCCCCCGGGCTGTCCCACTGCACATCGACCGAGCGCTCGCCGGGAGTCACTCGCTCGAGGGGCGGGGCATCCGGGGCCTGGAAGTCGAACTGAAAGTTCCAGGTGTCCCGGACCACGTTGCCCTCTTCTCCGCTCGTCGGGTCGTCATCGACCTGGAACACGAGGAGGTGGATGATCAGGTCCCCCTCGTTCGTGAACACGGGGTCGTCGGGGTCATCGGGGAAGCGCGAACGGCATCAACTCCGTCTTGGTCGCCGAGGACGATCTCCTGGAGTTCATCGCCAGCTCGACGACCGCCAACCCCGATGACCCCGACGACCCCGTGTTCACGAACGAGGGGGACCTGATCATCCACCTCCTCGTGTTCCAGGTCGATGACGACCCGACGAGCGGAGAAGAGGGCAACGTGGTCCGGGAC
>JBCBRU010000391.1:0-8413 GCA_039819565.1 Myxococcota bacterium | reverse complement strand
GCTGGTGGCTCAGGCGCATCTGCCGAAACCGTGCGACGAGGAGGAGGGTGGCGGCGAGGCTTGCCGCGAGCGCGGGCCTTGGCCTATCCGGACCAAGCCTGGACCCTGAGAGCTCAGCCGGGTCCGGCCTGGTTTGCTGCGCACCATGGGTGGATGCCATGGACCGCGCTCGCGGCAAGCCTCGCCGCCACCCTCCTCCTCGTCGCACGGTTTCGGCAGATGCGCCTGAGCCACCAGCTCGTGGAGCGGAAGGTCGACGCCCGCACCGCCGAGCTCGCCGCTCGGACCGCCGACATGCGCCGCGTGTTCGACAACGTCGACGCAGGCCTGGTGACGCTCGACTACCAAGGAGAGATGTCGGGGGAGGCGAGCGCCGCCCTCGAGCGATGGTTTGGGCCTAGGGAGGGCCTCACCAACGCCATCGACTACTTCGGGCGCATAGATCCGGAAGCGGGTGAGTTTCTCGGCTTGGGGCTCGAGACGCTGCGGGACGAGCTCATGCCTCTGTCCGTGTCCTTGACCCAGCTTCCCACCGAGATTCGACTGGACGAGCGCGTCTTCGAGATCGCCTATCTGCCCTTCGAGGAGTCCGAAGGCCCTCGGATCCTTCTCGTCGCCAACGAAATCACAGAACGGGTCAACGCCGAGCGTCGACGGGCCGAGCAGGCGGAACTCGTGAAGGTCTTCGACCGCATCCTTCACGACAAGGATGGTTTCCTCGAGTTCTTTGCCGACACCGGCCGTTTGGTGTCGGAGGTCGTCAACGCACGCAGCGAGAGCGTGAACGTCGTGGCCCGGAAGCTCCACACCATAAAGGGCAACTGTGGGCTCTTCGACCTCGCCACCGTGGCCGGTCACTGTCACCGCCTCGAAGAGCGCATCACGGAGGGGCGGCGGCTTCTTCACGAGGAAGAGCGGCAGGCCCTCAGCGCGACCTGGCAGCGCGTGCACGAGGACTTCGCGCCCTTCCTCAGCGGCGAGGAGACGACCGGCACCCTACAGCTCACGGAAGGGGAGCACGCGGCGGTGAGCGGAGCTCTCGCCCGCGGAGACGTCCCCACCGCTCGGCTGCTGATGGATAGCCTGCGGGACCCTCCGGTGGCGGCGGAGCTAGTGCGGGTGGGCGAGCGTGCCTACCGCCTGGCGGAGAGACTCGGCAAGGGGCGCATCACCGTGACCACCGAGCATGGCGGCCTGCGCGTCCCCAAAGAACCGCTCGCGCGCTTTTGGGCCAATCTCGTCCACGTCATCCGCAACGCCGTGGACCACGGCCTCGAGACTCCAGCCGAGCGAGCCGCCACCGGAAAGCCCCTCGTACCCATGCTCCACCTGCGCGCCTCCGCCGAGCCGAGAGGTACGGTGGTCATCGAAGTGAGTGACGACGGGCGCGGCGTCGACTTCGACACCTTGGAGATCAAGGCTCGAAGCCGAGGTCTCGGCCAGGTCGAGAGGCACGAGCTGCTGTTCCTGGAGGGCCTCAGCTCCGCGGACGCAGTCACCCAAACCTCAGGTCGCGGGGTGGGCATGGGCGCGGTCCGAGCCGTGGTCGAGGAGCGGGGAGGCCACATCGAGGTCGAGAGCGAGCGCGGCCGAGGGACCACCTTCCGCTTTTGCTTCCCTCATCTTCTACCCTCCGGTCGCACGGCGCCGGACTCGAGAGCCCGCTCCCCGATCATCGGTTAGCGGGCCGGGCCGGCAGCCGAGACTCGGCGCCCCAGCTCCGCAAAGACATGCTCGGGATCGACGCCCGCTCCCTCGAAGAGACAGGGTCTGTGTCCGGAGCACCGGCTCCGTGTAAGAGCGGGCCCGGCCAAGGTCGCAATCCCTCCTCCGGCGCCCCGGAAGCACCTTCGCTCGCGAGAGCTGAAGACCTGGTTGAGCCGGGGCCCCGGCGCTTCAACCGCCCAGAGTGAACGTCGTGATTCGGAGCGCTGAGGCTACTCGCTCGGGTCGGGCTGCGGTGAGGACGACGAGCTCGCCCACCGGGAGGTCGAGCGGCGCGACGCGGACGACGTCGACGCCCTCACCGAGAGCATCGCCCACGCCCTCCGCCGCGCCGTCGTCACCCGCTGCTTCGCCCGCGAGTGCTGAAGGCGTGGTTGAGCGGGGCCTCGGCGCTCCGCCGAGGCCCCAGCGGCTGGGTTCACTCGAAGTAGGGTTCGAGCCCGTCGCCGTGGTTGATCGCCGTCAGCCTAGTCGTCGTTCGACTTGCCGTGACGCCGTACCTGAACCCCACCGATTGCAACGTGTGGGATCTGGCCGCGCCCATCTGCTTATAGAAAGCTGCCTTGCCGTTAAACAACGTTTTGTGGCGGTCGGCTGTACGTTTGACGCCGGAGGGTAGTTCCTTATAGTACTTCCGTGCTGTCTCCAAGCTCTCATTCCAACGCTGGGCTTCAAGACTCCATCTTTTCGAAACCAACTTTGCGAACCTACCGCTGGGCACCGACACGAGACCTGCGGTGGCGCCGTCGATGCCCGCGGTAATGCCGGCCTCCGCCCAGTCGATGTTGCCGAAGTCCTCCCCCTCAGTAAGATTCGTAAAGCCCTGCTGAACGATGGAGCCCGCGAACCCCCCGGCGGCGCTGTAGGCCACCACCACGGCCACGCCGGCGGCCGTGGCACTCACGGAGGCGGTCCCGATGGTGGCCGCCGCAGCGCCTCCGGCACCACCAAAGGCCCCGGCTACGAAGCCGGCGGCCGCCGCGATGAGGAACCCCTGCCAAGAGAGGTCGTCGTGGTTGGTGGCCGCGTACGCCGCCACGCTCACCGTGGCGCCGACCAAGGCTGCTATGCCGATGGCGACAAGAGTGATGACCTCCCGCCCGGATGGATCCGTGTACACCACCGGGTTGTTGGCGGCGTAAGCGTAGCGGTTGAGATCCGAGGCGAGGGCGCCGTCGGAGCCCAGGAGCATGATGTCCGCCTGGATGAAGCGCCCGACGTAGGCGTCGTAGTGGCGCGCCTCGAAGTAGTAGAGCTCCGCGCCCGCATCCCACTCTTTGCCGGAGAACTTGCTCCGGAAGACGTCCACGCCCGTAGACGCCGGCTCGAACACCTCACCGTACGGTGCGTACACCGTCTCCGCCACCTTGTGGCCGTGCGCGTCGGTGACATAGGTGCTGGAGCCGAGGTGGTCCGGGTGGAAGAAGTGGGTCCCTGCCACCGGGTAGCCGTCGCCGTTTTCGCCGGGGAGGAGGGCGCGCGAGGTCGACCCGACGATCATCCCTCCGGGGAGACGCTCCACGCCGTGGGCGCCGCCCCGAACCTTCGAGATCGGGTCCCCGAGGGGGCCCTGACAGCCGGTCACGGCGAAGGCCATGTAGACCGCCACGAGAGGTGAGGCCGCCCCCAGCCGCCGGCGTCGCCGCATGAACTCCGTGCCCCGCGCGACCTGCCACTGAGTCTCCGTAGCTTCGCCGATGAGACCCACCGTCCGAAGCATCGCGGCCACGAACCCGCGGGCCCGACCGGACAGAGAGGTCTCCCCCGCCGCGCGCAGCCACGACCACGCCAGCGCGATCGCCAAGGTCAGGCAGAGCGCGATGAGGGCGAGCTGGAGCGTCTTTCGCGGCAGGAAGGGCGCTCCGAGCGCCGTTTGGGTCCCCGCCCCGGACGGCGCCACCTCGTCGGTGATGGACACGATGCGCCCCGCCGGCCCGTTGAGGTAGCGGGTGTGGAGCTCGGTGCCGTTCGTGAAGGTGGTCACCTCGTAGAGCGGCGACACATAGATGGAGACGGCGCCGTTTCGGTCCGTCTTCATGATGCGAGCGCCGTTCGCGTCGTAGACGTTCGCGTCGAGCACCGTCTGCGTGATGTCCTCGCAGGGCACCGACAGATCCTCCGCGCAGGTCGCCCCGCGCACCTCGCGAACGACCTCCTTCAGCTGGTCGAGCCGCGAGTAGCGGTAGCGCAAGGTGCCCTCCGCCGTTTGCTTGGCGGTGCGGTTGCCGCGGATGTCGTACTCGAAAGTATCCCCGTTCGACGCCGACAGGAGCCGGTCCCCCTGGTAGGTGAGCTGGGTGCCCGCCTTGTCGGTGAGGTTCCCGTGGTCGTCGTACTGATAGGTGCGCACGCCGTAGGCGCCCTCCGCTCGGGTGAGGTAGCCCACGTCGTTGAAGCTGAAGGTTTGGGTGAAGGAGGCCCGGAGCTTGTCCTCGATCTGCGCCACCTCCCCGAACCCATTCCAGGTGTATTCCTTGTCGACGAAGTCACCGGACTGACTCGAGGTGCGGACCCGAGCGAGGCGGCCCACGCCGTCGTAGTCGTAGCGCGTGGTCACCCCGTTGCTAAACTCGAGCTGGCCGGGCTGGCCGAGGGCGCTATAGCCCGACAGCCCCACGTAGCGGGTGGAGAAGGTCTGACCGTTCTCCGTCTCCTCGACGTCGAGAGCGGTCATGTTGCCGGCCTGGTCGTGCCTGATGCTCAGCTGGGAGCCGTCTGGGTAGGTCACCTGCTCGAGCTCACCGTCGTTCCGATGGCTGTAACCCATCGCAAAGGTCCGCCCGCTCACCTCCAAGGTCTCGCCGAGCAGGTGGCCGAGGGCGTCGTAGCTATAGGTGCGCGCGGACTCGACGGCGCCGCCGGGCCGGACCATCTGCATCCGCGCCACCTGACCTTCGCCGAACGGGGCAGCCGAGTCGTACGCGATCTCCCGGCGGGTGCCGTCGGGCAGCACCGCGGCGGTGTGGCGACCGGCGGAGTCATACTCGTAGGTCCAGGTCTCGCTCCCCTGCGTGCGACGGTCGAGACGCCCCTGGGCGTATCGGAGGTCCTGCTGGCCCCGAGCGTCGTTGATGACCTGAACCCGGCGGCCCACGCTGTCATACACGTAGCGCGTCTCCAGGCTGTCTCCGGGGCTCGAGGTGGCCCCGGAGTACGTTTGGATCAGTCGGCCCAGGGCGTCGTAGACGAAGTTCTGCTCGGGCCCCACCCCCGAGGTGCCCGACGCGCTGCCCGAAAGCCGCTTGGTGACTTGACCCCGGAAGTCACGGCACTCCGCCGACCGCCGGGTCACCCCTTCTTCGGACTCTTCGGACGTGACAAGTGCCATAACCCTGATCTCGTTGGCACCGCACAGGAGCGGTCGGATCGCGTAGCTGAAGCTCGATTCAGCCCCGTTGAAGGCCACGTGGGAGGTGGGACGACCTCTCTCGTCATAGACATACTCGGAGAACACAGCCGTTTCGCCGGGCGCATACGGCTCGCTCTCCCGGAGCACCCGACCCTCGGAGTCATAGGCATAGGTTCGGGTGAGCACCTCTCCTCCACTCGCGATGACCTCCTGGCGCTCTTCGCGGCCGAAGACATCGAAGTGGGTTCGCGTGTGAGCGATGAGATCCCCCGAGTGATACTTTCGATGCTCCACGCGGTTCGTTTCGTACTGGTAGGTTTCCACCAACTCGCGGTGGGGTACCGGACCGCAGCCGGAGCCGCCGCTGTTCTTCAGGCAGTCCCAGCGGTCGTCAGCGCGGTCGCCCACCGGCTCCAGGTGCCGCGAGAGCGTGCGGCCGAACCCGTCGAGCACGTCGATGAGGGCCGCGCCGTTCGGCCCTCGCTCCAGCACCTTGACCCCAAATCGGGGATCGAAGGCGTACGTGGTCACGAGGGCTTCGCCCGCCGGATCCACGACCATCTGCGCGGGCAGAGTTTGGCTTTCGCTGTCGTAGGCATAGGTAGTGAGGACGCCCGCCGGGTCGGTCTTGGACAGGACGTTCCCGAACACGTCGTAGGTGAGGGAAGTGACCTCCCAGACGCCGTTCTCATCGTCGTAGTCCCGCTCCTCGACGGCGTTGCCCTTCGCGTCGTAGACGAAGGCCTTCCGGGACAGAAGGGCGCTGTTCGAGCACGAGCAGGAGCGGGCCGAGGCGTTCAGCGTGCAGCTCCCCGCTTCGGCCTGGGTGAGCTCGAGCGCGCGGCCTCGGTGGTTGTCGCCGTCGCTGAGATCGTAGGCTCGGCAGGTCGCCATGCGCGACGTGGAGCCCTCCGTCCTGAGCTCCCAGATCTCGTTTCCGTGCGCGTCGTAGGCAAAGTCCCGCGCCACCTCGATGGCCTTGGCCCCGCCCTCGTACGAGGTATCGACCCGCTGGGTCATGCGGACGAAGTAGGTGTCGAACGCCGAGCTCGCGGCCCAGCTCGACCACTCATAGTCTCGCCGGGTCAGAGTCTCGCCGGACAGCGTCTTCAGGGTGTCGGAGACGAGCCGTCCCCGAAACTTGGGGTCGACGTGCATCACCTGCTCGCGGAGCGTCTTCTGGTTGTGGTCCGTGGTCCTGATCTTCTGAAAGCCCACGAGCCCGATGCCCTCGCGACCGACCACGAGGCCCTCGTACTGGAAGGTCTTACAGTGGACGTCGGCGCATCCCTTGCTCGGGGCGTCCGCCGCATACTCCCTCAGCTCGTCAACCAGCCACAGGCCACCGCTCAGGGCGCGCAGGCGCCCCCCCGACGCCGCGTTGGCGCTTCCGGGCACCTCCGCGTGGACGTAGGCCGTCAAGTCCCGCTGGTTCTTTCCACCGAGGGCCTGGCTGAAGTAGCTGAAGCGACGGACGCGACCATCCCCCGTTTGAACCTCTCGCAGGAGATGGTTGGGATACTTCTCGGACTGAAGCTCGATGAGGCGGAGTCTACCCTCATCACCCCTTGACTGCGTCATGATGTCATCCTGGCCGTCGCCGTTGAAGTCGGCCACGTGCAGGTCTACGCCGGGGTCTCGGTCCGGTCCGTAGGTGTGGCGCATGTAGTCTTGGTACGAAGCATCATCCATCTCGACGCGCCGGAACTGCCCGTCCCCGAGCGAGTAGAAGATGAAGAAGGAGCCATTCGTATCCTCAGCTGGCCCCCCGGACTGCTGGTAGGCGAAGTCCGTCTTGCCGTCCCCGTTGAAATCCCCGGGGTGAAGAAGCGCGGTGAGACCGAAGGCAGAGCCCTGATAACTCTTGCCCAGTCGGACCTCTCGGAAGGAGCCGTCTCCCCGAGCCAGGTAGACGTTGAAGACTTCGTCGTCGGGAACATTCCCGCGCTGGCGGAGCAGGTCGGTCTTGCCGTCTCCGTTGAAGTCGCCCGGAGTCAGCGTCATATCCTCCCCTGCGAAGCCCTCTCGGCCACTCGGAATCGCGAGGATGAAAGTGCCGTCGCCCTTCGAGATGAAGACGCGAAGGTAGCGGTCTCCGGGTGCCGTTCGGTTTTCGACGTTGATGGCGATGAAGTCCGTCATCCCGTCGCCGTTGTGGTCCATCGGGATGATGCGGTAGCCCCGGCCGAAGCGCAGGTGATCCTGATACTGGTCGTCCTTTTCGTTTTTGCCGGGGAGCACGGCGTCGAATCCGCCGCGGCCGTCGTTGATGAGGACCGCGAAGTTCCCGCTATAGTCATCGTCGAGCGGCGGTTGGATCTGCCGGAGCAGGTCGGTGAGTCCGTCGCCGTTGACGTCCGCGGGGATGAGGAGCGAACGGGACGCGCTGAAGTTCGCATGCCTCAAGTCATGGACCGCGGAGCTGGCATAGGCCGTATCGGCATGGAATCCATTGCCGGTGTATCGTCTATTGCGCGAAAGATGAATGGAGACCGGGTTCGACTCGGCGGGGTCCTTCTGCGTGAGGACATCGGTCCTACCATCGCCGTCGAAGTCGCCCGGGATGATCCGGGTGGTGGGCTCGGCATGGATGGTCTGATAAAGGTTGGTTGTATCTCGAAGGAGCCGGAGATTAAAGTCGTCATCTTCCCAAGTCTCCCTGAGGTCCCTCCAATAGCCGTCTCCGCTTTTGCCGAAGTCACGCACGGTCGGTAGGAGGACGGCCGTTCGTCCGCGTCCACCGAAGTCCCCGAATACGAGCGATGGAATGAGACCGGAGGAGATGGGGTCGAGCCTGTGACTACTAAATCGAGGCGTGGCGGAAAGGGTGGGGCCGTCGTTGACGGACCGAGAGCGCCAACGAAGGACCACGGGCTCGAGGCACTCGTCCTGATCCACGCCGTCGCACTCTTGAACCTGGGTGAGCTGGGAGGGGCCACTCAGCCCTGTCGATCGATCAAGGTGCTCGTAGCTTAGATGGTAGCTTTTGAAGATCTCGCCCCTGACGGAGACGTCGATGCGGACGAGCCGGAATCGCAAGCGTCGTTCAAAGTCAGGATACGAGGCGCTCACGATGTCGAGGGCCTCGGTGCGCTCCGCGTAGGTGAATCGGACCTCGAGCTGTCCCGAATAGGTGATTGTCTTGATGTAGCTCTGATTGTCTTGTCCCGGCATGACGTAGTCGTAGAGGACCATGTTCCCGTTTCGGTCCTGTACGGAGCGAAGGAGCCAGGCGTCCTTCCTGCTGGTCGACCCTCGGACCGAGAAGCGCTCGGAGACGGGGTGGCCGTACTGAGCGATACTCCCGTCCGGGCGATGGGCGTGGAAGAAGCAATCGGG
>JBCBRU010000390.1:0-8422 GCA_039819565.1 Myxococcota bacterium | reverse complement strand
GGAAAGACGGAGCTCGCCCCGACGTGGCTAGACGGGATCAGGCTCGCCGAGCCTCAAACCTTGGTGCATGGGTCCGCGATTCGGATCGGAACCACCCTCCTCGGCTTCTCCGCGAGCGAGGACAGTCGAAGCTCCGGGGCCACCGCGGCCACCGTCGTCGCCCATCACCACGAGGTCGTGGTCTTCGGGCTCCCGGACGGCACCACCCTCACCAGCTCGACCCTTTCGGTGGGGAGTCGCGCCGAGAGCGACCTGTTCATCGAGGACCGTGAGGTCCGTCCGGACCACTTGCGCATCGTACAGGCCGCCCATCCCAGCGGGGAGCTCGGTTTCGAGCTCGAGGACCGAAGCGGGGGCGGCACCCGGCTCAACGGGCGGGTTGTGACCCGGGTGTGGCTGGACAACGGCGACGTGGTTCGGATCGGTCACCACGAGCTCGTCATTCGCGTCCAAGAAGGCCGCTGCGTGCTCACCGTCCGCCAGGTCAACCTGGATCCTCTCCTCCCCCGTGCCGTGGTGGCCGGCGCCGGTTCGACCCACACCATTCAGCAGTCGCTGGCTGGCCTGCGCGCCTCGGAAGCTCCGTCCTTTTCGGTGCAGGCTTCGCGCACCGGCAATCACACCTCCACCCTGCATATCAATAAGCCCCTCGCCACGTTGTTCTCGAACCAAGTGGTGCCGGCCATGGACCGGCTCGCGGTGCTGTGGAAACCGCCATGGGACATTGGAGAGCGGGGGCGCGCCCCTCGCCTCGCCCTCCTCGCCTTCGGCCTGGCCGCGATCGTGTTCGCGGCTTTGGCCTTGGGCTGGCAAGATGAATTGACGGGCCGAGGGGTGAGCCCGCCCCACCACAACGCGAAGGCCCAAGGCCCCGAGGAAGGGTGCGCGCGCTGCCATCAACGTGAAAGTGCCCCCACCGCGCGCGCGGCCCTCGACGGCCCGTGGATGCGCGACGCTTGCCTGACCTGCCACACCGACGACGACCCAAGCCCCAACAACCTCACCGCGCGCCCCCGGGCCCTCCGCCGCGCCCACTCTCGCGAGCCCGAGCTGGGCTCCTGTACGGGCTGCCACACCGAGCACGCCAGCGGGCGCGGCCGCACCTCCCTCATCTCGGATCGCTGCGCCGACTGCCACGCCGACCGGCACCGGTCCCTTGCCGCGGGCCCGGCTGGTCCCCATACCGAGACCGCGCCCGACGACAAACGGACCCGCTACAGCTTCTACGCCGATCTCGGCGATGAGGTCGGTCAAGTTGAGCTGCACCGCGCGCACTCGGCTCTCGAGTATCGCTGTCGGTCCTGTCACGAGCTCGCGTCGGGCGAAGCGCGTCCTGAAGACCAGCTCTACGGGGCGTGCGCGCAGTGTCATGGGGGGCCCGAAGCCTTCGCAGCGGCGCTGGCTTCCCCCGGATGCGCGGACTGCCACCGTGAGCACGGCGGAGACTGGGCCCTGCCCAACGCCCTCGCTTCGGCGTCGCCGGTCACTCAGAGCCTGCAGGTCCACTGGCTGGCCCTGATGCTCCTCGGCGCCTTGGGAGGGCTGGTGCTCCTCACCCACGCGCGGGCCCCGGTGCCCCCGGCCCGGCCCCGCGCCCCCGCCAAGGACGCACGCGCCAAAGAGCTTGAGGCCGCGCCGGAGGCCTGCCCGGGCGCGGATCGCGGCTACCCCAAGACCTTGCCTCTGCTCATTCCCACTCGCTGCGTGGGCTCCGCAGAGTGCGTAAAGGTCTGCCCCTACGACGTGCTCAAGATGAACGCCGAGACGAAGCTTCCTGAGATCGCCAAGGAGGAGCTTTGTCACGAGTGCGGGCTGTGTGTGACCGCGTGCAACTTCGGTGCGCTCAAGATGTGGGAGGTGGGCAAGGAGCCCGAGCTGGAAGAGGTCCCGGAGATCTCGGCGGACTACGAGACGGGTCTCGGCGACGACGAGGAAGGCCTCTATATCATCGGTCACGCCGCCGGACTGGCCCTGGTACGCAACGCTGCCAACCTTGGGGCATGGGTGGTCCAGCACATGGTCGAGGAGCGAAACATCCGCCGAGGGATGGCGGCCCGCCACGGTTTCGACCACGAGCTGGTGGTGCTCGGAGCGGGGCCGGGCGGCTTGTCCACCGCGATCCGCGCCATGGAGCAAGGGCTGGATGTGCTCGTCCTCGAAGCCAAGCCGAAGCCCCTGTGGACGATCCACACCTACGGCGCGAAGAAGAAGTACGAGGCTAGCCCTCCTCAGGTCGGGGACATCGGGCCCTTCGAGCTCCGCACCATGCTGCAGCCCGAGTTGCTCAGCGAACTACAGCAGAAGATCTCGACCCAGCCCCCGCGTATTCGCTTCGAGACCCTCGTGGCCCAGGGCGGAATCCGGCGCCGCGACCGAGGCTACGTCATCACCACCCAGACCGACGAGATCTCCGCCCTCCGCGTGGTCCTCGCCATCGGCGGGGGACTTCCCCGGCGGCTCCCGAAGGATGTGCCGGTGGCCCCCGAGGCGGATGTTCGCTACACCCCCATCGACGCCGAGCCGCCCACGAACGCGGACGTCGTCGTGTACGGCGCCGGCAACGTGGCTCTCGAGGTCGCCGCCCAGCTCTCTGAAACGAACCGGGTCACCCTCATCTATCGGGGCTTCGCCCTCGAAAAGGCGAGCATCGGCAATCGACAGCGCTTCGAGCAGCTCGAGGCCGCAGGTCAACTGACCTTCCTGCGCGGCACCCAGCCCAAAGCCCTCCACAACGGCCAAGTGGACGTCATCACCAAGCCCAAGGACGGCGGCGGCGAACCGGTGGAGGCCTCCATCCCTTGCCAGGTCTTCTACTGCCTGATTGGACCCGTACCTCATAAGCGCTGGCTCGAGTCCATCGGGGTCAAGATGACCCAGCGCCCCATCACCGCGGAGGTGGGGCGCACCGATCGACCGCAATTCCTCGGACGTCGGGGATAGCTCCGCCCCCGCTCGAGCCTGCGCGCCGAGGCGTCATGCGCCGAAGCCGCGGCGATCCCTGCCCCCCGAAGCCCCTCGAAGGGTCAACGCGGCTAGAAAGGCGGCGCCGACGAGGCCCAGCGCGAACGTCACGCTTCCCGACCAACCCTGCCCCGCCCAAACGAAGCCCCCCAGCCAACCCAGGGCGCTCGCGCCCACGTAGTAGGCGAAGAGGTAGAGGGCCGAGGCGTGGGCTTTCGCTCCCCGCGCCGCCTGACCTACCCAGCCGCTGGCCACGGCGTGGGTGCCGAAAAAGCCCATGGTGACCAGGGCTACACCCGCTACCACCGCCGGAAGCGCCGGCACCAAGGTCAGGGCGAGCCCCGAACCCATGGTGGCGAGGCCCATCATCAGGGATCGGAGACGCCCCCATCGCGCTATGAGCCTTCCCGCCACGGAAGAGGCAAGGACGCCGAAGATGTAGACCAAGAAGAGGGACCCGACCCATGGGGCGCTCAGCGCGTACGGCGGCGCGGAGAGATAGAAGCCGACATAGTTATAGGCGCTCACGAAGCTCCCCATGGCCAAAAAGGAGACGAGGAACAGACGAGCGAGCTTCGGATCGCGAACATGTCGGCGCCACGCCGCCAGATGCAGACGTCGACCTCCGCGCCGGGGGCGAAAGTGCGCCGAGGGCGGGAGAAGAAGCGCGAAGCCCACCGCCGCCATCAGCCCCAGAGCACCGATGACTCCCATCGCGCCGCGCCACCCCCATGGTTCAACCAAGGCGCCCGCGCCCACCCGTCCGAGCATCCCGCCCATGGCGGTGCCCGCGATGTAGCGGCCCATGGCGCCCCCGATGTGCTCGAGGGGGAGCTCCTCGGCGAGATAGGCCATGGCCACCGCCGGAGCGCCCCCGAGGGCAATGCCCTCGAGGAAGCGGACCGCCACGAGCCCCCACCAGCTCGGGACCAACGCCCCCGCCAAATGAAGGAGCGCAGCGCTGAACAGCGACAGAGCCATGAGGCGCTTACGCCCCACCGACTCCGACAGAGCCCCCATCGCGAGGATGGCGACAGCCAGAGGGGCGGTAGCCGCGGACAGGGCTAGGGCGCTGGTGGCCGGCTCGAGGACAAAAGCCTCGGCCAGGTGAGGAAGCAGGGGCTGAACGCACCAGAGGAGCGAGAAGGTCGAGAATCCGGCCAGGAACAGAGCGACGGTGATCCGGGCGGAACGGGAGTCCGACGGAGAGCTAGCTTTTGCCTGCATAGGAGGACCGGAGGGCGCCGGAAGCTCGCCGCTCGTGCTTTCCGCTCTGCCCGCAGTCCAGGGGGTGCGGCTTCTTGAGCTGATGCCGCCGAAGGCTGGACGGCACAGCTCAAGACCTCATCGAAAGCGGGGGTCAGCTCGACCTTAGTTCGCGCCGGACTGGATCCAGTTCCGGATGATCTCGATCTCGCGCGGGCTGATCTTGTCGGTGAGGAGGGGCATCCGCCGGACGTCTTCATCGGGCTCATCCTCGACCAAGGTTCGGTAGAGGAAGCTCGCCTCGGGGTCGCCGGGGACCACCAAGGTCTCCGTATCAAGGAAGGCTGACTTGACGCCCACCATGTTCTGCAGCGGATCCTGATGGGCGTGACGGGCTTCTCCGGAGGCGGGGTCGTCCCACTGGGTGAACTCGTCGTAAGAGAGGACGAAGTCACCCTGACGAAGCACGTCGCCATGGCAGGGCACGCAGTTGTCCTCCATGATAGGTCGAACGTGCTCGGCCCATGTGGGGTTGGCCGGAACGTCGATCAGGGCCTGGGCCGCGGCTGGCCGGTTGGCTTGCGTAGGCACATCGATATAGGCCACCGCTTCGTCCATCAGGACCAAATCGAGCTGGTCCACGTTGCCGGTGTCGGGCCAGCGCGAGGTCGCGTCGGGCCCTTCGACCACGAGGGGACCGTTCGGGAAGTACGCGTCCTGACGCTCCTGAGCCACCGCCGCGCTGTAGGCGCCCTCGGCGACGCGAGCCATGAGGCGAAGGAACTCCGGCGGGAAGTGCCGGAAGTAGAGCTTCGCGGATACGCGGAGCGGACCCACCACCGCGTTCTCACCCTGGGTCTCGATGCGGATGTCGTAGTACTGCCGCTGAGGCTGGAGCATCCGCAGGGCCCGGTTGTTGGGCATGTGGTTGGAGTTGAGAGGCACGAAGGTAAACACTCGCGAGGCAAGCGTTCGGTACACGTCCCGCTCCTCGCCCGCCCTTCCGTGGCGCGAGGTTTCGATGGCGAGGTTGCGGCCCGAGGCCGCCAGCTGCTCCATAAAGGGCGCGAAGTACTCGTCCACGACCGTGTCGCTGAACCCGGGGAAGTGATAGACGTCGTCGCCTTCGCCCGACGACGCCGACCGAGTGTGGGGAAGCGAAGGGAAGGCCAAGCTCCAAGGGGTCTGAGCGGTCATCGTCACCCCTGGTTTACCTTTGTACGGAGGCAGGGTGACTTCCGTAGGCCCGACGCAGGTCCCCTGCGTCGCATCGCACCCACACACGCTGTAGAAGATGTTCGTGAAGTACACGAGACCGAAGCGCTCGCCAGCGTGCAGGCTCCCGTCCTCCTCGAAGAAGGGCATAAACTCACGATACTCGGGGAAGGGGTAGAGGATCTCGTAGCGCTCATCCGAGGTGTCCGTCACCCGGAAGCGCTTCTCCCCGGTGGCGTTGAGCGGAATCGACTGCTCCGCCCCGGTGACCGGATCCACGAAGACCATGGGGAGGCTGGCCAGCGACGAGGCGTTGCCGTTGCGGCTCAGCTCGCACTGGAAGGCATCGTTGCCCGGCACGTGGAACTGGTCGTTGCGGCCGGCCTGACGCATCGTATCGCTGAGCTGCTCGAGGGAGAGGTCCAGGACGTGCCAGCTCTCCATGTATCGAGACGGCTCCGCGAGATTGTTCGCGTCGAAGGTCTCGGGGAGGGTGTTGCCGATGCGGTGGAGGAGGACATCCTCGTCGTCGACCCGACCGTCCGCCTGAAGCTCGTTGGTCTCAGAGTGCGGCTTGTCGAGGAGATGACCGGACATCCCGCGGCAGATAGACGAGTGGCTGGCCGACATCGTGCGGTTGTTTACGTTCTCCGGAGCCACCCCAAACATGCGGTTCGTCACCTCGTTGGCGGAGAGAGCCGTATGCGGCACTGGGTTCTCAAAGACAGGGTAGCGCCCGTCGCGGGTAGAGACCTGCTGGTAGAAGTCGTCGATCTCGGCGTACTGACAGTCGACCACCGGGTTGTTGCCGTTTTCGTCGACCCGACCCATGTCCTGCACCGTGAACTGAACCCACATTTGGCGCTCCTGCGAGAAGCCAGCGCCCACGTTGTGCCCTCCGTTCACGTTGGTACCCCACACCTTGATGGGGATGTTGCACTCTCCGGTGTCCGGGTCGCAGCAGAGGCCGTTGTCGTCAAAGCAGTCCTGATCGTTGAGGTCCACGCGGTCGGGGGTTCCGGCGAGGGAGACGGTCGCGGCGGTCTCGAGCATCTTCTTGCGACGATCGGAGATGGCGAGCGGGAGGTTGTAGACCTCGTCAAGCCCGCTGGAGGTCGCAGGACGACGTCCCGGCTGCTGTCCCACCGGGCTGGGGTCGCCATCGGAACGCTGGTTCGGGAGCGTGAGGCTGAGCGGGATCTCCTCCGGTACCTCGTCCCCGTAGAGCTGCTCGGGCGTGGGCGGAATAAAGCCCAAGCCCTCGTCGACTCCGGTGAGGTTGTGGGTGGTGACCCGGTCACGGCGCTGCACCCGGAGGTTGGCACGGGTCACGCGCTCGCCCGTCTCGGAGTCGGTCTCGAGCGCGATGGTCTCGCCGCACACGCCGGTCTCATCGCAGTCCTCCGCCGAGGCGGTGTAGGCACCGGGGTAGGTTCCAGGAGGCGCGTAGGGATAGAGCGACATGTGGCAGTCCTGACAAACCACGCGCTTCGGGTCGCCGGCCGCATCCAGGTACGGGTTCGTACCCAGGTCGGAGTCCGGATGAAGGTTGAGGGCGCTCGTAAACCACTCCGTATAGAGGTTTTCGAGGCGGAGGAAGGGCTCGTTGTATAGAGGCTCGAGGCTGGGGTTGAAAGCCGTCGAGGTCTGGGTGAGGTTTCCGGGGCGACTCGGATCCATGGCGAGGGGCGGCAGCCGCACGTCGTGGCAGCCGCCGCAGAAGAGCCCCGTCTGCAGGTAGGGTCGAACGTCATCCGGCTGACCTTCGAAGGCCATGTTGACGGCCTCGTACTCGGGGGTCGCGGCCGTGCCCACGCCGTGAGCGATGTTGGTGGCGGCATCGCCCTGCTCGAACTGAGCGTAGCGGATGTCCGTCTCGCGTTCGTAGACGTGCGCCAGGTTGGAGGCACCAATGTCGACGTAGTCTTCGCCGTCCCATTCCGCGTTGCGCGCGACGCGGCGACAGCGGGGCTCACCCGGGACCAGGAGACAGTGCTCACGCAGCACCGCCGCACACTCCGTCGTAGGTCCCGTGCAGGCCGTCTCGGCCATGGCGGCGAGCTGCTCCAGGGCTTGCGCGTGGGAGGCGTTGCTGGGGGCGGCGGCATCCCGCCGGATGAGCTCGGGGATGTTCTCGTCGCGAACGTCGTCGAGCGGACGCCCCACCTTGTGACAGGTGTCGCAGGTGATGCCCTGGTATGTGATCTGTCGCTGGATACGAAGACGTCGGGTCGCGAGGAGCGGGTCTTCCTGCATCAGCTCCATGATGTCGGCGGGGAAGGACTCCTCGGTCACGACCGCGGGCGGAGCGAGGAGAGCATCTTCGGTCGAGCGAGCGATCTCGCGCTCGATCTCACCGACCTGAGAAGAGCGGTACTGAGTGTTAGTGTTCGAGAAGCCGTCGAGATAGGCCGCGGCCGAGGGCGCATGGCACGAGATACATAGCAGGTTATCCCTCACCCGTCCCGCGCCCCTCGCGAACTGATAGTAGTTCGCGCCGATCTCGAGAGCTTGATAGGTCGGATCGAGACCACCGCCATAGTTGTGAGAGGAACCCACCCACTCCTGGTACTGGCGCGGATGGCACGTCTCGCAGGATTCGGCCTCGGCGGGACGTTCCACGGTCACGGCCTCCGGCGCCGAGGGGATCTCGTCGTCTGTACATGCCGTGAACACGGTCACGGCTGCGAGCGGGGAGAGCCATGGCGCGAGGCGCCTCGACACAAATGGACTTTTGAATGGAAGGCGAACGCTCACAGATAACCCCTAACTCGAAATTCGAGCGCGTGAAGGTCAGCCAGATGACTGAAGATCGCGCGCGAGTCTCGCGCATACTCGTATGAAACAAAGAACCCGACCTTGTCGAGGCTCCACTGTACGCGAGCCCCGGCCCCGGCCGTGATTTCCCCGAACTCTTCTTCGTCCTGGAGGAACTGATTATCGAGCTCGGGGAAATCACGGCCGGGGCCGGGGCTCGCGTACAGTGGAGCCTCGACAAGGTCGGGTTCTTTGTTTCATACGAGTATGCGCGAGACTCGCG
>JBCBRU010000389.1:0-8425 GCA_039819565.1 Myxococcota bacterium | reverse complement strand
CTCGCGCAACACCTCGGCCCCGCGGAGAGCGAGGACACACGCCGGCGCCTCCTCGGACGGGCGCCCGGTGGGCACCCGGCGAGAGGCCATCGCCATCTGCACCTCCTTCCGGCCATCCACGGGTTTCGGACGACCGGCTACCTCGCTTGGATCCCGGACGGCTGGACCGCGAGCGCCCGTCGACTGGCCGAACGCGCTTGGGAGGCCCAAGGCCTCGTTCCCGGGCCGCTCGACGCCGACACGGGAACCCTATGGCGGACCGTCACTCCATGGTTCGCACCGCGTCATCCCCGCCGGGGCCGGGATGCGCCGGCCGATCAGATTCGACGTGAGCTTCGTGATCGGGGGTGGCCAGAGCCCGTATCCGTCCACCTATGGCCCCCACGAGAGGCCCGGCGCGCCGGCTTCTATGCCTTCCCTCGGCGCCGACGAGCCCCGAAATCTCCCCCTGCCTGGGATCGGCCCTTCGGCGTAGATCTCGTCTTCGAACGCGCGGTTCGAGGGCCTTTCGCCCTCGGGTATGCCTGTCACTTCGGCATGGGAACCTTCGCTACGGTCAAAACTGGAAGTAGATGAAAGTCTGAGCCTCGAAGTCCATGACTTGCTTCACGACGAGGCTCAACGCCACGAGGGCCACGACCCGGACCGGTATAGGCATTCGCACGTACACATCGGAGATCCGGTCGAAGATATTTGTCGGCCCAAAGTGCAAGGCCGTAGCGATGCCGAGAACCGTGAGCACCCGAGGAGTGAGATTGGGCGCCGCGAGAAGCTCCGCGGTGCTATGGGACCCCGGCCCCATCTCACCGAGCACCCGCCAAGCTAGGTTCATGTTTTCGGCCCGGAAGAAGATCCTGGCGAGCATGACCGACAGAAACGTGATGAACCAACCGACGGCGATGCGGTACCAGGTCTCGGTGCCGGGCTTGGGCCGTCCGAATCGCCACCAGTACAGCCGCGTCAGCGACAGGCCGACCCCGTGCATCCCTCCCCACAGGGCCATTCTCCAATTCGCTCCGTGCCAGATCCCTCCGAGGATCATGGTGATCATGAGGTTACGGATGGTGAACAGCTTGCTCCCTCGATTTCCCCCGAGGGGGATGTAGAGGTAGTCCCGAAGCCAAGTCGAAAGGCTGATGTGCCACCGTTGCCAGAACTCCGGGAGATTCCTGGCCTTATAGGGTCGGTTGAAATTCTCGGGAATGTGAAAGCCGAAGAGTGCCGCCGAGCCGATGGCCACGTCCGAATAGGCCGAGAAGTCGTAGTAGATCTGTAGGGTGTAGGCGAACACACCCCCCCACACTTCCAGCGGGAAGAAATTCTCCGGACCCGAGAAGACTCTCGAGATGATGTCCGCCTCGAGGAGGTCTGCGATGAGGACCTTCTTCGCGAGCCCCTTGGCGACCCTTAGGATGGCCCGAGCACCCCCATCTTCAGGTAGCTCGGGCTTGCGATCGAGCTGAGGGAGAAAGTGACTCGCGCGGACGATGGGCCCGGCGATGATCTGCGGAAAGAAAGATATGAAGAGAGCGACGTCGATCCATGAGTCCCGGGCTTCGCAGTCTCCGCGATAGACATCGATGGTGTAGCTCAGGGTCTGAAAGACGACGAAGGAAATCCCGAGAGGGAGGATGATATCGAGACGGTGATAAACGAGCTGAAGACCTACCCATCCCGCGATCGTCACGAAGGTCTCGAGGAGGAAGTTCGCGTACTTGAAGAAGACGAGAACCCCTAGATTGCTGACGATGGAGATGGCGACGTAGAGCTTTCTAAGGCGAGGGTCAGATGTCCCTCGCATGGCCCTCGCCATGAAGTAGTCCAAGGTCGCGCAGTACAGGACCAAAAGGAAGGGGACCGGGTTCCAGGCCGCGTAGAAGATGGCGGAGGCGACGAGGAGAAGTATCTTCCTGACCAAAGGCCGGTCCGCGACCGCCCAGTAGAGAAAGAACACCAGAGGTAAGAAGAGGAGAAACTGGAGGCTGTGAAAGAGCACTTCAGTCGTCCCCCTCGCGGGCGTCGTAGGCTTCCATGATCGCCTCGACCATCATTTCCCCGAGAAGGTCGCTTCCGCGGCTACGTGGGTGAATCAGATCCCCGAGCATGAGCCGAGCCTTCACCCAGCGGCGGAGCGAACCCTTGCCGCCCATGGACGCGTACATGTCCCAGAGGCCGCAGCCTTCGGTGCGAGCCACTTTTCCAATCACGTCGATGACGACCGCAACCTCCGGCTTCGGCACCAGGCGCCCTCCGCCTTTGGCGCGAACGGCCTCCAGCGGGGTGACGAGAAGACAATCGAGCTCGGGCTTGGCCCTGCGGATGCGCTTGAGGAATGCCCGGAGATCCCGCTCCACCGCCGCGGCCGTGGTTCGCTTCTTCGCCAGCATCAGTCCGTCGTTGCCTCCGAGCATGACCACCGCGAGGTCCGGTCCGTGCTCGGCCAGGAGCCGGACGAACTCCTCTTCGTCCGGACGCAGCCAGACCTCCGAAGTCGCGCCCGGGAGCCCTAACGTCGACCAGGTGATGCCTGGGACGTCTGCTTGCAAGGTGAGGCCGAAGACCCGAGCCCCAGGGCCCGTGCTCTCGAGCATCACGGCCTTGGCTCCGCTGGGCACGTCGAGCCGGTGGACTCTGGCGAGTGTTTCTTCGCCGCGGGTCGACACCCGCCCGATTTCTGTCTCGTCAGCGCGAAGAATGACGTCTCCACCGGCGGGACGCTGGAGATACAGGAGGTCGAGCTGCGTGCTCCCGCCCACCGGCGCGAAGCGAAGCGTCTCCCCGCTCTTCTCGGCCGTAAACGAAGCCCCCGAGAAGCCAAAGTGCCGGTCGCGAAGCTTGTTCAGGGACACCGTAAACACGTCGAGGGCCCACCCTTTGCTCCCTCGCCCAGAGCGGTTGCCTCGCTGAAACTGGTTGAAGCGCTTGCCGAGGAGGAATCCGCGACCGGACGACCCAAAGCGCTCCTGCATGCGCATGCGAACGCGGTCGGCGATCTTGTCCGAAGCAATGAGCGAATCGCCGAAGTGGACCACCCGAACCGGCCCTTCACCCCGCTCGGTGCGCTCCAGAGCGGCGAAGAATCCGTCGAGCGCGCGGGCCTCGCATTCGGCATGGCCCGCGCCACCATCGTTTGGGGCTGGGTCTTCGGCTGCGGAGCCGTCCCCAGCGAGGCACGGCCGCTCGAGGGGGGCAGCCTCGAGGCCCAGTCGAGCGGCGTAACGCTCGAGCCGGGGTCTCTGGGGACGCTTCCAGGTCGTGCGGGTCCAAGCGGAGGCGTCGACTTCCGTCGCCCCCTCCGGCGCCGTGACGGTCACCTCGGCGGTGGGCCCTTCGTCGGTAGACGTGTCTTCGAGCAACAGGGGATCCCCTGATGCCTGCACCTGGTCGTCAAGCTGATCAGGAAGAGGGATCGCCTCCGGCTGGGTGAAGACCGATTCCCGGAACGCCTGCACGGGATCGTCGGCATCGAAGAGGTCGACGGGCTTGAGCCACGCTGGCAGTGGAGCGAGCGACAAGCCCACGCAGACCGCGAAGTAGCTAGCGATGGTCACGCCCGTGGCGTGGCGGCGAAAGAAGCTCGAATCGACCACAGATTCCGCCGGAGGCCCTTTCTGGGCGGGGGGGGCTTACCACCTAACCGGCAGGGGTGCTAACGCTATTCGCCTGAGGTCGGGCGGTTGGATTGGCCGATGCGACCAGTGCGGGCCCTCACCGACGACGGTTCGGTGACGGTCTGGGTAGCTCGCTTCATCAAAGAGGCGTAGCATAGGAGGGTTAGGTACTCTCCGAGGATTGGGGGTCGAGATGACACACTTCCTATTCGTTCGTGACGATGAGGACGTGCTCGGAATCTGGGAGGCGCCGGATGAAGTGGCGGCGCTCAAACTCAGACTCTCGCTGCAGCTCACGTACCCCACGTGTACGACTCACCTGATGGCCGCTCCGACGTTTCAAGCGGCGAAGGCGAAGCTCCCGGAGTGCGACCTCGACCACCTGGAGCCGGAGTCGATCGACCACCGTTTCTGAACGGCCGCAATCCTTCCGCTGAGTCCCGAGTCCCAAAGGGGCATCCTGCCGCCGCACATCGACTGCACTTAGCCCTCGTCCGGAATCGCGTCCGTGCTGACCGGAGCGGCTGCTGTGGGCGGGGGCACCATCTCCCCCACCAGCTCCTGAGCCTTGGCCAGCTCCTTCGTCTCCGGGAAGTCCTTCTCCAGCTCCTGGACGACGGCCCGGGCTTTGTCGCCCTCGCCGAGCTCGATATACACCCCGACGATCTCGAGAAGGAGGGCGGCGTCCCGACCGTAGCCTCCGAACCCGTTCTTCATGCGCTCGAGCCGTCCCAAGTATCCCTTGAGCTTACCGAGCCGCTTATAGAAGTCAGCCGCGTAGCGCTCGTGGGCGAGGAGACGCGAACGGACCTTCGCGAGAAGCTTGCTCCCCTCCTCAATATTCTCATGTTGCGGAAACCGCTCCACATAGGCGGAGAGCGCCTTGGCCGTAGCACGGACGGACTTCTGGTCCTTTTCATGGCTCGGGGGGAGGAAGAACCAGTCCGTGGGCACAAGCTCATAGTTGGCTTTTCCCGCTCGGAACATCGCGTTGGGTACTTTCTCGTGGGTGGGATGGAGTCGAATGAACGTCTGGTACGCGTCGATCGATTCGATCCATCGTTCGCGCTCGAACAAACAGTCGGCAATTCTCAGGTCGGAAAGTATCGCATAGCGTGAGTACGGAAACTTACGGCGAATGAAATAGTAGAAGCGCTGCGCGAGGAGGTAGCGCTTGGCGCCCAGGGCCCGCTCGGCCATCGCGTAGTTTTGAGCCGCTGTCGCTTGAGGGGTGAACGCCGGGAGCGCTTCACCTCGGCCGAGCGCAATCGCCCCCTCGCCCGGCAGCGGATCCACTTGTGAACCTCCGCCGTCGATATCGGGACTCGTGGTGGCGCAACCGTGAAGAAGAACGACGGCCAAACCGGCGATGCGAGACAACCGCATGCGGCTGTCTACCCAAAGCGGGCGAGTCCGTCAGCTCTCGTAGCCGTCGAACTGCGATCGCAGGAAGTCATCGATCTCCTGTGCGACCCCAGAGTCCTCCGCTGGACCGGCCTCCTCAGGGGCGGCAGGCTTCACCTCGGGGCTGGAGACGGGCGCCCGGCGGCTGGAGCTGGGAGCCCGGGCCGGGCCACTCTCGGGCGCCACCGGCGGCACCGTCGCCGAGCGATCCTGCGCCCGGGCGATGAAGCTTTCGAACTCTGCGCGGGCGGTGCTGCGCGGAGCTCGCCCCGACTCGACCTTCTGAAGACGCTCCCCGAGTCGCTGGGCTTCGAGCTGTGAGGTCCGAAGGCTCCGCTTGGCTTCGATCAGCTGGCTGCGGAGAATCTCGAGCTCGCGGGAGTGGGTCTCATCGATTTCCTGGGCACGCTCGAGGTAGTTCTCGTGCACGTCCTCGAGCTCCTTGAGATAGCGGCTCTCCACTTCCTCGGAGCCCTCCTGAACCGCTGTGAGCTGGGCCTGAGCCTCACTCAGCTCTCGCTGCGTGCGCTCCATCTCCACCCGACGCTCTTCCAAGCGGGCGTCGAGCTCAGCCACTCGGACCCGTCGCTCCCCCTCCTCGTGGCTCAGTCGGTCTTCGAGGGCCCGCTTTTCAGCGCTCAGAGTGGCGACCTTGGTGGTCACGTCTTCCAGACGATGATCGCGCTCCTCGAGCGAGGCCCGAAGCCGCTGAAGCTCGTCATCCTTGACCGAGCGTTCCGTACGCTCTTCGGCCAGGGCGGCCTCGAATCGGCTCCGCGCCGACTCCGCCTCCTCGCGGAGCCCCGAAGTGCGAGACTCGAGTTCCGCGCGGATCTGCTCTGACTGCGTCTCGCTCGCCCTGAGCGCGTCCTCAGCCGCCGTGAGCCGCTGCTCTCGGTCGGCGAGGACCGACTCGAGCCGCTCATGCGCTCTTCTCTGCTCCTGGAGCTCCTGTCCTAAGACCTCTCGCTCCTCGGCCAACCCCGAGCGCTCTTGTCCCAAGCGAGCGAGCTCCGCGGCCGAGGCTTCGACCGTGGCCCGCTCTCGCTCCAGTTCGGCGGAGAGCGTCTCCACCCGCTGAGCCAGTCGATCCCTCTCGCCACCGAGATCCGAACGCTCCTCGGCGAAGCGGGTCTGAGCACGCTCGAGTTCGTCCTGAACCCGCGCGAGCCCTTCCTCCCGACGCGCCATGTCGGCGGCCAGATGAGCAGCTCGGTCCGCCGCCTCGGCCAGGCGAGCCTCGAGGTCGCCCTGGAGATCGGCAAACTTCGCCTCACGGGTGCCGGCCTCGACCCGGGAAGCCTCCAGGGCCCGCGCCGCCTCCGCCGACTCCCCCTGCAGAGCCGCGACGCGGTCTTCCAGGGTCTGAGCCTTCGTTTGCCATCGCCCCAGCTCGGCCGAGCGCGTGTCATGTTCGCTGCGCAGGGTCTCGAATCGGCTCTCCGACTCTTCCCGAGCTCGCTGAGCTTCGACGAGGGCGCCCTCGACGGTCTCGAGCCGCCCTTCACGCTGTGCGAGCTCCGCCCTGAGTTGGGCCGTGTTTTCGACCTGCGAACGATGGGCGAAGCGCTCTTCTTGAAGCTCCGCCCGAGCCCCCTCCACGGCCTTTTCGAGGGTGGCCACCATGCGATCCGCGGCGGTGCGATCGTGCTGCTCGACGTCGAGCGAACGCTCGAGAGCGTCAGCCCGGCCGAGGGCATCTTTGAGCTGTGTCTCGAGCTCCGTGCTCCGAGCGCGCAGCTCCTGGGCGGTCTGCTCGAGAGCCTGATCCGCTTCGGCCAACGAGCGCTCGAGACCCAGAATCTTCTGCTCCAAGGCCTCCCGCGCGTCGTTCGCCGACTCCGCGAGCGCTCGATGGTCCGCCTCCGCTCGGGCCAGGTCCTGCTCCGCGGCCGCGAGCTTGGCCTCGAGGCTCTGGACCGCCTCGACCCGACTGCTCAGGTCCGCCTCCAGGGCGTGGCCGCGCCCGGTCTCCGCCTCGAGCTGAACTTCGAGATCCGAGCCGGCCGTCCGGAGCGCCTCGATATCCGCCTGCGCCTGCCGGAGCGCGGTCGCCTGCTCGTCGACGCGGGCCTCGCGTTCGGCAAGGTCCGAGCGATGAGCCTCGAGCTGGTGCGCGAGGCTGCGCCCCTCCTCGACCTGCGTCGCCAACTGGGCCTGAAGATGCTCCCCTTCAGTGAGAGCAGCCCGGAGATCGCTCCTGACGGACTCGACGAGAACCTCTCGAGAGGCCCGAGCCTCCGCCTCGACCCGCGCGGCCTCCTCCGCGTCGTCGCGGAGGCGGGCGATGGCCGAACGCAGCTCGAGGCTCTTCTCCTCGAGGGTCCACATCTCCTCTCGGGTGTCCTCGAGACGCGCCGAGAGCTCGGCCCGCTCGCTCTCCAGGGCCGCGATCTTCGCCTCGCCCTCGGCCTCGCGATCCGCAGCCGCGGCCAGCGCTTCCTCCCGCTGACGAACCTCGATCTCGAGGGTTTCCACGCGACGGGCGCGCTCGTCGAGACCTTGCTCGGTGGTGGCCAACTTGGCTTCGAGACCGCTCTGGGCTTCCGTGGCCGCGGCTTCACCTTTGGCGCGAAGGTTCTCGAGCTCGGAGAGGTCTTTTTCCTTTTCGGCGACGATCTGGATGAGCTCGTTTTCCCGGTCGACCTTCTCCTGCAGAAGCTGCTCGAAAGAGGTGTTGAACTCGGTCGTGCGGCGATCGAGCTCGTGCTGCGCCTGCTCTGCCTGCTGGCTCAGCTCCTCGAGGCTCATCCTAAGACTCTGAGCCTCGACGTCCTTGTCGACGAGTCGTTCGTTCCAGTCGTGGTACTCGCGCTCTTTGGCGCGATACATGGCCATCAGCTTGGCCAGCTCCGCCTCTCGCTGGCGCAGCTTTTGGCGAAGCATGTCGAGCTTGGCGTCCACGGTGGTGCGGTGTCCGGCGGTTCGACGCGGAGGCGCGGCGCTGGGGATATCGGCGCTGGGGTCCACGTTGGCCAGGGAGTCGGCAACCTTCTCGATGAAGGCATCGTCGGCGGAGCTGTCCTCCGGCGCCGGCGCCGAGGCCCGCGGAGCCTCGGGCAGAGGGGGAGGTGCGTCCACGAGCGCCTGGAGCTCCGCATTCACCGCCTCCACGAGCGGACCTAGCTCTCCGCCGGCCACGGCGACATACGCGTTGGCCGCGTTCTCCTGCGCCGAATGCGCTTGGAGAGCGGCCTGGTGATCGTCGTCGTCGTAAATCAGGACTCTGATCGCACGGCGGCTCTTCTTGATCCGATGGCAAAGCGCGAAGCCGGATTCGCCCCCGGAACCCGAAGCTCGGGCCACCACGAGGTCCGGCCGGTCGCTGCGGACGACATCCAACGGATCAAGAAGAGCCGCCGTGCGATCAGAGTCCTGATTTACGACGACGACGATCACCAGGCCGCTCT
>JBCBRU010000388.1:0-8438 GCA_039819565.1 Myxococcota bacterium | reverse complement strand
GTGGCGTCGTCGGTCTCGAGCACCCCCACCAGCGCCGACAGCTCCTTGGTGCCGATCAGGGTGAAGAGGCGCTCCTGATCGTCGTGATCCAGCTCCTAGCTCGCCTTCCGGGCGACAAGGCCATGACCGTCGTCGACCTGATCGGACGGGAGCAGGCCGCGGAGGCCATCTCGGAGCTGGATCACGACGATCAGGAGCGCCTCTTCACCCTGATCGGCACCAAGGAGCTGTCGGCGCTGGTGGGGGTGCTCGAGACCGACGACGCCACCGACCTCATCCAGGAGATGGACGAGGAGACCCAGCGCCGGGTCCTCGCGGGTATGTCGGCTCGAGACCGCACCGACATCCAGCAGCTCCTCCGCTACGAGCCCGACACCGCGGGCGGTCTCATGCAGACCGAGCTCGTCACCGTGCCCATCGACGCCAACGTGGGCGAAGCCGTGGAGGCCATCCGCGAAAAGGCCGAGGACGTCGACAACATCATCTCCGTCTTCGTGGTGGACGACCTTCACCGCTACGCCGGCCACATCGCCCTTCAGGATCTCGTGCTCGCCAAGGCGGCCACCAAGGTCGAGCAAGTCATGGAGCCCAAGGCGGTCGAGGTCACTCCCGAGGTCGACCAGGAGGAGGTGGCTCGCGTGTTTGATCGCTACTCCCTGGTGGAGCTCGGGGTGGTGGATCCGGACGGCATCCTCATGGGCCGCATCACCGCCGACGACATCCACGAAGTGCTCGTGGAGGAGGCGGAGGAGGACGTCCTCAAGCTCGCCGGCACCGCGGCGGAGCCGGAGGTCATCTATTCGGACCGCATCTTTGGCATCGTGGGCCAGCGGCTCCCGTGGCTCGCCTCGACCTTCATGGCCGGGCTCCTCGCCACCTGGATCCTCAACCGAGCCAGCGTCGTCTTCGAGACCGCGGTCATCCTCTTGACCTTCGTGCCCATCATCACCGGCATGAGCGGCAACGTGGGCACCCAGTCCGCGATGATCATGATTCAGGGCATGGCCACCGGCCACATCGACCGCGAGAACCTCCGCTGGGCCATCGGGCGAGACCTCGCGGTGGCCGCCATCATGGCCCTGACCTGCGGCGTGGCGGTGTCGGTGATCGTCAGCGTCTGGCAGGGCAACCCGTACCTCGGGGCTTGTGTGGGCATCGCCCTCGCCTGCTCCATGACCACTGCTAGCGCCCTCGGGTCGACGGAACCGGCGCTCCTCAAGCGCTTCGGCATCGACCCCGCCATCGCGGCGGGGCCGCTCATCACCAGCATCAACGACATCTCCGGGGTGCTGATCTACACCGCGGTGTCGCTGAACTTCCTCCACCTCATCGCGGGCTGAAGCGCCTCAGCGAACCCCTTCGCAGACGAAGCGGGTCCCGTCGAAGACGGTCATGGCCGGACAGGAAGCGACGCTCGCGCAGCCGCAGAAGCCGGAGTAGCAGGTGTCGAAGCCGGGCCCCGTGCACTCTGAGTCCTGACCGCAGCCGCACTGCCCGCTGGCCTGACACACGGTGCCCCCGACGGTATTGGCGGCGCAGCTGTCATTGGCTCCAGGGGCGCAATGACAGTCGCCGGTGGCGGTGTCGCACACCGGCTGGCTCGGCGAGAGGCAATCTGAATTGCGGGCACAGGGGTTTCGGCAGGTCCCCATGTCGCACACCGCGTCGACGGCGCCAGCCGGCGCGCACACCGTGACCTCAGGGCCGCCGTTCACCCGCGCGACCCTCACCTCCCGCTGCTGAAGGGCCTCGCAGGTCACGAACTCCGACGGCGCGAGGGCGCACCGTCCACCCTCCACGCACACCGAACCCAGAGCACAACACACTTCCCCGGGGAGGCAGGAGGCGGTGGGGAGGGGGCCGTCCGCGGTGCAGGGGGCGTCAGGGAGGAAGTCTCCGTCGGTGTCGACGAGGGTCCAGCCCGCGAAGAAAGCCACGCATTCGGGGTTGGTGGTGCAGTTGAGAGGGTTGCTGTCGAGGACGCAGCGCTGATTCACGCAGGAGGCGGACCCCACGCTCATGACCTGGCAGTCCGCGTCCTGGGTGCAGGCCTCTTGGCAGAACAAGAGGCTGGAGCCGCCGCCGCCAGCATCGCGGACCCCGGCGTCGGTGGTCGAGCCAGCGTCCTCCCCTTCACCGGCATCCGCAGTCTGTCCTCCATCTCCACCGGCGCTCGCGTCCTCTCCCGAGGACGCTCCCGTGTCCGAAGCACCGACATCGGAGGCCGCGCTCCCTCCCGAGTCCGCGGCGGGAGCGCCGCCGTCTCCGGAGGCGGAGGTCGTCTCGTCATCGCTGCATGCGAAGGTCGTGAGCGCCAGAACCACGGTCGAACACACTACGAGGCCGCGTGAGTACATGGTCTAGAGGGAAGATCTTCGAGACGCCGTGGGGCAATCGGTCTTACGTCCTGTAGGATGTGTCGGGAGGCGCTGCTAGCCCGCGGGAAGGGTGCGGAGGGTCACGTGTTCAAGGTCACGCGTCGCAGACTCTCGAGACCTGCTCGAGTCTGCTGCAGCCTTTCTATCCATGTTTCGCCGGCCAGGGGGGTGGCCATCCGGGCCTCCGCGGACCTCACCCTCCCGATAAGGAGGCCGATCCCCTCCGGCCACCGGTCCACCTCGGCGGCGGAGCGCAAGAGGGTTTCGAGCCGCTGACTGCGGGTCCCGAAGCCCACCGGGACCCCCAGGGTTCGGGCCAGGTCGCGAATGCTCCGCCGAGATAGAAAGAGCCCAGAGCCGTGGGGAAGCGTGAGATGCTCCGCGATGTCGGCCAGGCCGCAGGCAGGAGACTCCAGAAGCTGAGCTAAGGGCGACGCCAATGCAGACCGCTCTTCCCCCTCCCGCTCCGTGTCGGCGCCCGCCCAGTGGTCGGTGAGCAGCGCTTCGATGAGATCCATGAGGCGAGCAAAGAAGGGCTCGCCCTCGTCCCGCACCGCCTCCGAGAAGGGCGCCCACCAGGAGAGCAGCCCTCGTTGCAGAAGCCGAGTCGCTTGCCCGCGCACCGCGTCGGCGGTGGAGCCGCGCCCGTCGCGGTGCGCCTCCGCTTCGGCAGCGGAGAGAAAAGCCAGACCGTCGAGGAGCACCGCGAGATGGTCCGGCCCCTCGTCGGTGGGGTCCCAGGGAACGCCTGTGTCCTGAAGGAGGTCTTGCAGAGAGCGAGTCACCTCGCCCCCGGCTCGACCTGCGGGGTCAAGGAAGGCGCTGGCCACGGGAAACACCTCGTGGCCCAAGACCCGCTGATGAGCGGCCGCGGCGGCCTCGAGGTCCCACCCCTCCCGAGACCGGCGCCAGGGCTCGAGAGCCTCGGCGAGCTCGGGCAAGGCTTCGGCGTGGGGGAGGGATTCAGCGACGAGGCCCCGCCGGATCCAGCTGGAAAAGAGCGTGTAGGCGCGAGCACGAGCGACCGCCAAAGCCGCAGGCTCGCCGCGAGCGAAAGCCGCCTCCAAGGTCTCCGCCGAAGGGGCGTCCGAGCCCACGGTTAGCTCCGCCCAAAGGGCTGGGCCGGGTTGGCGTAGGCTTCGGGGGTGGGCTTCAGGGGCCGCTTGAGCCACCGCGGACGACGACTACCGTCGGGGCTCACGTCGAGGCTGGATCGGGCCTGGGCCACCCACTCCCGATAGATCGCCATCGACTTGTTCGTGTCCACGAAGACCTCTCCGAACCGCTCGTTCTGCGCCGCCTTACGCACGCTCACGGCCTTTTGGAGCCAGCAGTGAGCCCCCGAAATGGGGTCCGGGTGGACGGCGTGGGTGAGGTTTTGGTGGACCCCGACGTCCTCCCACCACACCCGCTCGGTGTCGGGGTCGAAGGTCTTCCAGGGCTGCGCCCCGTGCTCGACCACGAGCCGGTGGGCGCCCCGGCCGTCCTCACTGAGGCTGACCAGGTTGGACATCCCGGAGCCCACCCCTTTGCCCTCCTCGAGGCGCCACCGGCCCAGATGATGGCTCATGGCCACCACTCCGGGCTTGATGCCCTCTGTGATCCAGACCCGGTCCACGAACCAACCGATCTCCGTCTCGACCCGCAGGAGGTCTCCGGTTTGGACCCCGACCCGCTCCGCGTCCTGGGGGTTCATCCACACCGGGTTCTTGTGGCTGATCTCATACAGCCACTTGGCGTTGGCGCTTCGCGTGTGAATGAGGGTGGGCAGGCGAAAGTTCGGCAGCAGCAACATCTCGCCCTTCTCGACGTCGATGTGATTGCGGCTCACGTGGCTCTCGAGGGTCCAGGGGAGAGTGTAGCTCTTGTCCGCCCAGCCCCATGACTCGAGGGTGCTCGACCAGAACTCGAGCTTGCGGCTGGGAGTTTCGAAGCCCTTTCGGGGATCTCCGTCTACGAGCACCCCGATCGGCTTCGACTGCCCGTCCAGGACCAGCCCGCGTGGATCCACCGAGGCCACGTCGGGGCCCACGTCCGCTTCGAAGGGTTGATAGTCCCCCGTGGACACCTCGAAGCAGCCGTACTTGCGCATGTATTCGAGCGGGGCGAGCCCTTCCTTCGAGGCGGCCTCAGGGAGCCCAGGCACGGAGTTTTCGAAGATCCAGCGATAGTACTCGTGGATGTTGATGATCTCGCCGGGGCGGTAGGGGCTCTCGAACCACTTGCGGATGCCCAGACGCCCGTCCGGGTCCATGCGCTCGCTGAGGGCGATCCACAGCTCGTTCTCCTCCCAGACCTCGCCGGGGTTGGCTTCATGGGTGAACTCGACCTCGTGGCCCATCTTCTCGAGGGCGACCCTTCGCACCGGCTGACGAAACGCGATCCACCGCCCGGAGTGGGTCTCCTGGGACATGAGATCGTGCCGCTCCCCGGCGTGCCCCATGGGGAGGACATAGTCTGCGAACCACGCCGACTCGTTCCACGTGGGGGTGAGGGCGACGTGAAACTTCATCCTCTCTTCGTCGCGAAGCGCCTTGAGCCACATGAACCCATCCGGGTTGATCCACATGGGGTTGTAGACCCGGCTGAAGTAGACGTCGATGTCGCCTCGGCCCTCCTCGAGGAAGTGAGGGAGGAGGAAGCTCATCTCGTAAAAAGCGAAGGGCCACTCGTGGGGGAGGTGAAGCTCGTTCCACGTGTCCAGGGCGGGCGGACTCGCGAAGGGCTTGGCCACGAACTTGTTCCAAGAGTTCGCGGAGGTGCCCCCTTCGACCCCCACCGAGCCGGTGAGCACGTTGAGGAAGAAGAGGCAGCGGGATACCTGCCAGCCCCCGAGGTTTCCGATGGAAGCGGAGCGCCAGGTGTGGGCGGCAAGTCGACCGTCGCAGTCCGCCACCGCCTCCGCGGCGGCGCGGATGCGGTCCTCGGGCACCTCGGCCTCGCGCGCCGCTCGCTCGAAGCTGAAATCGGCGTAGAGCGCCTCGAGACAGGCTTCGAAGTCCTCGTAGCGCTGGGCCTCGAGGTCGAGGCCCGAGGTACGATCGAGGATCTGCCGCACCGGCTGTACGTCGATGCTCCCCGGCGCCGCCTGGAGAAACTCCCTCCAGTTCACCCACCGCTGCACGAACTCTCGGTCGTAGCGCCGGGTGCGGATGAGATAGCTCGCGATGGCGAGGAGCACCGTGGTCTCGGTGCCCGGCCAGGTGGGAAGCCACACGTCGCTCTTGCTGGCGGTGTTGGAGAGGCGGGGATCGAAAGTAATGAGCTTCGCGCCGTTCTCGCGGGCTTCGATGATCCGCTGAGCGTGCGGGTTGAAGTAGTGCCCCGTCTCGAGGTGGCTGGAGATGAGGAGGATACATCGTGCCTTGGCGTAGTCCGGGCTCGGCCGGTCGAAGCCTCCCCAAAAGGAGTAGCCCGCACGTGCACCCGCCGAGCAGATGTTGGTGTGGGAGTTGTGGCCGTCTACCCCCCAAGCCTGGATGCAGCGATTCGTGAAGCCGTCCTCTCCCGGCCGGCCCACGTGATACATGATGCCGTCGCGGCGCCGCTCCCGGCTCGCGCGCATCCTATCGGCGATGTCCGCGAGGGCCTCTTCCCAGGTCACTCTCTTCCACTGACCGGCGCCGCGCTCTCCCACCCGCTTGAGGGGATAGAGGATGCGCTCCGGGTCGTAGATCTGGTTGTGGGTGGCGGGCCCTTTGGCGCAGTTGCGCCCCCGGCTCCCGGGGTGGGCAGGGTTGCCTTCGAACTTCTTGATCTCGAAAGTTGTCTTGTCGACGTAGGCGAGGAGGCCGCACGCCGACTCGCAGTTGAAGCACACCGTGGGCACCAGCATGTACTTTCGCGCCACCCGACGCGGCCAGGCCTTCCCGTCCCACTCCACCCAGTCGTCCCAGTGCTCGGGAGGCGGGTACTGGCTCATACGGCCGTCCGGATGGTGGACCGTCTCGAGCTTGACGGGAGGGCGGTCGGCTTCGCCGAAGCGCGGGAGGGCTTGGCCCCCGACGTTGGTCCGCTTGTGACCCGGGGCGCGCACTCGAGGCTGGCTCATCCGGAGGAGGCGCTGAAGAAAAGACGGGGGCGCGTGCTTAGGCATGGTGAAGGTCTCCGGCGCGAGCTCAGCTGTTGGGGATCTCTTGGGGCGCCATCACGAAGGCGTGCTCATAGAAGTAGAGCCCGGCCACCGCGGCGGCGGCGGCGAGCATCGGCCACGCGAGCCCCATGAGCGCGAGAGGCACCGCGTGTCCGAGCACGATGCCCCCGAGCCAGAAGGAGCGCCGGTGCGCGCCTCGGCTCATGCGATGGGCGGCGGCCGCCGCCGTTTCCGTGGCGTGGGGCATGCCGAGCTCGCCCAAGAGGATGGCCGTGAGGTCTACGACGAGACCGGTCACGAAGACAGCCGCGCTCACGATGGACAGGCTCTCGGGAAGAGAAAAGAGCTGAGCGAGCACCAGCATCGAGCCCCCGCCCATGACGCCCGCCTGGACGAGGAGATGAACGGGAAGCAAGGTCGATTGCCAGAGGTCGCGCCCCTCCGCCTGTCCGAAGAGAAACGCGGTGTACACCGTGACCCCCACCGCGAGCAGGCAACCCAGGGGGAGGGCCAGGCCGCGGAAGCCCACCACCGAGGCGGGGGAGAGCACGCCCAGCCAAGCCAGCGTCTCCGCGAGCCACCACCCTCCGAGGAGAAGAGAGAAGCCCATGAGCAAAAACGCACCCCGGGTGAGCCAGGAGTCCCACTGGGGATGGGTGAGGATCCGGAGGAAGCGCTCCGGGCGCTCCAGGTCGTAGACGAGAAGCGCGGCGGTGGCCCCGAGCATCACCAGGGACGCGAAGCCGCCCACCACGAACATGCCCGGGTCCGCGGGGAATAGGCCCAGGAGGACGCCGAGGGACATGAGCATGAAGAGCCCCCCAGCGATGCCCTTGGTGACCAGATAGGCCGGCACCGGCCAGTGCCAGGGGACGAGGTGATGGAAGGTGTAGCCGACCTGAACCATGTGTTCGGCCGCGCGCCCCGGGGCGTACTGAATCGGCCCCGCCGCGGGATGGCCTTGGCTCTGCGCAATCGGTCCTTCCGACTCCGAGTCGGAGACCGGCACCACGTCCGACCACATGAAGGTTTCGGGAGACCTCGGGACCGCAGTCGGGGTGAGCGCGAAGTCGTTGCCGTCGACATAGAAGAGCTTCGGAGCCGTCCCCTGCTCGGGTTTGCGGACGGTGACCTGCTCGCGGGCCAGCACCTGGCTGATCTCGGAGCTCGGGTCGTCCATGTCCCCCGCGATGATCGCGTGCTCGGGGCACACCACCACGCACGCGGGCTCGAGCCCGAGGTCGGTGCGATGAGAGCAGTAGTGACACTTAGCCGCGGTCCCAGAGTCCGGGTCCACGTGGATCGCGTCGTAGGGGCAGGCCTGCAGGCAGGCCTTACATCCGATGCACTGGTCCTGGTCGAACTCCACAATGCCGTCCTCGCGCTGGTACATCGCGCTGACCGGACAGATGCGAACGCAGGGTGGGTTTGCGCAATGGTTGCAACGAGTGACCTGAAAGTTCCGTCGTACGTCCGGATAGGCCCCCACTTCGGTGTATTTGACCCAGGTCCGCGCCACCCCCAGCGGCACCTCGTTTTCGGCTTTGCACGCCGTCGAACATGCGTGACAGCCGATGCAGGTTCGGTTGTTGATGACGAAGCCGAAGTTGGTCATGCGGGCGCTTTCTTTTGACGCAAGCCGTGAGCCAGATCAAACGACCCGGCCTTGGTCGAGTTCTCGACCCGCTTGAAACAAAACGTCGCAACCCCGATTCGACAGGCTGCGACAATCGCGGAGGGGGCGAGCGAAAGCGGTAGCCGCGTGGGCCTCGGCACGCGCCTTGCCTCTTCGCCGAGCATGCTCTTTCGCCAGCTGTTCGATCCCTCGTCCTCGACCTACACCTACCTCCTCGATTGTCGCAGCCTGTCGAATCGGGGTTGCGACGTTTTGTTTCAAGCGGGTCGAGAACTCGACCAAGGCCGGGTCGTTTGATCTGGCTCACGGCTTGCGTCAAAAGAAAGCGCCC
>JBCBRU010000387.1:0-8348 GCA_039819565.1 Myxococcota bacterium | reverse complement strand
CGAGTCGGTGGAAGCGTCGGTGGGCCCGCTCCTGGATACCGCGCTCGCGATTGCTCGAGAGCACGGCGGCGACTGTCCCGAAGGCCCCAAGCTGTTGGGAGATAGCCGGGGGGCGGGCGCGGGGGAGAATTGGAGGAAAGCCTTCCTGGACGGGCCCTATCTGCAGACCAACCTGGTGAGCCTGGGGATCATGGCAGACACCTTCGAGACGGCATGCTCATGGTCGACCTTCCCGGCGCTGCACGCCGCCATCGAGGCTCAGGTCGGCGCGGCGCTGAAAGAGACCTGCGGCGCCGGACACCTCTCCTGCCGCATCACTCACGCCTACCCGGACGGCCTCGCGCCCTACTACACCTTCTTCGCGCTTCCCCCGGAAGGCGGCGAGGAGGAGGCTTGGGGGGTGGTGAAGGGGGCCGCTCTCGACGCGATGGGTAAACACCGGGCGGCCGCCACCCACCATCACGCGGTCGGAACGATGCACGCCGAAGCCTGGCGCCATGAGGCCCCACCCCGCTTTCAGGCCGTCCTCGAGGCCGCTCGAGATACTTTGGATCCTCGCCGCGTCCTCGCCCCTCATCTCTAGATGCGCCCGTTGAGCTAGGCCTTGTTCCGGGTCTTCGGATGAGGAAGGCGCACGTCGGGTACAGGCAACTGACGAAGCCGCAGGCGGTCCAGGGCGTCGGGAAGAGGACCGGCCAACGGGGGCGTGCGGAGGATTTGAAACCCGCCCCCTAGCTGATGGCCTCGTCGAGGGTTCGGTGCCACACCCGAAGGGCCCCCTCAAAGGTAGCGAAGCGCAGCATCTCATTGGCCCCCGAGTCCAGCCCTTCCTGAATCTGCTCGGCCATCGCGAAGTCCTCCTGAAGGGTGCGAACGGTGAAGCGATGGTTGGCTTCGAGAAACTCCCGGACCTTCGTCCCTTGCTCCCCGCCGGGGATCTTCCGCCCCACTGTCCACAGATCGATGCGAGTGCGGTCGAGAGCGACGGGGGTCATGGTGATGACCGCATAGTGCCCGTCTTGCACCAGGACGGAAGCATTGGGGTTGAGCGAGTAGAGGACGTTCGCGTGGGGCAAGAGGTGGCGCTCCTCGTCCGGCCGACCGGCGAGCTCGAGGATAGATGACTTAGGGAGGACGCTTCGAAGATGCCTCCCGGAGACCTCATAGGTCGAGAGGGTATCCGTAAAGAGGGGAGCGATGGTGGAGCGATGGGCGATCTTGAAGTGGTAAGATTCGATGCCTCCCTCCACGAGGAGTTTCCAGTTGGCCTTGTGGACCCCGGACTCTCGCTGAAACACCGCCAGCCCCTCCGCGCCCTCGACCATCGTGTCGATCTCATCCACTAGGGCCTGCATGCCGGGATCCAAGGTCAACTCCAGCCCGGGCTCGGGACACACGAAGATAAAGGGTCCGCGCTCGACACAAGTCAGCTCGGTCAACCTCAGCTGCTCCTTCTCGAGAGAAGGAAAGCCCTCCCGGTGGCGGACGTGATCGAGCCGTCCGTCCGTTCGGTAGGTCCAGGCGTGATAGGGACACACGAAGCGCTTACAACTCCCTCGTGCCTCGAGAGTGACTTTGGCTCCGCGATGTCGACACACGTTGAGGAAGGCCCGAGCCCGTCCATCGGGGTCGCGCACGAGAATCACGGGCGAGCCCACCACATCAACGGTGAGATAGTCTCCGGGGCTCTCGATCTCCGAGCGATGAGCTACGAGATTCAGCGCGGGGCGATGGAAGCGCTCTCGTTCGTTTCGGAAGCGCTCCGGGTCCAGATAGTTGGCCACCGGGACCATGGTCTCTGGTTCGGGGGCTGGCGGCCGCTTCTCTTGGGCCAGTCCGAGGCTCAGGTTGATGAGCTCGAGCTCTTTGCTTCGTTCCATTTTTCATCCTCCCGAAGCTCCACGACTTTGGCCATGAAGCCCTCGATCTCCTTTGTGAGCCATCGTTCTCGGTCCGGGCGCGTCTCCGCGAGACCTACGGCCAGCGCTTGATAGATCCCGCCCATGAGGAGGGCTCCGGTGAGGGCGGGATCCAATCCCGGAGCCACGTAGCCGAGCGTCTGGCCGCGACGAATGTTCCGGGCTGCCCCGCGGCTCTGTTTGTCGAGCCGCTGCCTCACCGTGCGGGCGACCTCAGGATCGCTGGCCAGCCCCCGCACCACCAAGGCCCCCAGCGGGTCGGTGTGAAAGACCTCGATGTACCGCGAGATCCGCATCCGCTCGCCCTGCCACCAGCTCCCCGCTGCGTCCTCGAAGCGGGGGCGGTAGGCCTCCGCCTCGAGGGCATCGAAGAAGCGCTCGACGACGGCCACGAGGAGCGCACTCTTCGAAGGGAAGTACCGGTAGGGAGCACCGGCCGAGACCTCGGCTCGAGCCGCTACGTCGGCAAAGGCGCAGTCGCCGTCTCCGGCCACGATGAGGTCCCGAGCTGCATCCAGGAGCCTCTCACGCGTCCGCTGGCCTCGCTCGGTGAGCGTCGAAGACGACATAAAGTGAACTCACTTCACTTTATGTCGCAGAGGAGATCAAGGTCCCTTCGAGCCTTTCTTCGACACGGGACTAGAAATGGGGAGCGGCGGAGACGCCGCCGTCAACGGTCAGGACCGTGCCGGTGACCCAGCTGGCCGCCGGCGAGGCGAGAAAGAGACAGGCGTCCGCAACTTCCATGCGGTCACCCTCGCGGCCGAGCAGGGCTCGATCTCGGTAGCGGGCCACGCCCTCGGGCCAGAGCTCGACGAGCTCGGGGTAGTGGATAAGACCGGGGGCTACGGCATTGACCCGGATCCCGCCCGAGGCCAGTTCGACAGCGGTGACTCGGGTCAGCATCTCGAGAGCGGCCTTGGCGCTTGCGTAGTGAGCGTGGCCGAAGGCGGGGCGAGTCGCTTCGACGGAAGACACGTTGACGATAGCTCCAGCCCGACTCTCGAGCCGCCACCGCGCCGCGCACCAACGCGTGACTCGAAACGCGGTGCCCAGGTTGGCGCGGGTCACGGCGTCGAACCGATCGCCGGCCAGGTCCTCGATCGGTTCGACCGGGTAGGCGCCAGCGTTGTTGACGACGACGTCGAGGCCCCCGAGCTTCGACGCCGCCGCCTCGAGAGCGGAGCTCACGGCAGGCTCGTCTTCGAGGTCCGCGACCGCCACCGCCACCCGACCCCCCAAGGGCTCGAGTTGGGCGAGCGTCTCAGCTTCATCGCCCGCTCGTCGGACGTGGACGATGAGATCCGCCCCGGCTTGGGCGAATCGGATCGCGAGACCCTGCCCGAGGCCTTTTCGGGCACCGGTCACACAGACCACGCGTCCGGAGAAATCGAGGAGCCGATCAGGCGAGGGGCGGTCCGGAGAGGCGAAAGCGGCGAGATTCACTCGGCATCTCGATGCACGGTGTCAGGCGAGAACGCAGGGAGACAGATCGCGACATACTTCGCACCATCTGGCGTGCTGTAGCGAATCCACTCTCCGTGTCGGGTGAGTATCGCCTGTCCCGTCTCGACGCGGATCTTTCCCCCGTCGTGCTCCACCTCGAGATAGCCCTCGAGGACGATCGTGTACTCGTCGAAGTCGGGACACTGGCCAGGCTCCACCCAGCCCGCAGGCGAAGTCATGACCGCGACGGAGATAGCTTCGGAATCCGAGTTGACCCGGCCAAAGAACTCTTCGATGCGCTTCGGCTTGTTGCCAGCGGCCTCGATGATGGTCGGACCCTCAATCAGTCTGGGCACCGCGGAACCATAGCAACGCTCCCTCGGAAGGCGAAGCGCAGCCTTCACTGTTCACCCGTTCCAGGACTGGATCTGGAGAGGAGAGCGAAGACGGGATTGCGCTCAGCTCCGCGCGTCTCCCACCCGGTCGGTGGTCCGCCCGCGGCGCATTCCCGCGTCGACGAGGGCCTGGATACGGGTACGGGCGACCTCGGGAAAGTCGAGCTCCGGAGGAAGCGGCTCGAGGGGGGGCGGCGTGACCGGGCTCATCGCGTCTTCGAGAATGATGATCTTGTCCAAGGGCTCTCCGGCCTCCGCCATCCGTTCCCGAAGATCCTCGAGGGTCGCGAGCACGCAGTGGGAGGAAGCCTCTCCGAACACGTAGAGCTCGTCGTAGCCCATGAGGTGATCGAACAGGGCCTCGTCGAATCCCCCCAGGGTACGCCCGCCGGCCTCCCGTACCTCCGGAGCGAGGACCGAATACATCTCGGTCAGAGGCGTGCGCCCCTTGGTGACGAGCACCGGAGCCGTGTCTCTCGCAAACCCGTGAAAAAGGACCGCCTCGGACAGAGCCGGCATCAGAGCGTGTGAGATGCCCCCCAAGAGCCCGTGGTAGGGCCAGACGGTGAGAACATAGCGCCCGCTCGCTTCCAGCCGCTCGGTGTAGTCGAGGACGAGCTCTCGCGCGCGTCGAGGGGTCCATCGACCGGAGGCCACCTCAGCGGCGGAGATGGTCGTAAAGGGGGCCGGAGGGCGCCCCGATGCGTCTCGCCAAAACGCGGGATGGAAGATCTGGTGGATCTCGTGGGTATCGAGGGACATCACGAAACCGGTGATCCGATCGAGGTTTCGGTAAGCGAAAGCCACCGCGCGGCCCACATCCTCGACGCTCCCGGGCACGAAGAGCCCCCCCTCGGGATGACAAAAGGTCACCTGAGCGTCGATCCCGAACACCCCTACCCGAACCGTGTCCCTGGCGGCGGGACGCAGGGCGTGGGTCTCAGCCCAGGCCGGCCCCTGCTCCGCAAGCAGCGCCGCGCGCTCCACCCAGATGTGCCCAGTGGTCGCGGGATCGAAGTGCTCCGGCTCCGGTAGTGTCATGTACACACTATGAAGAGCCCACGTCGAAGGCGTCAAGGGCGAGGTCGAACCCTTGGGTGGAGCTCAGGGGACGACGCCCGTCCCCCGCCAGGAGTTCTGATTGTGCCACTCGACACCTACCTCGCGGAGGCCGGCCTCCTCGAACCACGATCTGAACTCCGGGCCCGGGATGTAGTGAGCGATACGCGGGGTGAGATGGTCGTGAACGATGGAGTGCACCTCGGCGAAGGGGAAGCTCGATATCTGGCGGATGTACGGAGCGTAGAAGAGGCGTTCACCTACCGGCTGCAAGGGACCCTTCGAGAGCGGCTGATAGATGCCCCGCCCCACCGCGATGAGAGCGGCGGCGGGGAGCTTGGCCAGCTCGTATACGACCCGAAAGGGAAGCTTCGAAGTCAGGTTTTCGCGGACCGGGTTGACCCCATGGATGATCCAGCCGTTGTTCTCCCGCCCGTACACCCAAGCGATGACCCGACCTCCGGAGCGGACCGCCCCCTCCAGCTGCCGAAAACAGGCCTTCGGATCCGGGGTGTGATGGAGGACCCCAACGGAGAACGCGACGTCCACGGAGCGGGCGGCCACCGGAAGGTGAAAGAGGTCAGCCTGGACCACGTGCACGTTCGGAAAATCGCGAGTGTTGCGGTAGGCGGCCTCGACCGAGGAGCCGAGGTCGATGGCGAGAACGTCTTTCGCGCCCCAGCCGGCCACGAGCGCGGAGTGTCTCCCCTTGCCGCAGCCGCCCTCCAACACCACCTGCCCCTCGAAGACCTCAGGTTGGTTGGGACGGATCCAACCGAGAAACTGGTCCTCGTAGTGATCGCCGAGAAAGTCGAAGCGATTCCACTGCTCTCCGAACCGCTCCACGGTCGTTTGCGCGTCCTCGGGCACCTGCTCGGGGTCAGGGAGCAGGCGGGGAATGCCCCCTCGCACGGGATACTCGGCGCCGCATCCCGGGGACCGGAGGGAGCCCTCGACGATCTCCTCCCCGTCGCGGGCGGAGATCGCCCCCACCTCCAGCCGGTCGCCGCAGCGGGGGCAGACTACGAGGTCGAGAAGGCGCGTGCGCATGGCGCGGGCTCATACCGCCTGGCGGCGAGACGATCAAACGAAGGATTCCGACGGGGCCGTGGTAGTTTCCCGGCCGATGCGCTGGGCGCCCTACGGGCTGGTCGCTTTCCTCTACGTCGCCACCTCCCCTTACCACCAAGGGCTGAACAACCCGAACGAGATGGTTCGGGTGTATATGAGCGTCGCTGCGGTCGAGGACGGCACCTTCTCCATCGACGCAGTCATCCGACGATGGGGGATGGTCGACGACAAGGCCACTCGCGAAGGCAAGCTGTACTCTTCGAAGGCTCCCCTGCAGAGCCTCGTCGGGGTGCCCGCCTACGTGCTCACGCGCCCCCTGCTCTCCGCGCTCGACCTTCCCCGGGACCGCCGCCACGTGACGATGGCCCTCCGGCTGCTTGCCACCGTCCCCGTGGCGCTGGCCTTCTCTTGGTGGCTGCTCGCCTGGGCCCGCCGCCGGGCGCTCGAGCTGGGCGCTGAGCAGAGCTACGGCACCGCCCTCGGCCTGGCTCTGGCGCTCGGCTCCATGCACTACGCCTACGCGCTGAACTTCACCGGCCACGCCCTGGCCGCAGCCACCGCGGGCGGGTGTTTTCTCGGAGTGGTCGGGCTGGCCCGCACCTCCCCGCAGGCGCCGCGCTGGCGAACCCTCGCCATCGCGACCGGCGCTCTGGCGGGGTTTACGCCTTTCGCCGAGTACCCGGCGGCGCTGGTGGCCCTCCCCGCCCTCTTCGGAGCCCTGCTCGCACCTCCGAAGTGGTCGGATCGCGCGCGTTTGCTGGGTTGGCTCGCGGTGGGCGGAGGTCTTCCCTTCGGCCTCGGTCTCTGGGCTCACGCCGAGCTTTGGGGCTCCCCCTTCGCCACCGGCTACGGCTTCCTGGAGAACCCGGGCTACGTCGAGGTTCACGGCCAAGGCTTCTTTGGCGTGACCCTTCCAAAACCCCAGGCCTTGTTTGGGACCCTCTTCTCGCCCGGCACGGGCCTTTTCTTCTTCACCCCGGTGCTCGCCTTGGGACTGGTCCCTTTGGTGCTCCGCGCGCTCCAGCCAGAGCCGCTCGGCTCAGGTCCTCACCGTTCCGTCTGGGTCGCCGACGAGGCCGACGAGGACGCCTACCGAAAGCTGGATCCAGGACGCATCCTCGCGATCGCGGCCCTCACTGGGTTCGTCTTGGAGCTGCTGTTCATCTCCGGCCACCGAGGCTGGCGCGGAGGCTGGACCCTGGGACCGCGCTACATCATCCCGGTCGTCACCGTGCTCGGCTTTGGGTGCATCGAGGGGCTCGCCCTGCGATGGCTCCGGGGCCCGCTGATGGCCCTCGCGGCTCTCTCCATCCTCCTTACGGGGCCTGCCGCCGCCCTCTATCCACACCTCTCCGACGTCTACACGCACCCCCTCGTGACCTTCCTCATCCCGAGCTACCTCCGGGGCGAGATGAGCTATGGGGTGGGCCACGCCCTCGGCCTCACGGACCACGTCGCGAACGCCGTTCATCTGATTCCGCTCGCGCTCGCCTTCTTGTGGGCAGCGTGGGGCGGAGCCCGCGAGCGGCCCGGACGGCGCCTGACCACGCTGCTGCTCAGTTTCGGGCTCACCGGAGTCATCCTCTACGTGGTGCCGGAGGAGGACCCCGCGAAGGCGCGCAGAGAGAATCGTCGCCTCTGGCGCTTTTGGGAGCCCGAGGAGGGAGGGCCCCACGCTCGGCTCAGCGCCCTTGATCCTCCCCGGGGGCGGCGGGTCGGCACGGCGCGCGCGCGCTGGACGACGATCCGGGTCGAGCGGCGCGGAAAGGACGGAGACATCCAGAGCTGCGTTCCCGTCGGCCGCCCCTGTCGGTATGGCGACGCCCCCTGGCAGCGCTTTGGACCCGACCAGTTTGAGATGGATGGGCAACGAGAGCCGGTGCTGTTCATGCACCCCGTGGCGGGGCAAGTCGTGCGGGCCACGGTGCCGATCCCTGCCGGAGCCGACCACGCCGTGCTTCGATACGGCCTCTCCGATGCGAGCGTCGAAGCGGACAACCCCCACCTCGTCGAGCTCCAGGTGGAGCAAGAGGGTGGCGTGCTTGGGGTCGCTCAGGCGGGAGCCGACTATGGTCTCGAAACGCTCGAACTGACCCTCAGCTCGACGGCCGCTCTCGAGGTGTCGGTGACCGTGGCGCAAGACGGGGCCCGCGTTCTCGGCTGGGACCTCGAGTTCTATCGCTCCCCATGAGCGGAGACCACGACGAGGAGTTGGGCGCGCTCTACGCGGGGCCCCTCGAGAGCTTCGTCGACCGGCGCAAGGCCCTGGCGCAGCGTCTCCGAAAAGAGGGAGCCCGCGCCGAGGCCGCGCGCATCGGAAAACTCGCCAAGCCGTCCGTCTCGCTGTGGGCCACCAACCAGCTGGCCCATCGCGCGCCTCACGCTCTGACCGCCTACCTGGAGGCCCACCATCGCGCCCGAGCGCGGCAGCTTCGGGCGCTTGCGGACGGGAGATCGG
>JBCBRU010000386.1:0-8467 GCA_039819565.1 Myxococcota bacterium | reverse complement strand
AGACTTCGGCGCTCGCCTGTCTCGTCGGCGCCGCCATTCTCATTGGCACCCAGATCGGCTCCTGGCGGACGATGCTCGGAGTGGTGGTGGGCACCTTCCTCACTGCTTCGCTGCTCAACGTGGTGGGTTCGGACACCAACGCGATGTTCTCGGTGCCCTTCCACTGGCACATCGTCATCGGAGGCTGGGCCTTCGGAATGGTGTTCATGGCCACCGACCCCGTATCCTCGGCGTTTACCGACAACGGAAAGCTCCTCTACGGGTTGGGCATCGGAGTCATGGTCATTCTCATTCGCGTCGTCAACCCTGCTTACCCCGAAGGGATGATGCTCGCTATTTTGTTCATGAACGTCTTCGCCCCCCTGATCGACCACTTCTTCGTTCAGGCCAACATTCGAAGGAGGCTCGCTCGTCATGCAGCGTGACAGCGCCCTGTACATCGTCGGCTTCTGCGTCGCGGTGTGTCTCGTGTGCTCCGTACTGGTGTCTTCGGCCGCGGTGGGTCTGAAGCCCCGACAGGAGCAGAACCAGGTCCTGGACCGCCAGCGTAAGGTGCTGGCCGTCTCCGGGCTCATCCCCGAGGGAACGAATGCGAGCCCGGACGAGGTCCGGGACATGTTTGCCAAGCGCATTCGGCCCGTGGTCGTCGACCTCGCCTCGGCCGAGGTGGTGAAGGACATCGACGCCGCCACCTTCGACCAGCAGAAGGCCAAGAAGGATCCGAGTCGCTCCCAGGAGGCTCCGGACAACTCGGCCGGCGTAGCTCGCCTGCCCAACCGGGCGCTCGTCTATTACGTGTCCAAGACGGACATGAGCGACGCGGGTGCGGGCTTCGAGCTCGACCAATACATCTTCCCCGTGGAGGGGAAGGGGCTTTGGTCCACCCTCTACGGCTATTTGGCGCTCGCCCCCGACGGAAACGAGATCCGGGGCCTGACTTTTTACCAGCACGGCGAGACCCCCGGGCTCGGCGGCGAGGTCGACAACCCCGCCTGGAAAGCCAAGTGGCCCAAGCGTCTCGCCTACGGGCCGCAGGGGCTCTCTGCCGGTGAGTTTGGCGAGCCGGCTATCGAGGTGATCAAGGGACAGGCAGGCTTGCCGGCCAAGGACCCTCATCGGGTCGATGGCTTGTCCGGAGCTACCATCACCAGCAAGGGGGTCTCGAGCCTCCTGCGTTTTTGGCTCGGCGAGAGCGGCTTTGGTCCCTTCATCAAGAAGGTCGCCGAGGCGTCCTGAGGAGGCATACGTGAAGACGAAAGAAGTCCTTCTCGACCCGCTCTTCGACAACAACCCGATCGCCCTCCAGGTGCTCGGAATCTGCTCGGCCCTGGCCGTCACCACTAAGATGGAGACTTCGGTGGTGATGGCGGTGGCGGTGACGGCGGTCGTGGCTCTGTCCAATACCTCCGTGAGCCTCCTCCGAAACTATATCCCCCCGAGCATTCGCATCATCGTTCAGCTCACGATCATCGCCTCGCTGGTGATTGTGACGGACCAGGTGCTGAAGGCCTATCTCTTCGATGTTTCGAAGCAGCTGTCCGTATTCGTGGGGCTCATCATTACGAACTGTATCGTGATGGGTCGCGCCGAGGCCTTCGCCATGCAGAACCCGCCCGGAGCCAGCTTCGTGGATGGTATCGGAAACGGCCTGGGCTACGGCCTGGTGCTGATCATCGTGGGCTTCTTCCGCGAGCTCTTTGGCTCCGGGAAGCTCTTTGGGGTCACCGTATTGCCTCTCGTCCAGGACGGGGGCTGGTATCAACCGAACGGCCTGATGGTGCTCTCACCGGCCGCATTCTTTCTCATCGCGGTGTTCATTTGGGTCCTGAGGACCTTCAAGCCCGCGCAGATTACGGAGGACTGACGTGGAAGACCTGCTCAGCATCTTCGTCAAGGCCGTGTTCATCGAGAACATGGCCCTCGCGTTCTTCTTGGGTATGTGTTCGTTCCTAGCCGTCTCCAAGAAAGTGGACACCGCCATGGGGCTCGGCGCGGCCGTGATCTTCGTGGTGGGTATCTGCACCCCCCTCTCTCAGCTCATCTATGCCAACCTCCTCAAGGAAGGAGCCTTGGCCTGGGTGAGCCCGGAGCTCGGGTCGGTCGACCTCAGCTTCCTGAGCTTCCTCTGCTTCATCGGGACCATCGCGGCCACGGTGCAGATCGTGGAGATGGCGATCGATAAGTTCGCCCCCGCGCTCTACTCCGCCCTCGGGGTGTTCCTCCCGCTCATCGCGGTGAACTGCGCCATTCTCGGCGCCTCTTTGTTCATGGTGGAGCGTGACTACAACTTCGTCGAGAGCGCCGTCTTCGGCGTGGGCTCGGGACTGGGCTTCGCGCTCGCCATCGTGGCCTTGGCCGCGATTCGCGAGAAGATGCGCTACTCCAACGTGCCTCCCCCGCTGCGCGGCCTCGGCATCACTTTCATCATTACCGGACTCATGGCGATCGGCTTCATGTCCTTCGCCGGAATCCAGCTGTAAGGAGGACCTGAAACGATGACTACTGCCATTCTCGGCGTTGCCGTCTTCGTCCTCGTGGTCACGGCCTTGGTGCTCGTGCTCATGCAGGCACGAGCCCGGCTCGTGAGCTCCGGCGACGTTCAGATCGTCATCAACGACGACCAGTCGAGCGCCATCACCACCGCTGCGGGCGGGACGCTTCTGTCCACGTTGGCGGCCCAGAAGATCTTCATTCCTTCCGCCTGCGGAGGCGGCGGCACCTGCGGTGTCTGCAAGGTGCACGTGCATGAGGGGGGCGGTGCGCTCCTCCCCACCGAAGAGAGTCACATCAACCGTCGTGAGGCGCGGGAAGGCTGCCGCCTCTCCTGCCAGGTGAAGGTGAAGAACGACATGAAGATCGAGGTCGAAGCCTCGGTCTTCAGTGTCCGCAAGTGGAAGTGCAAGGTTGTCTCGAACGATTCGGTCGCAACCTTCATCAAGGAGCTCAAGCTCCAGCTCCCCGAGGGCGAGAGCGTGCCCTTCCGAGCGGGGGGCTACATTCAGATCGAGGCCCCTGCGACGACCGTCCATTTCAAGGACTTCGACGTCGAGGACCAGTATCGAGGCGACTGGGACCGGTTCAAAATGTGGGATCTTTCCACGACCATCCCCGAGCCCATCACTCGCGCCTACTCGATGGCCAACTATCCGGAGGAGGAGGGCATCATCATGCTCAACGTCCGCATCGCGACGCCTCCCCCCGACCGGGTGAACGGCGGTTTCCTCAGCGTGCCTCCGGGGCTGATGTCTTCGTACATCTACAGCCTCAAGCCCGGCGACGAGGTGACTATCTCGGGGCCCTTCGGAGAGTTCTTCGCCAAGGAGACCAAGAACGAGATGGTGTTCGTCGGAGGCGGCGCCGGCATGGCGCCCATGCGTTCGCACATCTTCGATCAGTTCCGGCGCCTCCACACGGACCGCAAGGTGACCTTCTGGTACGGCGCTCGGTCGGCCAAGGAGTGCTTCTACGTCGAGGACTTCGACACCATCCAGAAGGAGAACGACAACTTCGACTGGCATATTGCCCTGTCCGACGTGCAGTCCGAGGACGCCTGGGACGACCCGAGCTCGGTGGCGCGAAAGTGGGGCGGGAGCAAGGGCGGCTACACGGGGTTCATTCACAACGTGCTCTTCGAGCAATACCTGAAGAACCACCCGTCGCCGGAGGACTGTGAGTACTATCTCTGCGGGCCGCCGATCATGAACACGTCGGTCATCAACATGCTCCTCAACCTCGGCGTCGAGCCGGAGAACATCGCTCTCGACGACTTCGGGGGCTGAGTTGGCGGCCCCTGGCACGCCCATCACTCCGCGGAGGTTGGTCCTGCCGGGGGTCTTCGTACTCCTCCTGTTCGGCATCATCTACCTAAGGCAGCCTGAGAGGCCGGGATCCGAGGTCCCGGCCCCTCCCCCCCTATCCTTCGAGACGTTGGGGGGACGGGCCTTTGGGACCACCTTCACCCTGCGCTGGAAGCCTCGAGAAGGGCTCGCCCCTGGCGCCGTCGAAGAGGCTATGGTTTCGGTGGTCAAGGCGGTGAACGCCTCGATGTCCACCTACCATCCCACCTCCGAACTCTCCCGCTTCAACGGGGCCGAGGCCGGATCTACGACCGTCTCGGCCTCGCTCGCAGAGGTCCTGGCCGCGGCGTGGAGGATGCACGAACTCACCGGTGGCGCTTTCGATCCGACGGTCGGACCTCTCGTCGAAGCCTGGGGCTTCGGTCCCAAGGAAGTCGTCGATCCGCCCCTGCCGGCGGAGCTCGCCGCGGCGCGGGATCTCGTCGGCCTCAGCGCCGTCGGGCTCGACGAGGATTCGAGGACCCTGAGCAAGCCCCTTGAGGGCATCTCTATCGAACTCTCCGCCATCGCCAAGGGCTACGCGGTGGATCAGGTCTCCGAGGCGCTCCTCGAGCTGGGCGTTCAGGATCACCTGGTCGAGATCGGAGGTGAGGTTCGAGGCTCGGGCCGGGGCCCTCGGGGGCGCTGGACGGTGGGGATCGAGCGACCGGAGCCGGGATCGACCAAGAGAGTGGAGGAGGTCGTGCCGCTTCCCGCGGGACGGGGCCTCGCCACGTCCGGGAACTACCGCAACTTCGTGCTCGGCGAAGGCGGCCGGACCGTCACCCACATCATCGATCCTCGCTCTGGAAACCCTGTCGACCATGGCCTCGGATCCGTGACGGTGGTCGCGGATACGTGCATGACCGCAGATGCCCTCGCCACCGCTCTCTACGTGCTCGGCGAAGAGAATGGATATGCGTGGGCAGAAGAGCGGGGGATCGCAGCGTTGTTCCTCACTCTGGACGCCGGTAGCGTCCATCGAAAGGCCACTTCGGCCTACGCCTCGATAGAGGAGTCCCGACCATGATGTTCCTGACCACTTTCGTATTCTTGCTCTCGCTGATGGCCCTCATGTCCGTGGGGGTGGTCGTCAGCGGAAAGCGTCTTCGGGGCTCATGCGGAGGCACCGGCACTGAGTGCGCATGCGACGCTGCCGGTAAACCTCGCGCGTGCGAAACCCCAGACGGCTCCGGTGACCTCTCTGAGGCCCCTCTGGCCGCTTTGCCGGGTCGTAGGGACGTCGGTCACTCGCGCCGACTTCGCAGCGGCGCAGAACCTTCAGGGCCTACCCCTATCCAGCGATAGTGGATACCTGTATCTTCGTCGCGTTCCCCTCCTCGGAGGCTGGAGGACGCGCATGGTCGAGTTTCAGTCCCACCCCGACCGCAACCCTGCTTCAACGTTGCCCGACCCGGCCCATCGGCCGCTGGGAGCGCTGGACGCTTCGGCGCGAGCTCTCGCCGAGCTCTGCGTCGACGGAGAAAGTGCAGAAGCCTGGGCGCTCCTGAACGGTCTCATGGATCAGGGGGCCGACGTCGACGACGTGCTCTTCGAGGTGCTTCCCGCGGCGGCGCGGAAGCTCCAGCTCGACCTTTCCCTGGATCTCGCGACCGCCTCGGAGGGCACGGTGGCGGCTTGTCAGCTCCGAACCTTCGCACTTCGACTGCATGATCGGACACCGCCCGAGCGCTTCGTAGATCGTCAGGCCATCTTCCTCGAAGCCACCGGCTCGACCCTCGATGTGGAGGCACTTCTCCATGTCATCGCGCTCGAGCGCGCCGGCTGGCGGGTGGACGCCCTTCAGGGGCTGGAGGTCCGGACCGCCCTCGAGCCGGTCCGAGTGGCCGCGCCCGACGTCGTCCTGTGTTCGGCCCACGGGGTAGGAGGAGCGCTTCGACTGGCCTGGGCCGTCCGAACCATGCGGTGGTCCGCAGCTCCCCGTCCGGAGGGGAAGGGCGCGACGCGGTGGCTCGCCTGCGGCCGGGGCTTTCACCCCGGACGTGCCTGGCCCCTCGACGTGGTCCGTTCCCACACGGAGCTCATGGCCGCGTGCGCTCTAGCCGGCCGCTGAAGAGCTCGGCACGACCGCTTCCGCTTCCATCTCTACGAGGTAGCCGTCCCCGATCAGCTGCGCCGACACCAGGGTGTTGGCGGGGCGAGTCTCGGCGAATCGGGTGCCGTGGGCCCGGGCCACCGGCTCCCAGATGTCTGGGCGGCTGACGTAGATGCGCGTGCGCACGACGTCCTCCATGCGCGCCCCGAGCGACTGGAGCGCCCCCTCGATCTTGTCGAGGCAGAAGGTTGCCTGGGCGGCGGGATCGTCGCCCCCGATGCGCCTGGTCCCGTGGGTAGCGGTGGTGCCCGAGACGAGAACACGGTCTCCTGTGCGCACGGCGCGGGCAAAACCGGCCAGATCCTCCCACTCCGTGCCGCTGAGCACGAGGGTTCGCCCGTCTGGCCCAGGGCAGGTGGGAAACGGCGCGGGAAAGGTCTCGAGGTGGTGGCTGAGGTCTCCCGAGGCGGTCAGGAAAGGAGGCTTTCGGTACTCGTCGCCGCAGTCCCCGGGGATGGGCTCGAGGGCGGCCAGCGCCGCATCGAGGGAGGCTCGAGCGGCGGCGTCTAGCTCGAAGTCGAAGACTTTGAGGTTGTCTTCGAAGTGGGCGCGCTGCCCGAGGCGAGCCCCCACGATGACTCCACCCACGGCGGGGGCCTCCAGAATGGCGCGGGTGGCCACGTTGGCCATGGAAGCGCCGAGCCCCGCAGAGATCTCTCGGAGGATCCGGAGCAGGTTCTGAAACCGCTCCCACCCCCCGGAGGCGTCGATGAATCGCTTGTATTTCATTTGGGACCAGGTCCCGAGCGCGTGCGCCGTCGGCTCGGGGGCGTCCACCCAACGCTCTGTGAGAAACCCGCCCGCCAGGGTTCCGAAGGCGAGGATGCGCACGCCGTGTTCCCGGCACAGCTCCGTCATACCCTTTCGTGCTCTCTGGTCGATAAGTGAGTAGCAGATCTGATTCGAAGCGATCTCGATGCCACTTTCGAGCATGAGTCGAAGGTGAGCCGTATCGACGTTGGTTACGCCCAGATGCGCAATGAGTCCTTCACGCTTGAGGGTCTGAAGATGATAGAGACCATCGAGATAGCTCGGATCCGCGTAGTTCCAAGCGTGGAACTGGAGCAGGTCGAGACGCGCTCTCCCCATCCGTTCGAGGGCTCGCTCCACCGCTTCGCGCGCCAGGTCGAGGGTGATGGGCCCGGGTTTCGGGACCCACTTGGTGAGGAGCTGAGAAGCTCCAGGTCGACGTTCATCGAAGGCGCCCGCGATGATCTCCGAGGACCCATAGTGATCGGCCATGTCGAAGGTCGTGAGACCTGCGTCGACGTATCGCTCCATGTCTCGAGCGGCCTGCTCGGGATCCACGGTGCCGCCCTCCCGCTCCATGTCCGCGATCTGCCAGAGCCCGGTCAGAAGCCGGGAGATCTCGAGTCCCGGAGCAAGCTCGATTCTCTCTACATTACTCATGTGATTCCGGGGGGAGGGTGGTGAAGATGACTTCGGGGTCGAGACCTCGCCCGCGCATCCGGAGCCACTCTCTGGCGAAGATGGCGCTCCCCAACGCCATCACGATGAGCCAGACATACGTGGAGTGGAAGTACCATGCGGCCACGGGGGTGCTAAGGTCCTTCCAAGTTTGAACGGCGAGAAGTCCTCCCAGGGTGAGGGCTCCCAGGAGGGCGAGAGGCAGCTGGACCTCCCGCTTCTCGAAGACTTTGACCTCGGCGGCCAGAGTAGGATTTCGCATCGGCAGCGCCACGACCGCGAGGCACATGACCAGAAAGTTGAAGAGCATCGAGGTCACGAGCATGTCGACGCCGAGGAAGAAGTCCCCAGCGTAGTGGCAACCCAGGATGCTCAACGTGGCGAGAAGGCCGCTAGCCGTCAAGGCCGCGTAGGGCGTGTGGAGTCGAGGGTGGATCCGAGCGACGAGCGGGGGAAAGACGCCGTCCTCCGCCCAGGCGAACATGAGTCGCGAGACCGCAAGAAGCATTGCGGGAAGATCGTTGATGAGGGCGATGGCCGCGCCGAGAACGATCAGCACCGTCCAGCTCGGAGAGAGGACGTATCCGAGAAGACCGGGGGCGGTCAGGTCGCTCGTGGCCGACCGCTCGGCCACAAAGGACCAGGGGACCGCGTGGTACACCGCGGCCGTAAAGAGAAGATAGAAGCTGCCGACCACGCCGATCGCGATTCCGATGGCGAGAGGAAGGTTTCGGCCAGGGTTCTTGGCCTCTCCACCCGCCTGGGCGATCGAGTCAAAGCCTATGAAGCTGCTGAAGAGCACCGCCGAGGCGGCAAGAAAGGTGCTCCACCGAAACTCCCCGCGGGGTGCCGGGCCGAGTTCGATACCTTCTCTGAGGCTCAGACCCCGAGCGAAGTCGCCGTGGTCATAGAGGAAGCCAGCCACGATGACGATGCTTCCGAGGAGGAACATGGTCAGCATGAGGGGAATGAGAATGGTCTCGTACAAACGAAGGCCGCGGAGATTGACGTAGACGGAGCCCCACAAGAAGGCGAGAGCAAGGCCCACGCGCAGCCCCCCCGTGTCGAGGGCGGCCGCGATCGGGGT
>JBCBRU010000385.1:0-8495 GCA_039819565.1 Myxococcota bacterium | reverse complement strand
GAGACCGGACGACCGGTGCCGGCCTCGGCGGAACGCGCGGAGGGCGCGACCGCTCCGCCTCATGTAATCCCGCCCCGAACCCAGCGACCCGTGCCTCTTTAGCTCGCTCGTGACTCGCGCGCCCAAAACGCCCCGAGGAGCACCATGCTCAGCGCGGCGCTGACCGTGAAGGGGGCGGAGGGCCCGAGATGGTCAAACAGAAGGCCGCCGAGGATCGGCCCGACCACCATCCCCGCGCCCGCGAAGGAGGCGCTTATCCCAAGCGCCTGACCCATCTCGGTGGAAGGCACGCGTCGGGTGATGAGGGTCTGGAGGGTGGGCATCTGGAGGGTGAAGCCGAGGGGCCCCGGCAACAGGGCGATGAGCATGAAAACGAACGCCCCAACCCCCGCCCCCACCTCACCAGGCAGCAACTCTAGTTGCGAAAGAGAAGCACCTTGTTGAGTAAGTTCGGCCACCATGGCCGATTCCGAGTACCAGGGTACGGCCTGACGGGGCGTCAAGGCGGCCAAGCCGAACCCGCAGGCGGACAGCAGGAAACTAGCTGTGAGGACGCGATGCTCCCCGAACCGGGGGATCCATCGCCCCACGAAAAAGCCCTGCATCGCGACGAGAAGCAGGCCGAAGATGCCAAAGAAGATCGCGTTGTCCACGCTGTTGAACCCGAGTCGTTCGAGCGTAAATAGCGCGAAGGTGGAGGTAAACACGCTGAATATCAGCTGAACGGCGAACACCAACAGAAAGAGGGGGCCGAGACGCGAGGACCGAAGGCCGGCCCAGAGGGATTCGGTGACCAGGACCCGTGCGTGAGCCCGGCCGCTCCCGGCCGCTGGCGCAGTCTCCCGAAAGAGAAAGAGCGTAAGGAGCCCCCCCGTGAGGGCAAAGGCGGCCGCCACAAAGGCCGGCGCCGCATAGTTGTTGCCCGCCCATCGAAGGGCGAGACCGCTCACGAGGGGCCCAAAGATAAACCCGAGACCTGAGGCAGCGCCCACCCAGTCAAGCCCTCGCGCCCGCCCGTCTTCATCGGTCATGTCGCTGATTGCCGACTGAACCGTGGATAAGTTGGCTCCGGTGATACCGTCCAGCGTGCGCGCCACGAAGAGGACAGGCAGGGCCCAGGCCGAGCCCACCAAGACGAGGCTGACGAAAGTGCCCGCTTGCGCGGCCAGGAGCACCGGCTTTCGACCGACGCGATCGGACACACGGCCTAGCACCGGCGCAAAGACAAGTTGCGCAAGAGCATAGCATTAAATGAGGGCGCCTACCGTCGACGGCGTAGCCCCGAACGCAAGGCCGTAGAAGGGAAGGATGGGGAAGATGATCGTAAAGCCCATCGAATCCAAGAAGACGATGGTCAGGAGGGGAAACAGCTGGCGAAGGCCGAGTGACGTAGTGGTCGGGCTCCCCAAAGCCGCCGAACGTGACGGTGCGTTCATGTTTTAGCGCTACGACCTCGTGGTTGCGTTTGCCAAACGCAACCACGAGTAGCGGACGCCAACGGCGATCTCCGCGCGCGTACGTACGAGGACGATCTGGACCCCTCTTTCGGGTGCAGGTGAGCTCCCACTCGATGACCTAACGGCCGGGCCCAAGTCGGCTCAGGGAATGATGTCGTGGGCGGCCTCCGCGAGCGCCCTCACCTCGTCGACAAGATCTTCGAGGCCGGATCCGCAAAGGTCTTCACGTCCCTCGAAAGCCGCAGTAAGACCCCGCGAGGATCAACGAACCCTCTACATCACCGAACGAAGAGCCCTGAAGCGCGTCCCGAACTGGCCCCTGCCCGGCCTACCCTACTGACAATCAGGGCTGCGGAGGGACCCTGAGCACCGTCATCATCCCTCCGTCCGCGTGAGGAAGGATGTGGCAGTGAGCCATCCAGTCCCCCGGTCGCTCAGGTGTGACGCGCAGCCGCAGTCGCTCGCGAATGCGAACGTTGATCGTGTCCTCGATGGTCCTGAATGGAGGGGCAACGCCATTTCGCGACAGGAGCTCGAAGACGAACCCATGCAGATGAAACGGATGTTCGGTGGGGGACATGTTCCGCACCTCGACGATGGCCGGCCGGCCGAGGGGCAGCGTCTCCGGGGTGATGTTCGGGAAGACCTCAGCGTTGATCGTCCAACGTCCGCTTCGGTCCGAGCCCATCAGTGCCCACAGGACGTCGGTGCGGGCCACGTCGGGGGTGGGCAGAGCCCCCGAAAAGGGCCAGTCGGGGGAAGAGGACAAATCACCGGTCGTATCCACCTGGAAGCGCACGAGCTCGACAGCCGGGGCGTAGGGCACTTCGCCGCCGTTCAGGGACCAGCGGCGCGTCCGAAGGCTCGCTGCCGACCGAACCCCTAGCTCCAGCTCCACCCGATCTCCCGGCCCGACGAGGACGGGCGCTTCCCGGGGTCCGCCGTCGAAGCCCTGATCTCCAGCCACCGCCCTCAGCTCGAGCGAGGACGGATCGCTGCTCTCGAGCCAGAGGTAGGCTGTGTTGCTCGCATTGAGAACACGGGCACGCATACGTCCGCTCTCGACCAACCGATGAGCAACGGGAGTTTCGGTACCGTTGACGGTCCAGTGCGTACCGAGGCGCCCGTGCCCGTGAATGGGGTGCGGCCCTCCCTCGTCCGGCTCGTCGAAGACGAGGAGAAGCTCCGGGAGAGCGGGCTGTGAAGGATCCTCGACGACGAACAGCCCGTGTAGACCTCGATCCACCTGCCGAGCGGTGTCGAAGTGGGGGTGATACCAGAACGTGCCAGCGCGCTCTACGGTGAACGCGTAGGTAAAGGACTCGCCCGGCGCAACCGTGCCTGTCACCCACGGAACGCCGTCCATGTCGTTGGGTACGCCAACGCCGTGCCAGTGAATGGTGGTCGGATCCGTCAGCGCGTTATCGAGGTGGACGACCACCCGGTCCCCCACCCGAGCGCGAAGGGTCGGCCCCGGTCGGGCGCCGGAGTAGCGATAGGATCCGTCGCTTGCGCGCTCGGCCACGAGGCGGACCTCGAGACGACCAGGGTCCGGATCGAGATCGACAGCCGCCGCCGGCGGCTCGAGCGGGCGAGCGGCGATGTTCGTCTCGGAGCTCGGCCGACACCCCGCCCCCCACGCCAAGAGGATGACCAGCCAGCGGGCCCCGTGCATTATGGCTCCCCCTCCGCCATGACGATGTCGGACCGCGACCAGCCTCGACGCTCCGTACGAAAGCGCGGGAGGGGCCGGTACACGAGGACCGCCCGAGCGGCGAGCTGCCCGCTGCAGCTCTGTGGTACCCGGAATCGATGCGTCGTCTCTCGAGCCTGCCGAGGCTTGAGGCGGTCGTCCCTCACCACGTCGACAGCTGCGTGGTGAGGCACCCCCAAAGCTCCGTCCCGGCCGGAAGTCACCCGGGCGAAGCTGGTCCCAGGCCGGCCCGCGAGGGCCTCCGGCCCGGAGGCGCCCGGCCGTACGCGGACCACGGCCTGGACGGTGCCGCTGAACTCGGCGTCGAGCTCGATGCGCCCGTCGTCGACGCTGAGGATCTCTGCGGTGCCCGCGGCGAGCCACCGCGTTCGCCCCTTCTCGGCCGCCGTGAACCGCCCGCCCGACTCGAAGGGAGGAGGGCCGTCGTAGTCAGCGCGACCGCCGTCCGCCAAAGCGAAGAGGCGGTCTCCAGCTCGGGCTCGGGGCCAGCCGGAGGCTTCGAAGGGTCCGAGGCGCCACTCTTCGTATCCCCCCAAGGGCCCGATGGCGTCGCCGCCGACCGCGGCCAGCGCCGCCCCGCCGCACGTGGCCTCGACCCGCAAGAAGAGCTGTCGAGAAGGAGCTCCCGTGGGCAAGGCGTGACCGGCGCCCACGTTTCGAGTGACCACGCGAACGTCGTAGGCAGCTCCCTGAACCTCCGCCGTCACCCGGACCGAAGCTGCCATCTGAAGCAGGCCTGCGCCTTCGGTTCGCGGGCCGACGAAGGCGTGGCTCCGGACCGCCCCTGGGGGTCGGGGCCAGCCCCCGGCGATGCCCGTGGAGGCGTCGGCCAGGAGCTGAAGGTCGCCGCCGTTCTCGGCCGCGGGATCCGGGGGCATGTGGCACCCCTGGCAAGAGACCGCATCCGCATAGGGGCCTCGCCGCCACTCTGAGTACGTCGAATAGATCGGTAGTCGACCTGAGGGCCATCGAACTGGGTCGAGGTTCACCCCGGCCACCAGGACCGACCGCTCCTGCTCGTGGCAGCCGGCGCACAGCTCGGGCCCGAGAAAGTGCGCCCGAGGCACGCTTCCCATCTTTGGGTTCGGGGAGTCCCAGGAGGGGCCAAAGGTCACCGGCAACCAGCCGTCCTCGTTGAGGCCGAAGCCATCGCGCTCGGAGGGGCGCAAGATACGTAGCGCGCCCGCGACCCCGGGGGCCTCTCCGAGCCGGACCGACTCGACGCGGTGGCATACATCGCAGTGGACGCCATACTCGAACGCTCGCCCCCGAGCCTCCAGAAGACCGCGCCCCGAGGTCGCGCCGTCGATACCCGGCGCATGGCACCCAGCGCAGTCGCCCATTTCGGGTCCTTCGCACGGGGGCGACACGCAATCAGGGTTGAGAACGTCGAGAGCGCCATCTCCGAGGTGACAGCGAGCGCCGGTGACGTCGGAGCCAGGAACTCGAGAAGTCACCCAGCTCCCGCTGGCCTCGTCGCAGGCGGTGGAGGTCGTGGCCGCCCTCGAGACCCCGGTGTAGACGTCGAGGAGGATGGGATTGCGGGCGCTCTCCCGATGCGACGAGGTGATCCAGGCTTCGTTCATCGTCACGTGGCAGTGCGCGCACTGATTCGTCGTCGCGCGACGGTCGGGCTCGCCCGGGTCCGCGAAGCGGTAAGCGGGGTTGTCCACCGGAGAGAATCGCTCGAGGGCGATCTCGATGACCGAGGGCCTTCCCGGGCCGAGGAGAGCCACGTGGGTTCGTGCTTCGGGATGGGCGGCGATGATGACGGTGTCGGGCCCCGGGGTCCGTGGACGCAAGATGACCTCCACCCATCCGGTCGAGGAGGTCTCCGTGAAGATCCCTGACCCGCCGTAGCTCACGCGAGCTCCAGTAGCGGGGGCCCCATCGAGGAGCACACGCACTCGAACCGCTTCGGGCAGGACGGCGCCTGCGTCCTCCTGCCCCCCATCCCGGGGGCCCACATCTTCTCCCCCGCCGGAGCCGGAGTCCTCGGCGCCCCCCAGGTCGAGCCCTAGGTCGTCGCCCGGTTCGGCTCCCGCATCGATGAGGCCAACATCCGTTCGAAGAGATGGAGATCCTCCACACGCGAGGAGCACGAGGGCCGTCAGAGCGCCGGGTATGAGGGGTCTCACCGTCGGGGATCTCTCGCGCGCAGGTCAGATCTTGGAGCGCTCGTGCTCGGTGCATCTATCGAGGGGCTTGGGCTTGCGATCTTCGTTGCTGACGCTCCAACACTCCTCGAACACCGAGCAGTAGCATATCTCGATCTTGAGCCGGCGAGCGTCATAGGCTTCCGTCAGCGCTCGAATGAGCTTTGGATAGAGTTCGCGCATCTCGGCCACCTGCTTCTCATCGACGCGGGGGGGGAGCTCGTCTAGAGCCTTCGTCGACACCTCGAAGAGCCGGACGTTCTCTTGTGCCGCGATGACGTTTCCGAGAATCGAGCTGTTCGAGGCGTAGACCGGCACCTCCCTCGAGTCCTCTTCGACGAGAAGTTGTGCCGCCTCCCACCACCCGTCTACGACCTTTCCGTCGAGCTCGAGGTGAGCGTCTCCGATCACCGCCGGCCCGATGCCTTTATTGGCGACCTCGAAGGATACCGTCTGCGCGTCTCCTGTGGTGGACACGCCCCGGGACGGGACGAGCCGAGGCCAAACCACCGCCTCCTGCTGCTTCCGCACCGCCTCGGCCTCCTCGAGCGCCGCGTAGAGCGCGATGAGGGCGATGAGGATGCTCGCGAAGGTCGCCGCGGCCTGGAGCACCACCACTACGGTGTCGCGGTCCCACTTCGCGCCGTCGTCCATGGGGAAGGTCTAGTGCACGGCCCGCCAAGTCCCGTCAATGAGACCGGCAGTACCCTAGCAGCCGTCGTTGTCGAAAGACCGGCCAGGTGAACTGCGCGACCGCCATCCGCGTTCGAGGCACCTACTACCGAGCCAAGTTCTTCAGGCTCAAAGCTCGCCGAGGGTACCGAAGAGCGCTCCTCGCCACCGTTCATAGGCTGATTGGCGCGATCTACATCGTGCTCGACTTAGTAATTCCGACAACTTAGTGGTTGGGCTCTCTAGGCCCCAGGTCGCGCCGCCTGGCGCTGTTCCGCCGGACGGTCTTCAGTCGCAGGTGCAGGAGGCGGGCGCGTTGGTGAGGGCGGTGGCAGAGGCGCCGGGGAAGCACGCCGAACCCTGGAAGGGGAGCTGATCCGCGACCACCGAGCTACACTCACGGCAGCAGAGGTACGAGCCCTCACACGTTCCGGCCCCACAGCCCTGAGGGGTGCAGAAGCCCGTCGAGACGCCGTCGGAGAGGCAGATGAAGCTAGCGTCCGGGCATTCCGCGTCGTCCCGACAAGGCGTACCTGTTCCGTTCGGAGTGACCTCCGGCCCCATCGCGCCTCCGCCGTCGTCGTCCGTGTAGGGGATGGACGAGAGGCGCGGGAACATGATCATCGAGTCGTTGTCCGAGAGGGCGGCGAGGCGATGATACCGCCCCTCCTGACGCATCTCCTCGTCGAGAAGAGCCTGAAAGCCGGCCTGGCTCGACATGTGGACGATCTGGATCTGGTCCCATCCCGTGTTCTCGCCAATGAGCGTCCCCGTCACGGTGAAGAAGGCGGTGGGATAGTGCCCGAGGGCCATGGACGCGCCGGTGCCGCCGGACTGGTAGAGATTCCACGCCTCCTCCCCCGTGCGCTCCGGCTCGTTGGCCCCGGGCTCGTACTGGGCGATGTCGTGAAAGTCCATCACGTGCATCAGGTCGAAAGCGGGGTCCTCCGCGGTCGGGGGAAAAGCTGCCTCGGACTGGTCCGGGTCGGCCGGAGAAGGGAGCGGCTGGAGCTCGGAGAACATGACCCGGGTGATCTCGACCCCCGCCTCCTTGTGGACCTGGGTTTCCTGAAACTCAGGGCTCGTCACCATGGCGAGGAAACCGATCGGGCAGGGATACTCCACGATCGCGATGTTTTCCCAGGCGACGTCATCCCCCCCGTCGATCTGTTGGTCGACGGTGGCGCTGTAAACGATGCGTCCTCCCATGGCTTGGATGAGGGGCAGAGGATCATAGAGAGCGTTCGCCTCTTCGCCGGTGAGATTCGTCTCGCGACCATCCGCGTACTCGGCCTGCTCCCGGAACTTGATGAGGTTAACCATATAGAAGCGCTCCGTGGGTTTCGCGAGGAGCTTCTGAAGCTCATCCTCGTTCATGTCGAGGCTCCCGCTGCCGGCGTTCCCGCCACCCGCGCCCAGCCCCCCCAGAACCGCCTGCAGGTTGCTCGGGTCATCGCAGAGCGCGGGGGACAGCTCGACCCCCGAGGGCTCGGCCGCGTCCGGCCCGGAGCCGAGGTCCTCGGAGGGCAGGTTGACCCCCGCGTCGGGGTCTTCGCCCGGCACGACCTCGGTCGGTTCCGAGCTGCCGCAGGCGGCGAGGACAGCCGCCGTGAACGCCAGGGGAGCGAGCGTGTACATGGTATGGATCGAGGGGAGAAGCAGCCTTTTCATCACGTATCTCAAAAGGGCGAGCACTCGGCCTCGCCCCTGTCTCGCGGTCACCCTCGACGCCAGATGTTGTGCAAATGTGGAGCGGAGCGCGTCGAGCCGAGCTGGGGCTCGCGACTCACCCTTTCTCAGCAAGAGTTTCGCTCAAAGCGGGGCCATGTGCGCAAAACCCGAAACCGCGACCGCATGGCCGGCTGGGTCGAATACGACGTGACGGGTTGCGCCGATGACCTCGAGTCCCCGGACGCGCATGGGCACCGATACGATGATCGCGCCCCGTCCGATGTCGTGCACCCGAAGGGTCGGGCTGGACTCCTCCGGGCGCGCCGGTCCAAAGGAAGTGAGACCTCGTGCTCCAGCGGCTCCTGAGAGAGTTCGTACAGGGCCGCGTGAGATCTGCGACGGTCACCGCATAGGGGCTCCGTGAAGTCTTGACTCGACGAAGAGCTAACAACGGGGAGCGTGGGTTTGTGTCCCGAGTCACGCCGCCGGGATTCGCCTTGGGGCTGCTTCTCTGAGGCCATGAGCGTCCCGAACTCGAAGCGCTGCCTGAGCTGTACCTTCCTTACCTTGGCAGCGGCGAGCATGTACCTCAACGGGTGCGGGGAGCCTGCGACCCTGGGGTCCGAGACCGTCGATGGCGGCTCGCCGAATCGCGTACCGGGCGTGGACGCCGGCGTGCTCATGGATGTCGGTGCGGCTCAGGCCCCTCGTCCAGAGTTCTGTCAGGACGGCTTCTATGTCGCCGATGGTGGTTGTCTCCCGTGTCCCCGCGGCTCGACGCGTCCCCCGGGGGACGATCCGTCCGGCCCCAATACATCCTGCCAG
>JBCBRU010000384.1:0-8529 GCA_039819565.1 Myxococcota bacterium | reverse complement strand
GCGACGGCCGAGCGAGCACGCGGCGAGAGGCGCGGCCGAGGGGTGTCAGAATTCGCGCCGGGCGCATCTAGGAACCTTCAGGCACGACCGCGGTGGCTTCGATCTCGACGAGCGCGGCATCCTCGACGAGGGCCACCACCTGCACGAGCGCCATCGCGGGATAGTTCTTGCCGAGTACCTCTCGGTACACGACCCCCACCTCTCGGAGGGTGTCGAGGTAGACCTTTTTGTCGGTGACATACCAGGTGAGACGAACGAGGTGCTCAGGGCCCGCCCCGGCCTCGGCGAGGATGTCCACGATGTTGCGGAGGGCCTGTCTCACCTGCCCCACGAAGTCGAGCGCTTCAAACTCTTGGCGGGCGGTCCATCCGACCTGGCCCCCTACATAGATCTGACGGCCCCGAGCCTGGATGCCGTGGGCGTACCCTTTGGGCTTGGCCCAACCTGCCGGGTGAAGCTCGTCGTGAATCACGACGGCACCCTGGACGCAGAGGACAGGGTTTGACGAGCGATGACCACCCGCTGAACCTCCGAGGCCCCCTCGTAGATCCGCAAAGCTCGGATCTCTCGGTAGAGGGCTTCGATCGGGTGCCCCACCCGAACCCCATCCCCCCCGTGGATCTGAACCGCCTCGTCGATGACCCGCTGGGCCTCCTCCGTGGCAAAGAGCTTGGCCATGGCCGCTTCCCGCGTGACCCGCTCCGCCCCCGCGTCCTTGGTCCACGCGGCGCGGTAGACGAGGAGGGCGGCCGCGTCGACAGCGGTGGCCATGTCCGCCAGCTTGCCCTGGATGAGCTGAAGGTCGGCGAGAGGCGCTCCGAACAGCTCTCGCTGGGCGGCGCGATCGATCGAGAGCTCGAGGGCGCGACGCGCCATCCCGAGGGCTGCCGCCCCCACCGTGGAGCGGAAGACGTCCAGCACGCTCATGGCGATTTTGAATCCTTGTCCCACCTCCCCGATGCGGTTTTCGTCCCGAACCTCGACGCCGCTGAAGCGAAGCCGCGCGAGGGGGTGAGGCGCCACGGTGCGGATCCGCTCCGCGATCTCCAGCCCCGGGACCTCGGCCGGCACCGCGAAGGCCGTGATCCCTCGGGCGCCCGAGCCGCTGGTTCGGGCGAAGACCACGTAGAGATCCGCGATGCCCCCGTTGGAGATCCACGTCTTCTCGCCCTCGAGGACCCAGTGGGTATCGCTGCGCGTGGCCTGACACTCGAGATTCGCCACGTCCGAACCGGATCTCGGCTCCGACAGCGCGAAGCCCGCGATGAGGCCGCCGGTTCGGGTCCGCGGGAGCCAGAGCGCCTTCTGCTCATCGGTTCCGAACAGCGACAGCGCGCCCGCGCCGAGGCCCTGCATCGCGAACACGAAGTCCGCGAGCGGGTCGTGCCGGGCCAGGATCTCGCGGGCGAGACAGAGCTGACGCACGTCGAGGGGGGCGGGCCGGTCGGGATCGGGCGCGGTCGGGAGGAGCCAGCCCGCGCGGCCGAGCAGCCGGACCCGCTCCTGACAAGCCCGGTCCACGTCCTCGTCGTGGGCGCCGCCGAGCTCGTCCCGGGCCCAGTCCTCGAGACGGGCCGCGAACTCGCGATGGCGGTCGAGAAAGAACGGCCACTCGAGGAAGCTCCGATCGGCCATGACTAGCGTCCTTCGAACACCGGGGCCCGCTTGTCGACAAAGGCCCGGTACGCGCGCTCAAAGTCTCCCGTCTTCATGCAAATAGCTTGGGCCTGAGCCTCCGCTTCGATCGCCTGCTCCAGACCCATCGCCCACTCCTGGCGCAGCATGGTCTTCGTCATGCCGTGAGCAAAGGTGGGACCCTCGGACAGGCGTCGAGCCATCTCCAGGGCGGCGTCCAAGACCGAGGCTTCCGGTCCCACCACCCGGTTCCAAAAGCCCCAGCGCTCCCCCTCCTCGGCCCCGAAGGAGCGCCCGGAATAGAGAAGCTCGGCCGCTCGACCCTGGCCAATGATGCGAGGGAGCATCGCGCAAGCTCCCATGTCGCAACCGGCGAGGCCGACCCGCGTGAAGAGAAAGGCCGCTTTCGCCGAGGGCGAGGCGTAGCGAAGGTCGCTGGCCATGGCGAGGATCGCTCCGGCGCCGACACATATCCCCTCCACGGCCGCGATCACGGGCTGCGGGCAGGCGATCATCGCTTTGACGAGATCTCCCGTCATCCGCGTGAAGCGGAGAAGCCCGGGCATGTCCATGGCCACGAGAGGACCGATGATGTCGTGAACGTCTCCGCCGGAGCAAAAGTTGCCGCCGTTGGAGGCGAGCACGACGACGTCGATGTCCTCGGCCTCGGGGAGCTTGCGAAACGTGTCGCGGAGCTCGGCGTAGCTCTCGAAAGTCAGCGGATTCTTGCGGTCCGGACGGCGCAGCGAGACCACCGCTACGCCGTCCTCCGCCCGCCAGTCGAAGTGCTCAGGTTCGAGCTCGCGCATCGCGGCCATTTCTCCCGCCTTGTATCAGGCCTCCGGCGGAAGCGTCGCGGGAGGGTCGAGGTCGAAGGTGAGCCCGTCGGTCGAGACGCCGCTGCCCTCGAGCGCGGAGGCCCCCATGGCCGAGGGCATGAACGCGGCGGGGGCGGCCCGGGTGGTCGTGGAGCGGACCCGCGGAAGCTCCCGCGTGTCCCCCGGGGGCGGCAAGGGCGGAGGCATGACGGAGGACGCGGACGCGGAGGCCTCGCGACCGTGAAGCTCGATGACCTCGAGCTCTCGGCACAGCCGCTCGGCGTGCGCGTGCGCGCGGTCGGCACGGCTCACCCCCACCCCGAGATGAGCCTCGACCTGCCCCAGTCCCGCCGTGAGCTCGAGCAGATCTTCTCCGAGCCGGCTCACGGAGGCTTCGAGCTGTCCGGCCTGGCTCAGCGCGCCCCCGGCCAGGTCCCGAGTGTCCAGAGCCATGCGGTCCGCACCGTCGAGGACCTCCGCGGTCTCCTGCGCCGTCACCGAGCATCGCTCCGAGAGGACCTGTAGCTCTCTCGCCACGGCCGCGAAGCCCTGCCCCTGATCCCCGGCTTTGGCCGCCTCCACCGACGCATTGAGGGCGGCGAGGTTGGTCCGGTACGCCATGTCCTGAACCCCCTTGGTGACGCCCGCGATGTTCAGGGCGAGCTCGCTGAGCTCTCGGATCCGTGCTTCGAGCGAAGCCAGGTGGGCGTGTAAGGCTCGGGTCTCCCCGTCCGCGGCCTGAGCGTGGGCATCGCTCTTCTTCGCGGAAGCCTCGAGGCCCTCGGCCCCGGCGTGGGCGGTGCGAAGGGCCTCCGAGATGGCGTCGAGGTCACTCCCCATTTGGTCCAGCCGCCCCAGCGCGCGCTCCGCTTGCCCCCCCATCTGCTCCGTGGTGTCCGACAGCTCTCGAAGGCGCTCGAGGCTCGGCCCTCCCTGGCGGAGGACATGCTCGAGGAGCTCGGGGCGGAGGGGCGAGTGCCTCTCATGCGTGCGCCACCAGGCCGTGAACGGCTCCGCGCGCCCGGCCCTGAGGGCGCTGGCCACCGCCTCGAGCCCGTCGGTGGCGACCTCGAGCTGGGTCTCGAGCTGGCAGATCCGAGCCGCGATGCGGTCGACCTCGGGTCCGCGGCCCGGGCCCGCGAGGCGGGCGAGGGGGCGGGCCATGCGAGCAGCCCCTAGAGCCAACACGATCAGCGTGACGAGGCCCACGGTGGCGGGGATCAAAGCGCCCGCCCCCACGACGCCGGCGGCGGTACCTACGCCCAACCCGGCCGCCCCCACCCAGAAGACCTGCTGCTTCGTGCTCATCTCGCCGGGTTCATCGGCGTGTGAGCGCGGTTGTGTATCGAACCCGAGAAGGGTCCCGGGCCGCCCGCAAAATCAGCGAGACTTACTGCTCACCCCCAGCCACCGTGAGCGATTGACCGGTCACCCCGGAGGCTCCGGGCGAAAGCAGCCACGCCACCGCGTCCGCCACTTCCTCCGGCTGGACGAAGCGTCCCCGAGGGGTGTCGCGAAGGAGGCTGGCCCGGGCCGCTTCGGGGCTGCGTCCGGTCTTCTCCACGATGTTCGCGATGGTCGCCTCGAGCATCGGGGTCTCGACGTAGCCGGGGCAAACCGCGTTGACCGTGATCCCTTTCGCGGCGACCTCGACGGCGAGCGACTTCGCGAGCCCCACCACCCCGTGCTTCGACGCGCAGTAGGCCCCTACGTAGGCGTAGCCTTTGAGGCCGGCGGTGCTGGCCACGAACACGATCCGCCCCTGGCCGCGGGAGAGCATCCCTTCCAGCGCTGCGCGGGCGGTGAGGAAGGCGCCGGTGAGGTTGACGTCCAGGGTCTCGCGCCAGGTTTCGAGGCTCGTTCGGTGAAGGGGGGCGCTCTCGGCGCGACCGGCGTTGGCGACCACGGCATCGACCGGCGCCCAAGCTTCGGCCGCCGCGAAGGCCGTCTCCACCGACGCGGCGTCGGAGACGTCGACCCGCTCGACGGCGATGGAAGCGTGCGCCTGCGCCACCGCCTCCAGTCGCTCTTTGCGACGCCCCATGACTGTGACCGAGGCCCCGTCCCGGGCGAGCCGTTCGGCGATCGCCTGTCCAATGCCCGAGCCCCCGCCCGTGACCACCGCGTGGCCGGAAAAGCCGGTCATCGTCGCGCTCCGTCGAAGAAGCCCTCGCCCCGCTCCGCGAGACGGCGGAGCTGGTCTCGCCCGCTGAGATAAGGGTCGGGCCACGCCGGGCCCGGGTCTCCGAGCGCCGCCGCGGCGTGGTGGGTCCAGTAGGGTTCGGTGAGATGCGGCCGAGCCAGACAGACCAGGTCGGCCCTCCCCGCCATGAGGATGGAGTTGACGTGGTCGGGGGTATAGATGTTCCCCACGGCCATGGTGCGAAGGCCCGCCTCGTTCCGAATCTGATCGGAGAACGGGGTCTGGAACATGCGGCCGTAGACGGGCCGGGCGCGGGTCGAGGTTTGTCCGGCGCTGACGTCCATGATGTCAGCCCCCGCCTCCACGAAGGCCCGCGCCACCTCGACAGCCTCCGAGGGCGTAAGGCCTTCGTCGCCCACCCAGTCATGGGCGGAGATGCGCACCGACATGGGGCGGGATGAGGGCCATGCCTCGCGCATGGCCCGAAAGACTTCGATGGGGAAGCGCCGGCGGCCCTCGAGGGCGCCGCCGTAGGCATCGGCCCGATGGTTCGTGAGGGGGGAGATGAACGCGGAGAGGAGATAACCATGTCCGCAGTGAAGCTCGAGCCAGTCGAAGCCGACGCGGGCGGCACGCTCGGTGGCGGCCACGAAGTCTTCCGTGACCCGGTCCATGTCCCTCCGAGTCATCTCTCGGGGTACGGCGTTCTCCGGCGACCAGGCCCGGGGCGACGGCGCGATGAGCGGCCAGTTCCCGTCCGGGAGCGGGGCGTCCATGCGCTCCCAACCCAGTTGCGTCGAACCCTTGGGCCCCGCGTGCCCCAGCTGAAGCGCGATCTTCGCCGACGTCTCGGCGTGAACGAAGTCGACGATGCGCTTCCACGCGGCCGCCTGCTCATCGCTCCACAGCCCCGTACACCCCGGGGTGATCCGCGCTTCGGGAGAGACGCAGGTCATCTCCGTAAAGACGAGCCCCGCCCCGCCTTTGGCGCGCTCCCCGTAGTGCACGAGGTGCCAGTCCCCGGGACGTCCGTCCTGCGCCTTGTACTGGGCCATCGGGGACACCACCACGCGATTCGAGAGCTCGAGATCCCGCAGCTTCAAGGGGGCAAACATCGGCGGGCGAGCTCGGGCCTCGGCGCCCGCTTGGGCTTGAAACCAGGCCTCCGCGGAACCCACCCACTCCGGATCCCGCAGGCGGAGGTTTTCGTGGCTGATGCGCTGAGACCGGGTGAGGAGCGAATAGTTGAACTGCACGGGATCGAGGGGAAGGTAGCGCTCGACCTCCTCGAACCACTCTAGAGAGTTACGGGCGGCGGATTGGAGGCGCAGCACTTCGATCCGACGCTCCTCCTCATACCGGGAGAAGGCTCGGGCCAAGTCCGGCTCCTCGTGAAGAGCATCGGCGAGGCTCACGGCGCTCTCCATCGCCAACTTCGTGCCCGACCCGATCGAGAAATGGGCGGTGGCGGCGGCGTCTCCGAGCAGCACCACGTTGTCGGTCCACCACTTCGAGCACAGCACCTTGGGAAAGTTGAGCCACGCCGAGCCCCGGATATGGTGGGCGTTGCTCATGAGGGCATGCCCCCCCAGGTGGGGGGCGAAGATGGCCTCGCAAGCGGCGATGGACGCTTCTTTCGTCATCTCCCCAAAGCCGTACCGACGCCATGTCTCTTCGGAGCACTCCACGATGAAGGTCGCGGTCTCGGCGTCGAATTGGTAGGCGTGCGCCCAAACCCAGCCCTTGGGCGTGTCTTCGAAGATGAAAGTGAAGGCGTCGTCGAACTTTTGGTGGGTGCCCAGCCATACGAACTTGCACTTGCGCCGTTCGATCTCGGGGCCGAAGTCCGCTTCCCGCTCCGCTCGGACTCTCGAGTTGAGGCCGTCCGCGGCCACCACCACGTCGAAGTCCTTCAGCTCCGCCAAGCCCCGAACCTCTCTTTCGAAGACCAGCTCGACCCCGAGGGCTCGGGCCCGGGCCTGCAGAAGCTCCAGCAGCTTCTTTCGCCCAATGCCGCAAAACCCGTGTCCGGTGGACACCGTTCGCACCCCGCGGTGGAGCACCGCGATGTCGTCCCAGTAGGCAAAGTGGGCGCGAATGGCCTCCGCGCTCTCGGGATCGTTGGTCTCGAGGTGCCCCAAGGTCTCGTCCGAGAGCACCACCCCCCAGCCGAAGGTGTCGGAAGGCCGGTTGCGCTCGAACACCGTCACCTCATGACGAGGGTCTCGGAGCTTGAGGGTCAGGCCGAAGTAAAGCCCCGCCGGGCCCCCTCCCAATACCGCGGTCCGCATGGCGGCCAGGTGTACCACCCCGGGATGTCCCGGCAGAGAGGGTCTTTACCGCTCGTGGACGGCCCTGGCATGACGGGACCATGGTGCATGATCCTGCTGGGAACAGCCCGGAGGCGGCCCGAAAGAAGCCCGCCGACCTGCGCTGGGACGATCCCTTCCTCCTCGACGAACAGCTTCAGGAGGACGAGCGCATGGTGCGCGACGCGGCCCGAGCCTACGCGAGCGAGGGCCTTTTGCCGCGGGTGGTGAAGGCCAACCGCGACGAGGTGTTTCACACCGAGATCATGACCGAGATGGGCCGGGCGGGCCTCCTCGGAGCCACCCTCCCCGAAGCCTACGGCGGCTCCGACGCGAGCTACGTGGCCTACGGCCTCATCGCCCGCGAGGTCGAGCGGGTCGATTCGGGGTACCGCTCGGCCATGTCGGTCCAGTCGTCGCTGGTCATGCATCCGATCTTCGCGTTCGGCACCGACGCGCAGCGGGCTCGGTACCTCCCGGGCCTCGCCAAAGGCGAGCTCGTGGGCTGCTTCGGCCTCACGGAGCCGGATCACGGCTCCGACCCGGGCTCGATGGCCACCCGCGCACGCAAGGTCGACGGGGGCTACCGGATCTCCGGATCCAAGAACTGGATCACGAACTCGCCCATCGCGGATGTCTTCGTGGTGTGGGCCAAATCCGAGGCTCACGACGGCAAGATCAAAGGCTTCGTGCTCGAAAAGGGCATGAAGGGCCTAGACGCGCCCAAGATCGAAGGCAAGTTCAGCCTCCGAGCGTCCATCACGGGCATGATCATGATGGATGACGTTCATGTGTCCGAAGACCATCTTCTTCCCGAGGTGGCGGGCCTCGCCGGTCCCTTCGGCTGCCTGAACCGAGCCCGCTACGGCATCTCCTGGGGCGCGATGGGGTCGGCCGAGGCGTGCTGGCACGCGGCGCGGACCTACGTCCTCGACCGCAAGCAGTTCGGACGGCCGCTCGCCGCCAATCAGCTGATTCAGAAGAAGCTGGCCGACATGCAGACCGAGATCGCCCTCGGACTTCAGGGAAGCCTGCGCCTCGGACGCCTCTTCGACGAGGGTCGGGCTCCCGCGGAGCTCATCAGTCTCATGAAGCGGAACAACTGCGGTAAGGCCCTCGACATCGCGAGGCAGTCCCGGGACATGCACGGCGGCAACGGCATCTCGGACGAGTACCCGGTGATTCGCCACGTCATGAACCTGGAAGCCGTGAATACCTATGAGGGGACCCACGACATTCACGCCCTGATCCTGGGGCGGGCTCAAACCGGTCTCCAGGCTTTCTTTTGAGCCTCAGCTCCCCGTCCGCAGTGACGCCCTGATCCTGGGGCGGGCTTAAACCGGTCTTCCGGCTTTCTTTTGAGCCTCAGCTCCCCGTCCGCGGTGAGATCGCCGGCGCGGTCTCCGCGGAGCTGAGGGGCTCGCCCCGAGCCGAGCCGCAACCGACCTCAGGGGCCGGTCGGCGCCGGCAGCCTCAACGAGCTTGGGAAAGGGTGCTCCCCTCGGAGAGATCTCCGAGGGGAGCCAGGGCCATAGTTAGCGGAGGCTGCCGGCGCCGACCGGCCCCTGAGGTCGGTTGCGGCTCGGCTCGGGGCGAGCCCCTCAGCTCCGCGGAGACCGCGCCG
>JBCBRU010000383.1:0-8532 GCA_039819565.1 Myxococcota bacterium | reverse complement strand
CGAGCTTCAGCTTTACGGCGGGACGTTTCTCCGCGCTCTCATCCGCCTCCTCGGGCACGATCGTGCCCGAGGAGGCGGATGAGAGCGCGGAGAAACGTCCCGCCGTAAAGCTGAAGCTCGCCCGAGTTCTCTACGCGTACAACGACTTCGAACCCGCGCTGGAGATGTTCGACGCCCTCGTCAAGAGCCATCCACGGTCCGAGCAAGCGGTGGTGGCGGCCAATCTCGTGGTCGACGTCCACAACCTTCGCAAGGACTGGCCCTCGCTCTACGATGCCGCTCGACGCTATGTGGACGACCCCGATCTGGTCCGGGGCCGCCCCGAGCTGAAGACTCAGCTTTCGCGGTACGGCGAGTATGCGAAGTTCGCGCTCATTCAGAAGCTCAAGGAAGACGTGGAGGCGGAGGAGGGAGACCTTTCGTCCGTGGCTCGAGGCTTCGAAGAGTTTCATCGAGAGTTTCCCAAGTCCGAAAACGCGGACCAGGCGCTCTTCAACGCGTCCGTGCTCTACGACAAGCTGGGGCTCAAGGACCGCGCCAACGGCTTGCGTCAGAGGCTTCTCGCCGACTACCCCGACTCGGAGCTTCGCTCCGACGTCGCCTTCTATCTCGCAAAGCAGCACGAACAACGCACCGAATACGGAAAGGCGGCGGTGGCCTTCCGGAGTTTTGCTCGGGAGTTCCCAAAAGACCCCCGCGCCCGGGACGCCCTCTACGATGCCTCCGTGTTTTATGCCGGAACGGGCCAGGCTCGGACGGCCGTCAAAGTTCGTGAAGAGTATCTATCTACCTACGGACGCAAGCGGAGGAAGTCCCGCAGCGAGTCGGCGGCGGTAGAGTTCGCGATCGCGCAGGACCTGGAGCGGGGGCGCCGACTCGGCGACGCCGCCCGCGCCTACGCAGCCTTCGCAAAGCGCTACGCGCTCGACCCTCTGGCCTTCGACGCGATGTGGCGCGAGGCGAAGGTTCATCGCCGTCTGCGGCGCATCAGCACCGCGGAGAAGGTCGAAGGTAGAATCCTGGGGACCGTCCTGTGGATGAAGAAGAAGGGGCGTCGGGTGCCGCCCAACGCCCGGCGCTACGCCAGCTTGGTGGCATACTCCCGCCTCGACGAACGCTTCGAGAAGTATCGAAAGTCTCGGCTCCCTACCCCGAACCTCCGAAACCCCCGGCCCTTTCAGCGCGCCCTGAAGCAGCTGGCTCGAGATCGAGACAAGGTCATCCGACGCTACGAGGCGATCATCAAAGACTATAAACAGGCCGAGGCGTCGATCGCGGCCCTGTACCGGATAGCTCGGGCCTGGGACGTCTTCAGCGACGCCATTACGAAGGTTCGCTGCCCTCGCGGGGCCGGCCGCGACGTCTGTGACGTGCTCCGAACTCGGATGGAGGAGCTGTCGCTTCCGGCTCGGGACTCGGCGGTCGAAGCCTACGGGGTGTGCGTCGACCGCGCCGCTGCGCTGGAGACCTTTACCAGCCACGCGACGCGGTGTGCGCGACGTCTCGAGACGGTCGCGCCCGCCCAAGCGCCCCGGGTGGTCGAGAAGATCGCCGCGCCGCGCCCCGCCGCCCGCCTCACCGGACTTCAGCCCGGCTCGCTGATGTTGAAGCGCTCCGGGGCTGCGCCCGAAGAAAAGACGGCCTCACGAGAGGTATCGCAATGAGGTCTCTGCAGGAACGAAGGGCGTGGGGGGCGCTCGTCGCCGCCGCATCCCTCGTCGGGTGCGCAGGAAGCTCGACGGCGGTCGAGCCCAACCCGGTGGTGCCGCAGGCCCGGCTCTCGAGCGGCGAGCGGTTCGCGACGGCCGCTGCCGCTGAGAGTCGAGGTGACCTCAAGGCCGTCGAGGGGGAGATGGAGGCGGTGGTCGCCGAAGAGCCCGGGCACGGCCTCGCTTGGTACAACCTGGGCGTCGCGCGAGAGAAACTGGGGCGGGCCAACGCGGCCGCGGAAGCCTACCGACGGGCGGTGGCGACCGGGGGGCCGTCGGAGGCCAAACAGAATCTCGCGGTGCTCGCCGCGCAAAAAGGTGACCGCCGGGAGGCGGTCGTCCTGCTCCGAGAGCTCGTGGCCGCCGAGCCCGCCGCGGCCGAGGCTCGCGTGGCGCTGGCCAGCCACGAGGCGGCCCGGGGGGACCTCCAGCGGGCGAAGGGACTGTGCATCGAAGCCCTCACTCACGCTCCGGAGTACGTGCCGGCGTATTGCGTGCTCGGCGATGTGGCGCTTCGCGCCAAAAACTTCGAGAGGGTGCGGCTCCTCGCGGCTCAAGGTCTAAAGATCGACCCTGAAGCGGCCTGCCTACACGCTCTCCTCGGAGAGGTGGCTCGACGCGAAGGCGACGAGACGCTCGCGCTCGGTCACTTCGAGGCCGCAGTGAAGCGGGATCCGACCCTGATCGAGCCGCAGTTTCGCATCGGGGCCATCGCGCTTGCCCACCGTGACTTTCGGCGGGCGGTCACGGCCTTCACGGCCGTGGCTCAGTATGCTCCGGCGGAAGCCCACGCCTTCGTGAATCTGGGGGTGGCTCACAAAGGGGCGGGGGCTTTCGAGGCGGCCGAGTCCGCCTACCTCAAGGCGCTCTCGGTGGACCCGGCCGCGCCGCCGCCCGAGGCCCACTACAATCTTGGCGTCCTCTACCTCCGCCACCTGGAGCGGCTCGAGGACGCCGAAAAGTCCCTCCGAGCCTACCTTCAGACCTCCGACGAGGAGTCCGAGGAGGTCTACGCCTGGCTCGACGAGATCGAGACCCGGCGCCGGCTCGACGAGGAGGAGCGGGTGCGCGCCCAGGAGGAGGCTCGGGAAGCCGAGCTCGAACGGATGCGTCAAGAGGAGGAGGCCCGACGGAAGGCTCAGCTGGATGCGAGGATCGAGGCCGAGAAGGCGCGAGCGCGGGCCGACGGCGAGCCCGAGGACCCAGCCTCGCTCCCGGAGGTCGAGCCCGAAGCCGAGCCGGAGCCTCCGAAGGCGTCCCCACCGAAGCCTCCGGTCCGCCGCAAGCCCCCGCGACGCAGGATACGACGCCCGGCGCCTCCTCCCTCCGAACCCGAGCCCGAAGACCCGCCGGGCGACTTCGAATGAGCCGGGCCGACTATCCTCCGATGTTCGATGGGAACTGCGGGGAGTAGACTCTTGTCAGGAGTGCAGATGACCTTTCACGTATGGAGCCGAACGATGATCGCGAGCGCGTTGACCGCCGGCCTGAGTGTGTCCGGACTTGCGGTCGCGCAGGAGGCCGACGAGGACGGCGTCGTGTATCGTCAGCGAACGGTGTACTCCTTCGAAGGGGACACGATCGACGGCGACCTCATGCGTCCCGACGGGGCATATATAGAGGCACGTAAGGAGATTCAGCACTCCAACCTCATCAAGGTTCGAGACGACTTTCGCGAGAAGGTGCTCGGGTCCGCGGTGTTCCTCTGAGTCCAACGAGACGACGATGTCCAACGCTCTCATCCTAACCGTCTTCCGTGAGGAAGAGCAGATTGCCCGACACGAGTTCGAACGCGACATCGTGAAGATCGGGCGTCTGGCCTCGGCCCATCTCAAACTCGAGGACACGAAGATCTCTCGTATACATGCCGTGATCGAGACCGCCGGAGATCAACCGGCGGTCATCGACATGGGTTCGTCCGAAGGGACCTTCGTCAACGGCAAGAAGGTCAGCAAACAGCGCCTCGCCGAGGGCGATGAGATTCGCGTCGGTGACCATCGCATCATCGTCAGCCGGGGCGGGTTGGAGGCCCCCACCCCGCGGACGGGAGACATGGCGAGCGAAGACATTCTTCACGCCGAAGTGGCCGCGCCCGCGCCCTACGGTTATCCGCAGGGGCAGCCTTACCCCTCGGTGCACAGCGTGGTGCCGCCCAATGGTCTTCCCGCTGTGGCGCCGGTGGCTTCGACGATTCCGTACGAGGGCGTCCTCCCGCAGCCGGCGGCCGAGGCGCCCGCTTGGACGGAGGCCCCCGTGGCCTACCCCACTCCGGACCTCGCGAGCGAGGGCTACCATCCGGGCTGGGTCCCGCCTCCCTCGGTGCCCAACAACCTCGCCAGCTCGGGCGTCCCCGAGGATGAGCGCGCGCTCGAGGTCAAGCTCATCTGGGGCAACAGCGTACTGGAGACGGTGACGGCCACCGACCAGCCGCAGGTCACGCTCGGGGACGAGCAGCGGGTGAGCGGCCTCGGTCCGCTCCAGCGCATCGTGCGGTGTGATCTCGAGGTCCCTTCCGCGGGGCTCCCGAGCGCCACGCACGTTCTCGCCGAGCGCCATAGCAAGAACGGCACGGTCTACGTGCTCAACCTTCCTCCGGGTTTGGTGGGTCGAGTAGAGCGCGCCGACGGCACCCTGGTGACCTTGGACCTCCTTTATGCGGGCCAGCACGGCGGCAAGCCCAACGGTGAGGGTGGAGCCCGATACTTGGTGCGCCCCGAGGAGACGATCTATCTCGGCTACGGCCACCTCGTCCTCCAGGTGAGGTACGTCCGGCGGACTCAGCTGACCCCGGTCCTTCCCTTCAGTCGCATGAACTATATGTGGGCGAACACCCTGATTCTGGCGGTGTTCTTCCATGTCATGGCCATCGGAAGCTTTCTCGCCACGCCCGAGGTCACGGCGAATCTCTCCGACGAGCTCTTCAAGAATCGAAACCGCTTCATCCAGACCCGCCTCAAGCTCGCCGAGCAAACGAAGAAGTCCGGTGGGTTGTTGGAGGAGCTGAAAGGGCCCGGCGAGAAGGCGAAGCGCGCCGAGGGCAAGGCCGGCAAGCGGGACGCCCGTAAGGCCAACGGTCGCTTGGCCACCAAAGGCAAGCCGGACCGCAAGGAGCGGGCCCGTAAGCTCCTGGACAATCTCCTCGGACTCGGGGGCAAGGGGCGCACCGCGGGCATCTTTAGCGGTCGCGGACTCGGAGGGGATCTCGTGAGCGCCATGGGCAGCCTTCAGGGACGCAAGACCGGCGACGCCCGCGGGCTCGGGGGCCTCGGCACGCGAGGGACCGGCCCCGGAGGAGGTGGTCTTGCGTATGACGGCACCGGCCTCGGCGACCTCAACACGGCAGGTCGCGGGGGAGGGCAGGGCGGTTCCGGCTACGGTCGAGGCGCGTCCTCTCTCGGGGGCAAAAAGGAACGCGACATCGACATCAGCGCGGGCCAAGCGGTGATCAGAGGTTCCCTCTCCAAAGAGATCATCCGCCGCGTGATTCAGAAGCATCAGGCCCAGATTCGCTACTGCTATGAAAAGGAGCTGCAGCGGTCTCCCGGTTTGTACGGCAAGGTAGCCACCGAGTTCATCATCGATGCGAGCGGCCGCGTCACGACGGCCAAGGTCTACCAGACGACGATGAAGAGCCCTCCGGTGGAGCGGTGCATCACCTCCAAGATCCGCACGTGGCAGTTCCCAAAGCCAAAGGGCGGCGGAATCGTAGTGGTCAAGTACCCCTTCCTTTTCAAGGCTTCCGGCTGATCGCCGGGTCGGGACGCGCGCGTGCCAGGTGAGGCGCTGGAGGTCGAGCTCGTCGTCGACGCCGATGCCGTGCGGTCGCTTCGCTTGCGATCGGACCGGCTCGTCCACGCCGCGCGCGTGTTCTCTGGAAAATCAGCGGAAGAGGCGTCGAGGCTTGTGCCTCTCCTCTTCGCTCTGTGTGGGCGGGCTCAGTCGGAGGCTGCGCATCGTGCCTTCGACCAGATGGCGAGTCGAACCCCGTCCAGGGCGGAGGTCGCGGCCCGCGCTCTCCTCGTTGAGGCCGAGGCCATCGATCAGCACCTGCAGGCTATCTTGCTCGCCTGGCCCCAGGTCGACGGGGGAAGTCCACAGATGGGGGTCTACCTCCCCCTTCGTCGTCATCTAAGCCAGCTCGAGAGCCTCTTGGGGCCCGGAGGTTTCGCCCTCCGGTCGTTGCGTCGACAGCTCGAGCCAAGTCCCGATCTCATGGCGTGGGCGCAGGAGCTCCGTCAGAGCGTGGCGCCCTGGTCCGCGCTCGATGGTCACTCCGCAGAGAAGCTCAAGTCCGACCTCGAGCCCGTTTTGGCGTCGTCGGGGCGAGCCGTTCAGCTGGCTCGAGCCACTGACCTTCTGAGGGCCGTGCAGGATGCCCATCATCCGGATTTCGCTGCCCACCCGACCCTCGACGATCGCAGGCCTGCGGAGGTCGGGCCGCTTGCCCGATGGGTGGATGACCCTCGTCTGGTCGACCGCGTGGCCACCCACGGGCCGGCCATCTTGACCCGATGTTTGGCGCGCCTCCTGGACGTCGATGCTCGGCTTGACGCGATCGATGAGGCTCTCCCTGAGCTGTCGGCAGAGGATCTGGACGTAGGCTATCTCGAGGACCTCGACGGCGAGGCGGTGGCGCAGGTGAACACGTCGCGAGGGCCGCTCCACCACGTTATCTCGATGGACAAAGGGAGGGTTGTGAGCTGGCAGGTCGTCGCTCCGACCGAGTGGAACTTCCATCCCAAAGGCACTCTGGCGGAGCTTGTGGGGGTGGAGAGGTCACGCGCCGAGCGCACGGGGCGGTGGTTGCTGACCAGCCTCGACCCCTGCGTGCCCCATACTCTGTCGATCGTAGAAGGGTTGCCCGAGAAAACCTAGCCGGCGGAGCTTGCGTTCTGCCGCCGGCTCGAAAGCCACCCATACACGTCGCCCATCCCGGCGCCGGTGCGAGCGCTGATATTCAGGATGGTGGCGTCTGGATTGACCTCGGCCACGGCTTCCCTCGCCTTTGCTTCATCGAAGTCCAAGTGGGGGAGGAGATCGCACTTCGTAAGGAGCACGAGGTCCGCAACCCGAAACATCTGAGGATACTTGAGAGGCTTATCCTCGCCTTCGGTCACCGAGAACAGGACCACGCGCGCGTGCTCGCCCAGGTCGAAGAGCGCCGGACAGACGAGGTTCCCCACGTTTTCAATCACGAGCAGCGTGCCGGGAGAGGGATCCAGAACCTCGAGCCCCGTCCGCACCATGGAGGCTTCCAGGTGGCATCCCGCTCCGGTGTTGATCTGAGTGGCTCGGGCGCCCGCGGACCGAATGCGGTCGGCGTCGTTGGTCGTCTCCTGGTCGCCTTCCAGTACGGCCACCGGCGTCTCGAGCTCGCGGACCGCGCGCTCGAGGAAGGTGGTCTTTCCGCTTCCTGGTGAGCTCATCACGTTGATGACGAAGAGATCACGTTGCGCGAAGGCGCTCCGGTTGTGCTCAGCCTCGTGGTCGTTGCGCCCGAGGATTTTGGCCTCCAGGGACTCCACCTGCGGACCGCGCTCACCTCGGAGGGCGGCGTGCGTCTCTCCATGGTGATGGTGATGATGATGCTCACCATGGTGATGATGGTGGTGTTCACCATGGTGATGATGACCATCCTCGCCGGGGTGATGATGGTGCTCCTTTTCTTTTTCGTGATGGTGGTGTCCCTCCGCCGCCTCGGCGTGGGAGTGAACGACGACCCGACCATCGGGCATGACGTGGGTATGGCTCTCGCCGTCGGCGCAGCCGCAGATTCCGCACATAATTTAGACCTCCATTGACCGCACGCGAAGCTCCTCGCCTCGCTCAATCCGTAGTCGCGCCCGGCGCTCGCAAGGGCACACCCCGAGAGGGCGCTCCAAGTGGACCTCTTTATTGCAGGCCTCACAGCGACCGCTCCCCTCGACCTCATCGATGACGAGAGTGGCATCCGAAAGGGACGTGCCTTCCGCACACATCCCGAAGCAATAGTTGACAGCGCGAACGTCGATGCCGGACAGCTTGCCGATCTCGACGTCGACGCGCTTGACTCGTCGCCCCGCCGCCCGTTCGTCGACGAGGGCGACAATGTTTCGAACGATGGACAGCTCGTGCACGCCCTACTCCTTCGCCTGCAGAAGGCGGTGGACCTCCTGGATCTCGAGCAGCAAGGCGCGGGAGGCTTCCGCTTCGGCCTCCGTGAGTCGTTGCGTCGCGAAACCGAGATGGACCATGACCGAGGCCCCCAGAAGCTCAGAGACCTCTTCCGGAGACTGAGCCAAGGTTCCCACATGAACCTGTCGCCGTTCCCCGCCCAGCTCGACGATGGCGAGCTTCTTGGTTGGACAGGTGATCTCGACCACTTTGGCCGGCATGCCGAGGCACATCAGCTGAGCCCTCCCGTGTGGAGGTGATGGCCCAACCCGCTCAGGCGGGTCGAGAGGCCCTCCCGAAAGAGCGGGAAGTCAAAGGCCGGACCCACCAGCTGCCAGCGTTGGACGCCCGTTTTCTGGGCAAGGAGCGCGAGCGCGTCGAGAACACCCACGAAGAATCGAGAGGCCATGACGGCGCGGTCTTCTCCCACCGCGAGGTCTCCCAAGAGGGCCCGCCACATGCCCAGCGGCTCGAGGTACGGGGTCTTCGTGCCGGGAAGAAGGGGGATGGCGGTCGGATACCGCTCGCCCCGCTCGACCTCTTGGATGCTCTCCGCGGTCAGGAGGGTCTCGAGACCTCCCAAGGGCCCCGGCACCTCGCGGGAGAGGGCGGAGGGTTCGATGGCGGCCCAAGCCGCCCCGCACAGCTCGGCGAGACTCGAACGCGGCGG
>JBCBRU010000382.1:0-8549 GCA_039819565.1 Myxococcota bacterium | reverse complement strand
TACAGCGGAAGGTGGTCGGGGGCATCAATCTCGATCCCGGATGTAGTTTCTCGCCGAGCCGAACATGCCGCTCGGGACCTCGCGGGCGACCGAGCTCGTCACCAGCTCCTTGATCACGGTGGGCGAGTAAGCATTGAGAGCTCCGCCCTCGTAGGTGGCCGAGCCCGACAGCACGATGGGCTTTGGCAGCAAGGTGCCGAGCGCCTCGGCGTTCTCCTGAGCGAGGGCCGAGGCCAACTCCTCTTCGCCGCGGCCGAGGAAGCCTTTGATGACCCCGCCCGCTCGCCGGGCGATGGGAAACTGCGGGTGGATGCCCAGCGAGGTTCGGTAGTGGAAGAAGGCCATGTGGTCCTGCATGGGACCGAGGGCCTCGAAGACCTCGGCGATGCGGACCGGCTCCGGTCCCTCCAAGAAGGTGGTGGTGCGGTTCAGCGCATCCGCCGAGTAGGTCCGGCCGGCGATGCTTCGGGTGTATTCGCTATCCGCAGTGGTGGGATGAATAAAGTGCTCGGCGTCGAAGGAACCCGGCCCGAAGCCGTTGATCGACTCACCCGCCCCAGACTGCGCAATGATGGTGAACTTGCGTGAGGGATCGGCGGCCTGAGCGCGCCCCTCGAGGAGGAAGTAGGGAGGCAACCCAGTCAACAGGGATCGAATCGATAGGCCCATGAGGCCACCGCTGGTGCCCCGGAGGAAGTCTCGTCTCTTCATGGCTACAGTCCCAGGGTGGTGAGCGCAGGGTTCTGGCACACCAGGGAAAAGACGCTCTCCATGGCGTCTTGGTTCGACAGGCCGAGCCCGCAGGACGGCGGCGAGGTCGCGAGGGCCGCCTCGAACTCCGCCTCGTCGGCGCAGCGAGTCGAGGAGGCCCGGAACACGGCGAACACGCGCTGGAGGCCGTCCATCGCGTCGCTGTACATCTCCGTGCCTCGGGGGAAGCCGAGCACCTGCTCGACCATCAAGCCGAGGGTCTCGTCCCCTCCGTCTCGGTCCAAGGTTCGGGAGGTGCCGCGACCAATGAGATCGCCGAGGTCCTCGCTGCAGAGGTTGGCGATGGAGATGCTCGAGAAGGTCGAGTTGGCGCGGGGGAGATTGAACTCGACGGCCCCGCGCAGGGAGCTCCCTTCCGGGATGGCCTCGGACAGCTTCCGATTGCTCCGACAGAGGTCGGTGCTCGAAGCGTTCGGGTTCAGCCCCCGGGCCCGCCGCACCTCGGTGAGGCGCACGTCGAGGGCATGACAATAGTGAGCGCGGCGAGCCACGGACACCTGGGCCCCCGGATAGGAGGTCGCCTCGCCGTGGGTGTGGGTCACGAGCTTGGAGGTGAAGAAAGCCTCGAAGAGTCGGTCGAGTCGAAACCCAGAGTCCGAAAAGACCTGGGCCACCCGCTGGAGCTCGGCGTCGTTCTTGTCGCAGCGGACGCTGGTAGACCATTGGCAGACCTTCATCGCCCAGCCGATGGCGAAGTCGGGGTGGGTGGCCATGGTCTGCAGGACGGAGAGCAGGCTGGCCTCCGGGGCGTTCACGCCACGGAAAGAGAAGTACGGCTCGGGGAAGGCTTCGTAGTCGTAGAAAATCCCGAGGCCACGGGCCCCCGGGGTGTAGCCGTACAGATCCGCGGCGTGCTCGATGTAGTAGTCGGCGGCGCTCTGGCTGGCTGGCCGGTACCTCTGGCGCTCGTGGTCGAAGTGAGCTTCGTAGGCGCTCAGCATCGGATCGAGATTCTTGTGGCAACCCATGCACTGGGGATCCGCCGTAACCTCCTGCTCTCGGAGCCCGGGCAGAGGGTGAACGTCGGGCTTCGTGGGATCCGCGGTGGCGAAGGTCTGTCCCAGGGTGACGATCAAGCACTGGTTGACCAGAGCTCGGAATCGGTTGTCGAGATTCGTCTGCCACATCTGGAAGAAGGCGAGGGAGCTGCAGAGGGTCCGGGGGGTTCGGAGAGTGACGGTGCCGCCGTCCGGGACGGCACGGAGCGCCGCCGCGACGGAGCCGTCCCGAAACCGTCTCTCGTCGCGCATGTCGGTGGAGTTCGGGTCGAATCGAAGTTCAACGGTCCGCCAGTCGCTCCGGTCGCTATTGTAGAGGGGGTCATCGCGCCCGCTATAGTTGGCGTCGAGCATCTCGCGGGCCGAGTTGATCGAAGTATCGCGTCCACCCCGGCCGAGATGATTGACGAGCAGCGGGTTGTCGGCCATCGCCAGCATGATGAGGGTCGCCGTCGTGACCTCCTGCCGGCTCGTATAGAAGAGGGTCCGAAAGTCCTCGCCCCCCTGATAGATACGCTCCGCGGTTCGGATCCAGCTGTCCTCCAGGTTGTCGACGAACTGGCCCGCGGTGATACCGTTGGTGTTCCCTAGCTGCTGCGCGTAGTTTCCCGCGGCTGGATTCTGCTGGAGGGCCAGGAGGAAGAAGCTCCTTCGCTTGGCGTCGAAGTTGGGGCCTCCGAGCCACGTTCGAACCAAGCTCTCGTACGCGTCCTGCGCGAGTCGCCCCTCGGCGTCGCGGGCCGAGGCGAGCTCCTCGGCCGTCACCGCGGTGCCGTCGATGAGGTACTTCGTGGTCCGCAAGACGGTGAAGGGGTCGGCGGGCACCGCGTCGGCGGAGCGGACGGGCGCGGACGCGGAGGGTTCGCCGCGGTGCACGGCCACCATCGCATCGACCCACGACTCGAGGCTGGAGTAGGCGGCATCCGAGACCCCGCTGGTGCCGAGCGGCATCTGGGCCACGCAGCCCGGCTCGCTTCGATGCGCGTGGACCAGGGTCAGGAGCAGCGAGCGCTCGGGGCGCTCGGCGTCGACGAGCAGCTCCCCGGCGCAGTCCTCGTTGTTCGACGGCTGCCCGACGAAGCGTTCGGCGAACTCGACCAAGGACCCGGTAGCGAGGTTGAGCTGCTGATTGTTGTGGCAACCCGCACACTGCAGCTCAGGGGAGCTCATGAGGGCGAGCACCGACGCGTGCAGGGCCTCGTAGTCCTCGCTGACCGGGGTCTCGATGGGCATCTCAGGGCCCTCGGCCCCTTCCTCACCCGACGGGGGCGAGGTCGGAGGGTTCTCGGGCGGGGAGCCCGTCCCCGGTGGGATAGGGTCCACGCCGGTGATCGCCCCCGGACACCCGCTCGCGAGGCCGGCGACGAGGGCGACGGGGAGGACCGCCCCCAGGGCTCGAAAGCAGCGCATCGCCGGGAACGGTCCCATTCGGGTGCTCGGTTGCCAACTTGGGCCGTTGGTGTTGGCCCGGGCGGGCGGTCTACGTGTCACATGCAAACGGGCACGCGGCATCGGTTACATATCGGTTGTGAACGACGCCCCCGGGCGTTTCCTCTCCCTAAGGCTCAGGTCGAGTTCGAAATCCCCAGAGCGAGTACATCTGCGCGTTCCTCAACCTTTCGAGACTGATCCTCGAGACGAGTTCGAGCGAAGCCCGACTTTGGTACTCCGAGTATCGCGGCCGAGTGTCCGCGACGCTCTATGATGACAAGCCCATCCACGACGTCTTCGTCAAGATTGACGACGATCGCGTGTTGGGGGTCATGGATCTCGAGGGCCAGGAGGTTCCCTTCTTCTTCGTGCTCGTGCGCGACGACTCCTCCTCCTACGCGATGAGCATCTTTGCGGAGGCTTTTGTCCTTCCGTGCCGAAGGAGGACTCGGGGGCACCGGGAGTTTTTTCGCATTGGGGGTAGAGAGAAAGTCGGACGGTGGCGAACATCACCTACGTGGGGGAGAGCGACCGAGCGGACAGGCGACGTCGGGCGTGTGGGATCGCCGTGCTCATGGCCCTCGGTCTTGGAGAGCCGAAGCCGGCCGAGGCGGCCTGGTGGGATGACCTCGAAGCAAAGGCCGAGGGGTGGCAGGAGCGTATTCGCGAGGCGCTGGAGCGACTGGACGAGGCGGCGCGGCGTTCGCGAGATCGGCTCGCCGCCCTGGAGCGGGAGCGCCTAGAGGCCCTGAGGGCCTCTTTTCGTGAACAAGCCGAGGCCCTTGAGGCGCTCCTGAAATCCGAGCGGGGGGCCTGGGGAGCGGTCCTGGCCGCGCGCTCCGAGGAGCTCTTTCAACTCATTCAGGACACCTCCGCCGACCTTCAACGCATCCTCCAAGGGACCCGTGATCACTTTAGGGATGAGCTATCGCGATGGACGACGGGCACCCGACAGCTTCTCAGTCGCGCGGCGCTCCGAGCCGGGGCGCGCCTGGGTTCGGTCCAGGTCATCAACGGACATGTCGTGGCTCGGCACGTCGAACGCGCGCAGCAGCGAAGCCTTCAGCTCGCGAGCTGGGTCGTCGGAGCCATGGGACTCCTGATCGCCCTGATGGGCGCCGTCATCCTTTCCCATAGGCGTCAGAGGCTCGGCCTCATGACATGTATGACGGGGGCCGCGCTGCTGGGTCTGAGTCTATACTTCTATTGGGGTGGAGGGGCGAAGGCCGGCCCGCGCCTGGGTGACGAGCATTGCCCCGCCCTCGCCTCCCCCTCACCGAGCCGACCTGCCCTCGTTCGGTGCAGAGTCCTGGCCTATGATGACGAGCTTGCCGAAGCAGTGCAGCGCAAGCTGAACCGAATGAACTAGCTCGCACGCAGAAAGAGAGTTTCGATGAGACCTCACGTCAGGAGAATTGGCCTCGCCCTCAGCCTCCTCACCATGAACGGCTGTAGTGACTGCCTCGGAATCGAGGGCGCCTCCGAGGCGCTGGCCCGCGGCGCGGTCGAGGCCATCGAAACGCTCCCCGAGATTTTGAATGAGATCGACGAGCTCCTCGAAAACAACATCGACGGCCTCGACGCGGCGCTGGCTCGGAACATCCAGGAGACCTCCAAGGCCCTGCGCAACCAGATCGACGGCATCAACGAGCTCCTCGAGAACAACATCGATCGCATCGACGCGCTCCTCGCGGCGCGCATTGCCCAGCTCGAGCGCTTCGCAAGGGGGCTCCTCCAGGACGTCAACGGCATCGTCAACGGCACCATCAACAACCTCGGCTATAACACGCAGGCTCTCCTTCAGACCTTGAGCATCACCGGAGCCGACCTCATCGACACCACCGCCTTTCGGGTCATCGACGTGCTCGAAGTCGGGGGCCGACAAGTGGCCGTGGTGATGAACCGCGCCATGGATCTCGTCCTCACGGTGGGGGCCATCGTGCTCTTGATCCTCCTCATCATCATCGGCGGCATCTTCTTCTATCGACTCCAGAGTCAAAGACGCCTCCAGCCTCAGCAGTGGATACCTGGAACCGTCTTCTTCGGGGTCATGGCCACCATCTGCGTAGTGATCCTCTTCGTGCCCTCGGCGCGGGCCTCCCTCGGCGAGACCGAGCAGATCGACATCGACGCCGGTGTGTGTCCGGACGCCCTCTCCGCCGCCGCGGGCTTCCTCGGCAGCGCCCGCGGGGCGGAGACGCTGCCCCCCGAGATGGCCTCCGAAGCGGTGGCTCGGCTGCAGGAGCTCTACGCCTGCCAGGTCGTAGCGAAGTCGAGCCAAGAGAGCCGGCGCGCCGCCTCGCTGATCGGCGATCTCGAGCGGCTCATCGGCCTCGAAGTCCACTGTCAGCGCAATGAGGACTGCGCAGCTGGAAACGGAGAGCGCTGTGAGATTGGGATCGGGCAGTGCACCACTCGCTGCACCGTCCCTCAACACTGCGCCTCCGGCCTGGTGTGCCACGTCGACGTCGGTCACTGCGCCGCCCCGTGCTCGAGCAGGTCACCCTGCCGGATCGCTGGCACTCGCTGCGTCTCCGGGCAGTGCAAGGCCACCGGAGCCCCGCCTTCCAAACCCGGCGGAAAGTGGCCAGGAGGCCTCCTGAAGCCCGGGTACCTCACGCCGAGGCTAAAGGGTCTCCTCTCCATCACGAGTCTCGGCCACAAGGTGCAGCCGAAGTGCATCGTGGCCAAAGGAGCTTGCGAGACCACTTCCCCACCGACACCCCCAGCTTCGACGGCCAAAGGGGCGCTTCACGTCTTCGAGACCACGCACCGTCCCGGGCTCCGGATTCAGGCGGATAATCTGGAGATCAAGATCCGCAAGAAGTCACCGTGAGGGGCGGAGGGCGACCGCCGAGGACGCCGTGGGTAGCCGCCCTCGGCCTCCTCCTGATGGGGGCGAGCGAGTGTACGAAGCCGCGCTGGGTCACGGAGCTCGAGGGTCGCGCCGACGTGGCCATTCCCGAGCTGGAGGCGGCTCTGGATGCCCTCGGGTCGAGCTTCGACGACCATGTCTCGGAGCTCGACCGACGCTCGCTGCTCCGACTCCAGGACCTCGATCGAGCCCTTCGCGACAGCGTCGAGGGGCTCTCCATCGTCCTCGAACGCGGGCGGGATCGACTCGACGCCGCGCTCGTGGCGCGGCTCGGGGAACTCACAGGCGCGGCCCGCCGTCTCACCCGCGAGGTAGAGCAGGTGGCCCAAGGGGCTCAAGCGCAGGTGAGCCTCACGGTAGACTTCTTGCTGGCCACCACCGACGACACCGTAAAGAGCCTCCTCGAGGCCCTCGACGTGGGGGTTCGGCGGGTCGAGCGGGCCGGCGATCGCGAGGTGGGTCGCGTCTTTCGCCTCCTCGACGTGGCCCAGGTTCGGATCGCGGCGCTTCTCGTCGTGGTGCTCCTCGGGGTCGTCGGCGGGCTCTGGTTCGTCTGGTCCTCTCGTCAATCCAGCCTTCGGCTGCGATGGCTGCCCCCTGCGGCCATCGGGGGAGTGGCGGTGGCGGCGCTGTGTTTCGGACTGTTTCCCGAGCGCTTCCCCGGAACCGGCACGGATGCGGTGGTGATCGCCCACCAGGGGGGCTGTCCCGAGGCTCTCGCCCTGGCGGCCACCGCTCTAGCGACCGAGAACTCGGCGGCCGAGCTGAGCGCGGCGGCCGGGCCGCTCCTCGTGTGCCAGGCCTTCACGAAGGACGCAGACCTTTTGCGAAGGGTTCGGGCTCGGCTGTCGCTCCTCCGGCGCAGACTCGGCTTGGATGTGGTGTGCAGCCGCAATGAAGACTGCGAGGGCGGCCAGCGCTGTGTGCTCGAGACGGGGAGGTGCAGCCTCTTCTGCAAGATGGATGCGCACTGTCCGTCGGGTGAAGTCTGCCACCCAGCGGGCGTTCGCTGCGGCCCTCCCTGTACCATGCCGCGACAGTGTCCCCGAGGAGAGTGTAAGGAGGACGGTCGGTGCCGGCGAAGAAGGGGCATCTATTTTCTCAAGAGCGAAGCTCACTGGAGACGTTTGCTCGCGCGGTGAATCCGCCCTCCGCCGCAGTCGCATGCCCGCCGTCCACCCGTCAGCGATCTGAGGCGTGGTGGCGACCGAGGACGCCTCCCCATTGCCTCTTGCGACCCGGTCGTCCAAAGGCGTGAGATTCTTCACAGTCGGATCATATGAGCGTGGACGATGAAACTCGCGATTCGGCTGCTGGGCTCCGCCCTCGTGGTCTGGGCCGGCTGCGGAGAGGGCACTCCCGGAAACATGGAGGTGCCGGACTCCGGTGCTCCAGGGGTCGACGCTGGGGGACGTGATTCCGGCGTAGAGATGGATGCTGGGGTCGAAGTCGATGGCGGCCAGCCTCTCGACGCTGGGCCCCCCAACCAACCGCCGATCGGTCGCATCGACAGCCCTGCGGCCGGCGCCCGGGTCGCCCTAGGGGACACCCTGTCATTTTCGGCGACATGCGAAGACCCTGAGGGGTCGGTGACGACCCACCGCTGGGGGTTCGGGGGGGCCGCGGCGCCATCCTCTCTCGAAGACCCAGGGCCGGTCGTACTCGACCGGGCCGGGGAGGTGGTGATTGAGTACAGATGTAGGGATGCGGCAGGACTCGAGCAGACGGAGCCGGCCACCGTTTCGGTCATCGTCGAAGGCCCTAGGTGGCAGGCCCTGGTGGGAAACGTCACGACGGCGGACCGTCAGGAGCTCCACCTCATCAATCTCGATGCGCCGGGCACGTTGCGTACTCCGGAGGGCGTGGACTGGGCGACGACCACTCTAGGGCTCCCTGAGTTCGTTCATCCCGCCCGAAGCCCCAACCAACGCTACGTGGCCTTCGCGGCTGACCTTGCGACGGCGGGAACGCGAGACGTCTACGTTGTGGACCTCAACGCCCAAAACCCCCGCGCTGTGCGCGTCACTCAAGTCTCGAGTGGCGAGGGGGCTCGATCCCTGCAGTGGTCTCCTGACAGCAAGAAGCTCGTCTATAGCGCCATCTCGATTCCTTCGACCCTCTCCGTTGTCGACCTCTCAGAGGGATTGGATAGGCCGCAAGGATACCTCGTCGATCAGTATGATGGCGAAGGAAACGCATTTACGGCTCGAGGGGCCACCTACAGTCGAGACCTGGTGATTTGGTCGAAGGACTCCACGCGTTTCTACTACGAGCACTTCAACCGGTACTACGCCTACGACCTCGACGAGCCGGAGCGCCAGAGAATCCCGATTCATCCCGAGGGCGAAAGAACCAACGTCTATGCTCTCTACGAGATGCCGGACGACATCTTGGCCATCGTCGCCGTCGGGATGAATCGGGATTCTCTGGCGCTCCGGCTCGTCGAGGTCGTAGGCGTAGTACCGGTTGAAGTG
>JBCBRU010000381.1:0-8560 GCA_039819565.1 Myxococcota bacterium | reverse complement strand
GGACGACGTTCGGGAGGATCAAACCGCCGTAGGTATTCACGAGGCCCAGACTGTTGAGAAGCATGAACTTGGGCACCAAAGTGACGTGTCCAGGGATCATCATCGTGGCCAGGAACGCATAGAAGAGGACCTGGCGACCTGGAAACTCTAAGCGAGCGAAAGCATAGCCTGCCATGGAGGCAAAAATGAGGTTCGACGCGGTGACTACGGTCACCACGAGGGTGCTATTGAGGAGCCAGCGTCCGAAGGAGACCTCCGTCCACAGGCGGAGGTAGTTGTCGATAGTCGGAGGGTCCGGAATGAGTCGTATGGGCCAGGCGAAGACGTCCCCGGGCTCCTGAAACGAGATCGAGACGGACCAGATATACGGCGAGAGGAACACGAGGGCCGTGACGGTGACGAAAACGAACGCGCCCACGCGCCCCCATCCGCGTGACCTTACCGAGCTCACGACTCCTCCCCTCCGATCATTCGCTGCTGAGCTACCGTCAGGCCGAGAATGACGAAGAACAGCAAGATGCTAGCGGCCGCGGCGTACCCAAATCGGAAGTACTTGAAGGCCGCGTTATAGATGAAGTAGCTAACGGTGGTGGTGGCATTGACGGGACCACCACTCGACATGACGTAGATCTGATCGAACACCTGCAGGCAGCCAATCAAGCCAAGGGTTGCGACGAAAAGGATAGCGGGGCGCACGCTCGGAACGGTAATCGCCCAAAACCGGGTCCATCTCCCGGCGCCATCAACCTCGGCGGCCTCATAGAGGGCCGGAGGCACGCCCTGCAGCGCGGCGAGGAAGACCACCATGAAGTATCCAGAGGTCGACCAGATATTCAGCATCATGATCGATCCCAGGGCTGTCGTGGGGGAGCCCACCCAGTCGGGCCCCTCGATGCCCACCTGGCTCAGGAGGTAGTTGATGAGGCCCGTCTTCGAGTAGATCCAGAGAAAGATGACCGAGGTCACGACCGACGAGGTGACGGCCGGTACGTAAAAGGCAGCCCTGAAGATCGCCTGACCGGGGAGACCTTGGTTGACCGCGACCGCCAGGAGCAGGGCAAATAGGTTCTGAGTGGGGACAACGCCGGCCGCATAGATCACCGTGTTTTTCAGGGCGATCCAAAAGACCTCGTCTCCGAGCAGCTCGGTGAAGTTGTCCACGCCCACGAACACGGGCCCTTCGCCGAGCAGACTCCAATCAAAGAAGGCGAGAGGAAGGGACGATAGGATCGGGGCAAAGACGAACACGGATGTCAGACCCAGCGCGGGCGCCAAGAAGGCGTAGGCGACCAGGGCCTCCTGCCGGGCCGAGATCTTCTTCATGGTCGGCGTCCTCTTCGCGTACGCTGTCGTTCGTCTCGGAGCTTCAGCCGTTCGAGGGCTTCCGGAATGTCCTCATTCGCGATGAAGATGGCTTGGAGGGTAGTCTGGGTCTCGTCGACGGCGCGCGCGTGGGACCCCAGCTGCCAGGTTCGAGCCACGGACGAACTCCTCACGAACACGGAGCGGACCGGATCATCGATGAGCTCCAGCTCCTCTGTCACAGATCTCCGAGACGGCAAGCCGATGCCCTCCCGCGCCCAGCTCGCCTGCACTTCGCGGCTGGTGAGGAAGGTGAGGAGCCGAGCTGCCGCCTCCGGATGCTCCGTCGCCTTCGGGGCGACGTATCCGACGACATACGAGATGGTATCGGCTCTTTCCGCCCGGGGAAGGGGTGCGGTTGCATAGGGGATGTCCGGGAACGTGGTAGCTAGAAAGTTGATGGCCCAAAGACCCGAGAAGGTCATGGCCACTCGACCTCGACCGAAGCCGTCCATGTTCCAAGCCGCTCCAACCTCAGAGGGGAGCTTGGCCCATCCCTCTCGACGCAGTTCCTGCAAGAACGACAGCGCCTTCCGGAGGCCGTAGGAGCTGGTGTCGATGCGCCCTTGACGATCGATGAGGCGTCCTCCGCCCTGCCAGACGAAGGGGAGTACATACTCGAGCCCATCGACGAGGCCGAAGCCCACAGTGTCGATGCGCCCGTCGCCGCCGATGTCTCGGGACAGCCGCTGCGCCGCTCTCCGGAGCTCGCCCCAGGTCCGAGGTGGCCCCTCCAGGCCCACCTCACGAAACATTGCGGGGTTGTAGAAGAGGACGAGAGGAGAGTGATCTTTCGGCAAGCCGAAAGTCCGACCCTCCGACTGAAACGCGCCCACCAGCCTCGGCTCGAAGTCGTCCACGTCGGACGTGGCGGAGAAGTAGCTCTCGAGAGGGAGCAGGACGTCGTACTCGATGAGGGTCGGTGCCCAGAAGGCGTCGAGCATGAAAACGTCGGGCGCAGTGCCGGTCCCCAGCATGAGCTGGACCTTCTCCATGTAGTTGGCTTGGATCGGGTCGTAGCTCACAAGGAGATCGGGGTGCTTCGCCTCGAATCTCTCGACGAGGGAGCGAACCATCTCGTCTTCGGCAGGGCTCGATACCCAGCCGGTCATCCGCAGTCTGGGGGTCGAGGTCGACCGGCTGCACGCCGCCGCCAACGCCAGCGCCGTGGCCGACGCCAGCAGGCTCCGCCTCCAACCTAGCATTCGACTTCGAGCTCCCCCGCGCCCGCTGGAAGAAGAAAGGTGCGGACGGTGTCACCGCGTCGGAGCTCCACGGCGATGTCCGACGAGACGTCGTACTCGAGACGCGAGCGCGTCGGGTCCAAAGCCAGGGACGCCACTTTTCCCTGGACCCTGAGATTCTCGACCCCGTGCCGGTCTTCGCGGTGCGAGACCCAGGTCAGCTCGCCCTTTGCCGTGGGACGGAGGCCAATGATGACTTCTATCAGAGCCTCGATGGGGCCACATCCGGTCCAACCGACGAACTCCGGACGCGAGATGTTGCCCTTGCTGGCCGTCTCGGAGGCATAGTTCTCCCAGAGCGTTCCGGTCTGGGTGTAGACTCGATGTAGGTTGTCCAAATGGTTCATAGCGAGCGCAATCGCGTAGCCCTCCCGACCCACCGCTCGTGCGGCACGCAGGGCGAGGACGACCATGGGAGGCCAGACTGAGCCTTGCCAGTAGTTGCCCCGTCCGAAGTAGGTGGGGTGGGCGGCGGACACGCTCGGGAGAGCGTGAGGTCGCCAAAAATGCTCTGGGCTCCTCAGAATCTCGAAGGTCCGGGACCAGCGCTCTTCGTTCCCGGCTCCCGAGAGAATGGCCCAGAGGCTGGCGGGAGTGAGGACATCCGTCGGGTCTCCCTCCTGATCTCGGTCGACATAGAAGCCGAGCTCGTCGTTCCAGCAGTGCTGGTCGAGATACTCTACGATCCGTCGCCTCTCCTCGGCGAGAGCTATCGATCTCTCGCGGTAGCCGAGGAGTGCGGCCATCTTCTCGAGCTTTTGAGCGCTCAGCGCCTGCTGCGCAGCCAGACACATCCAGGAGTGGCCATAGTCTCGGTTGGCGTCGTCTCCTCCCGCCAGAAAGGCCCGAGGGGTATTGTCCATTCCGGAGGCGAGGGACGTGGTCCAGTAGCCGACCCCGTCGCCATGGCGTCGGTGCCTACGTAGCCAGTCGTCATATCGGCAGAGCAGAGGAAACACGCGACGGATGCGCGAGACGTCCCCCGTGAGGTGGTACAGCCCCCATTCCCCGTCTGCGAAGAGTGGGGGGTTGATCGCGCTCGGGTGCTCCTTGGACCAGAAGTCATCTCCGGTCAGGGAGCTAATCTCGCGACATATGAAGCCGTCCGCGTGCTGCTTGGCGTAGAAGTTGTCGAAAGTGCCCTCGACCGGGAGCGCGTGGCTCGCGAATCGAGCAAATCCCATCAGGAAACACGTGTCCCACTGAAAGATGTGCTCGCTAAAGGCTGCGTCGCAGAACGGTTGAAATCCGGTCGAGGGATCGGGCACACGGACACGGTCGAAAGCGATGGCCCACGTTCGCCAATAGAGCTCGAGCCACTCCGGGCGACCATCGAGGATGGGACGAGGAAGTTCTGCGACCTGGTCCGGAGTGAGGTCCGGAGCTCGATACTCGAGGTCGAGTCCGCGGGTATGCGCTTCCGGTATACCCTCGCCCTCCATGTCGTGCTGCCTCAAGAGGTGGTCGTTACGATGCTTCATGGTCATAGCTCTCGCTCAGGGAAGAACCCACTCACGCTTACCATGAAGCATCGCCCCATGATGAATCTCTCGGCTGCCTCAGAAAGACTTTCCCAGGCCGAGGATGAAGTTTCGCCCGAAGAGAGGTCGGCCATAGAACCCATCCGAGAGGCTTCCGCTGAACGTTCCGAAGCCTCCTACCCCGCCAAATGCGTCCTGTAAGGCCGTCTCGTTGGTGAGGTTTTGCCCGTGGGCACGGAGGTACCAACCCCCAGGTACGTCGAGGACGATGCCGGCATTGAGGGTGATGTAGTCGGTCAAACGGTTCGTATTCTCGTTGTTGACGAATCGCTCACCCACGTACCGCGCGGTGCCGGTGATAGCCCCGCCCACTCCGAACAAGCGGAAATTGTAGCTGAGGTTGAATGTCCCGAGGAGCTCGGGCTGCTGGGGGATTCGATTGCCGTCGAAGGGGTCCGCAGCGTCGGGGACGGGACTGTTGTCCTGCTCGAAGACGACCCCGGTCACGGTGAGCGTGGGTTGTTGATACGTGAAATTGAGGCTCGCGTTTATCGCCTTGAACAAGCGGAGCGTGCTCTCGAGTTCGACGCCGAACACTCGATTGTCGCGGGAGGCGATGCAGTTGACCAGGTTTCCACCGGCGTCCTGGCAGGAGAATGTGAGCTGGTCGCTCTCCTGGTTGACCCAGAAGAAGTTGGCGGCGACGGCGAAGGGGCCATTGAAGTATCGAGCGCCGGCCTCGACCTGATTGACCCGAGACACCTGCGTCGAGAAGGGAAGACCCCCGCTAGTGAAGCGGGCATAGGCTCCGAGCTCAGGGAGCAGAAGGTAGTTGAGGCCAGCCGTCACCGTAGGAAAGACCTGATCTGTTTCGGGCTCGCTAGGGTTGGGGCTGTTGGGGCCGGTTCGATTCTGGATGGCAAGAGTCGCTGGGGAGAGCGTCCCCGAGGCGGGGACCGGGATCTGATTCGAGTCCGAACCATACGCGCTCCGATTGCCGAAGAAGGCTTGCTCACTCCGAAAGGCGTCCACGCGCACGCCTGCGTCGAACTTCAGAGCACCAAAGTCGCTGTCCCAGACCAAGTATCCCGAATCGATCCTGTCGTTGATGCGAAAGCCCCCGGGAAAGATGTTGTGCGCGAGCACGCCGTTGTCCGTGAGCGAGACGCTGGTGCTTCCGTCGGAGAGTTCGACATCGACCAGCTGAGCTTGCTCCTGGAGGTCCGTGAGGAAGATGGTGACGATGCCATCCTGGCTGGCGTTGACGTCATAGAAGTAGTAGCCCGCGGCCACCCGGTGGCGAGCCAGCTGGTTTCCCATGAACGAGTCGGTGAAGAACTCGAAGCTCAGTTCGATGTCCTGTTGGAAGGAGTCGAAGGGGTTGTACTGAGTGAAGGTGGCGAGGGGCGTGAAGATGCCGTTGCCGTTCGCGAGCGTCCCGAGGGTGGAGTTCGCGGTGGCCTCGCCAGCGTCGATGATGCCGTCGCCGTTGGCGTCGACGACCGCCACCGTACCGGAGTCCAGGACATCGCCGGAGCGATTGACGAGACGATAGGAGGTCGGATTGAAGCCGGCCGGTAGGGCTTGCTGATAGATCCCGGTCCCGCCGGCGCTGGGGAAGCCTGCTCCGAGGAGGTTGCCGACGAGCTGAGATCCATTCTGAAAGTCCGCTCCTCCCGCTGCAAAGCCCGACGCGAACTGGCCGGCGAATCGACTGCGAGAGCGCGTGTACCGATTGCGGGCGAGAATCTTGAAGCCATTCTCCCACGACTTCTCGAACTCTCCCCCGACGTAGGCGATATTGGTCTCTTCCCCTCTGGAGTTGTCGACGAAGGCTTCCTGGCCAGGTCCCGATTGGCTCGTGAGCTGCAGAATCTCGCGGGAGAGCATGGTTTCGGTCCCATCCGGACCTCCCGGGAAGGGCTGGGGATCGTCGGTATTTCCTACGTAAGGGTTGCCTACGAAGTAGATGAGGTTCGACTCGTTGAAGACGCGCCCGCTGACCTTGATATGTCCGCTTTCGTCCTCGAAGAAGTGCTTGATCGATGCCCGAAGGTTGAAGCCCTGGTTGGCGTTGAAGTCGACGGGTCGGATTCCGGTATCCTCGCTGTACCATCCTGAGAGGGAGTAGGTCGTGTCGTCCGTGATGGGGCCGCCTAAGAACAGCTCGGCTCGACGCTGACCGAAGTCCGAGACCTGGAAATAGACGTCCGCTTCGTGCTGATCGCGGGATCCATCCTTGTATTTGAAGTTGATGATCGCCCCCACGGCGCTGGTCCTGTAGATGGGAGAGACGCCGCCTCGCGTCACGTCGACTTCCTCGATCGCGTTCGAGAGCCGGTAGAAGAAGTCCGGCGCGTCTCGCTGGATTGGGATGCCGTCCTCCTCCAGCTCTAGAAATTGGGTGCCGCCAGCTCCGATGCCCCGGAACCTGAACTGATTGTTCGATGACCCGAAGGAGGGATCGATCTGCAGCGAGGGGACGTTGATCAAAGCATCGGCCAGGGAGCGCGGCGACTGCTGCTCTAGCGTGACGTCGGAGATACGGGTGAAAGGGTTCGTGGCTTCGAGCAGCCGCCGCGGTACATTCCCGACGACCACGACCTCTTCGACGAAGGTCTCGTCTTCTTCTGCTTCTTCTTCGTCGTCGGCGACGGATGGAGGCATGTCGACCTCCGGAAGCTCTTGGACCTCCGGAAGACGCTCGACCTCGGGTAGAGCACGAGCTTCCTCCTCGGCAGAACCCCCGGACGTGGAGGTTGACGAGAACTCCGTCTCGCTGGGTTCAGTGTCTTGGCCCTGGACCGCCGGAGCGAACAGGCTCACGGCGAAAGCCACGGCGATTGGCGATGCTCGGTAAGGTTTCGAATTCAGCTGGATGCCCATCAGGACGGCCCTTTCTTCCTGCGTGATGAGGCCGCTTGGGCCTCCCCCTCTGACAACGTTGTCATTTGACAACGTTGTCATGCTCCGAAGGGAGGAAGGACACGCTTCTGAATTGCTGTCAAGACGTTCGGGTGTTTTCAGCACCTTTCTCTTCACCGAGAAAGGCCCGAGTCGAGGCTCGATGAACGAATTCGAATGGAACCTCGATGGAGGGCGGGGTTCCGAGGGCGGGCCCACCGTCCTCCTTGAGGCTGATGAGCAGGCCTGCCGCGGCCTCGGCGAGCTCGTGCAGAGGCTGCCGGATCGTGGTCAGGTGGGGCTCGATCAAGCTGGCAAAAGGCAGATCGTCGAAGCCCGCCACGGACAGATCCTCCGGCACGCGAAGGCTGAAGGTCTGTGCCGCGAAGAGGGTGGCGATGGCCATCTCATCGTTGGCAGCGAAGATCGCGGTCGGGCGGATCTCGTGGTTGGCGAGGAGCTGCTGTGCACCCGACCTCCCGCCCGCGAAGGTGTAGTCTCCGGTCACGACCGTGACTTCACCCTCCCGGAGTCCCGCCGCTCGCGTCGCCGCCAAAAAACCCTCCCGCCGCTCCTCTGAGGAGCCGTGGTTGGCGGGGCCGGTGATGTGGGCGATGCGACGATGACCGAGGTCCAGCAGGTGTTCAGTGACGCGGCGGGCCGCCTCGAAGTCGTGCATGTACACCGAAGGCGTCCGCTCACGCTCGAGGAAGGGGGTGATTCGGATGATAGTTTGGTCTCGTGCCTCGAGCGCAGCCACGAGCTCGAGGTCGTCGCTGAGCGGTGGCGTGAGGATGACGCCATCCAAGTCGTCCCGGGCGAGGAAAGCGGCGGACGGCTTGGCCTCGTGACCTTCCCGCTCCGACGGCACACACTCCACGACGAGCCGGTAGCCAGCCTCGTCACATCGCTCGAGCGTACCGACCAGCAGCTTACTGACGTAGTGCGCGGTGGGGTTATCGTAGAGAAGGCCAATGAGATACGAACGATCGAGGTTCTGTTTGAGACGTCGAGCCTGAACGTTGGGGCGAAACCCGAGCCTCTCGACGGCTTCGAACACCTTGCGGCGTTTCTCCTCGCTGACGTGGGGTTCTTCGTTGAGCACCCGCGAGACCGTCTTGATCGAGACACGGGCTGCGTGCGCGACTTCGCGAAGAGTGGGCCGCATTGTTGGGTTCACCTCGAACCGGCCCGGTTCCGCTGTCAACCCGTTCGCACGCGTGGAGGGCAGCCGATTCCGAGCCCCGACCTACTCGATGCACTGGATAGCGAGGATCAGGGTCGCTGCCCCGATGAGGTCGGCCAAGGGCCGGTGAGCAGCAAGAAACGATCGCTCGCCACCACCGAAGCACGGTCTTTGGTGGTCCGATCGACACTGAAGGAGGGTAGCGAAGCGTGACGAGGCGGCTCAGAACATGCCGTTGTCGTTACGGCTGCGGTCCGGCGTGACCTGGAGGACGTCCCAGTGCTCCACGATCTTGCCGTCTGCGTCGAAGCGAAAGATGTCCATCCCCGCGTAGTCCTTGTCGCCGGGCCACTCCTGGAAACAGTGGAGCACCACGTAGTCGC
>JBCBRU010000380.1:0-8579 GCA_039819565.1 Myxococcota bacterium | reverse complement strand
GGCCTCGGTGCCCATGATGACGTTGAGGCAGCCGTTGACTCCGCATATGCACGGCGGACCGTTCGGGTCGCTCGATAGATGGCCGACCTCTCCCGCAAAGCCGTGGGCGCCCCTGACAATTCGGCCATTGACGATCAAGCCAGCCCCAATCCCCGTCGCTACTTTGACGAAGACGAGGTCGTCGCCCCCACGACCGGCTCCCCACCAAAGCTCGGCGAGGGCACCGAGGTTCGCGTCGTTGTCGATCCGCACGGGGCGGTCGATGCGTTCGAAGAGGGCCTGGGCGACGTCGACCTCGCTCCATCGGGGGAGGACCTCTCTGGGCACCCGCCCCGATGAGGGGTGAACAGGCGAGGGCAGACCGACCCCCACTCCGAGGCATGGAGCGGGGCTCGCCTTGATCAGCTGGCGAGCCATCGTGGTGATCGCGTCGAGGGTGGCCTCGGGGGCGTCGCGCGTCGGCATGACGCGGCTGCCTCGCTCCAGAATCTCACCCCGTAGGTTCGTCAAGACGGCGTCGATGTGGCTTGCGCCGACGTCCACCCCCAGCACGGTGCGCGCGTTGTCTCGGAAACCCACCATGATGGGACGACGCCCCCCGTTCGAGGAGCCCTGGCGCGTCTCTTCAACGATGCCGGAATCGAGGAGCTCGGACATGACCGTCGAGACCGTCGAGCGGCTGAGCCCCGTCCTTCGGGCAATGTCCGCCCGGGAGATCTCCCTATATTCCCAAACCAGTCTAAGCAGCCATGTTCGAGGAGTCAGCCGGGGGGGCTGACCGAGGCGAGACGTCGGCCCGCCGGGTCGCTTTCTTGGAGGCTCTTGGTGGAGCACAGCTGTGCCTTTGTTCGGCACGGCGACAAAGTAGGAGTTTCTAGCGCTTGTGTCAAGAACCTGGGATCCCCTGTTGTGCACTGCGTCAAGTAATTTCGACCATCTAGACCGAGCCCCCTCTTGACGTAGGTCACAGACCTTCATACCTTCGTTCGAGGGAGGAACAAAGTTCGGATCGTTGGAGGCGCTCGAGGATGTTCGTGCGCCCTTCGGTCCGTGCTGGCAGGACATGGAAACATCCAAGTTCCCCGCCCGACGTGGGGGCGTGGCGAGGGGTCCAACGATCTCGGGCATCCTGCACGGAAGCTCGGGCACCCTTCGTGGCGGCCTGAGCGAAACCTCCGTTTCTCCGAGAGGTGCGCAGACCGCCCATGCCGCCGCGAAGGAGCGCGCCCACGCCTTTACAATCTCCAAGTTCGGGCTACCTGTCCTGAGGAGCCCAGAACCGACGAACTTGCTCGCGTTACGCTGCGGGTTCGACACTACCGATGTCCCCCCGAACCGGTATGTCACCTACGAAACCCAGGAAACTATCAAGGACAGTGGCCTCTGGTATCGAGATTTGCTCGCCGAGGCTCGAAAGGACGCTTCATGAAGCCCTCTACTTTAGCCCTGATGTTGGGGCTCATTGGGGTCTCGTTCCCGGCTCGGGCCCAGATCGGCACCGCCACCGCGGCCGCGGACGCCCCGGCTGAGTCCGTCCCCGTGGCCTCGCCGGGGCCGGCCGCATCTTCGACCCCACGGGTTCGAGGTCGCTCGGCCCCCAAATCGGGACCGGCCACGGTCAAGACGGTCAAGGACGCCGATGGGTGGCGTCTCATGGTCGACGGCGAGCCCTTCATGGTGCTCGGAATGAACTGGGACTACTTCCCGGTAGGTACGAACTATTCGTACAACTTCTGGGATCAGCCGGATGCGTTCATCAAGAAGGCCCTCGACTACGAAATGGGGCTGATGCGCGAAATGGGAGGCAACTCCGTTCGCGTTTACGTAGGGATTCCGAAGAAGTGGATCACCTACATGTACGAGGAGCACGGCATCTGGACCATCCTCAACCATCCCATGGGGCGCTATGGTCATAATATCGACGGGAGCTACGTCGTCCCCACGAACTACGCGGACGCCCGCACCCGAGAGGTGCTGACGGAGGAGATCTCCACCCTCGTCGAGGACTACAAGGATACCCCCGGCCTCCTCATGTGGCTGCTCGGTAACGAGAACAACTACGGACTCTACTGGGCCTCTGCCGAGATCGAGGATCTGCCCCAGATGAACCAGGCGGACGCCCGGGCGGTCTTCCTCTACTCGCTCTTCGGCGAGATCATCGACGAAATCCACGCTCGCGACGACCGCCACCCCGTGGCCATCGCCAATGGAGACCTCGGCTTCATCAATCTCATCGCCGAGCACTGTCCCAACCTCGACATCATGGGGTCCAACGTCTACCGAGGCATCTCTTCTCGGGACCTGTTCGACGAGGTGAGCGAGAAGCTGGACATCCCCTTCGTGTACACGGAGTTCGGCTCCGACGCCTACAACGCGCGAGAACTCCGGGAGGACCATCTGGCGCAGGCCGAGTACGTGCGTGCCCTGTGGCAGGAGATCTACGAGCACAGCCACGCCAAGGGCCGGGCCGAAAACGCGATCGGCGGCATGACGTTTCAGTGGACGGACGGCTGGTGGAAGTACCGTCAGACCGAGAACCTGGACGTGCACGACGAGACCGCGAGCTGGTCGAATCAGGCTTACCCGTTCGACTGGGCGGAAGGCTTGAACAACATGAACGAGGAATGGTTCGGCATCGCTGCGAAGGGGCTTCCTGACCCGGACGGCTTCTACCGAATCTTCCCTCGCGCGGCGTACTACATCCTGCAGGAAGGCTATAAACAGGACCCCTACGCGGCCTCGACTACGCTGGAGTCCATCCGCCGCCACTGGGGGAATCTGAGAGCCGACCGCTTCGACAGCACCTACCAGCTGTCCTCACTCCCCGAGAGGGTCAAAGGTCTCGAGATGGTGCGGACGCTGAGCCTCACCTCCCAACTCGAGACCTTCACCACCGGCGGAGAGCACCTTGACGAGCCCGAACGAGCGGAGGAGAGATTCGACAGTCTCCAGTCCTTCTACATCGGCATGGGGCTGCAGCCCACGAGCCGGGTCAAGGGCGAGATCAGCCTCAACATCCTAGGTAACGTCGCCGCCAACCCGATCAACGAGATCTATTTCGAGGACCGGGCTCTCCCCGTCACGGTGCTCGGGCCCGAGGGCGAGGAGGTCGTCTTCGGCGACGCCGAACGCATCAAGGTTTACCAGGCTACGTTCGAGTGGGACGACGATTGGTTCAACCTCGAGGGCTTTTATCGAAGCGGCCATTTCCACTGGGCCTATGAAGGGGATTTTTTCGGCATCTACCCAGAGGCGAACTATCAGCCCGCCATCGACATGTTCAACGCCGACGCGCCCAGCGGCTTCGTCTTCACGGGAAAGAAGGCGCTCAGCGGACTGAAGGTCGCGGCCGGCCCCGAGATCTACTGGGGCGCCAATCCAAGCGTCATCGCGAAGTACTACCGCGAGATGGGGCGATGGGAGTTCTCTTTGATGCACCAGGAGGATATCGCCCAGCGCCCCAATGCTCCCACCAGTTCGGTCATTCCGCTCCCTCGGACCCGTAAGACCTCTATCTACCTGTCGAGGGCCTTCGGGGAATTCAAATTCGAGGTGGGGGGTATTATGGCGGGTACGGACCGCCTCGACCGTATCTTCACCATCGCGGATCCGGTGGACGGGCCGGGCTACCTCGGGAGCGGGTATGACATCCTCGACGATCGGATCGACTGGATCGATACCCTCGGGGCTCGCGCCAAGATTACCTACATCCACAAGGGCATCCATCTCTATGTGCAGGGCGGATACCGCGGACTCGTCGCGGATGGTGGCTATGACCAGACCATCACCTTCTCGAACTTCACCCTTCGAGAGACCGGCAAGGGCAACAACTATAACGTCATTGGCGGCGGCGCATTCGCCTTCGGTGACTTCAAGATCGCGCCCAACTTCATGTTCATGAAGCCGCTGGTGGGCCCCAATCCGCTCATCGAAGACCTCTTCGATCGAAGCACGGGGTCGTTTTTTGGCGGGGTCCGACCGAGATCGCTCCTCACGGATCCGTTCTGGGTGCGGGAGAATCGCGAGACCATCGGATTCGAGCTCGTGCTCGAGTACGACCCCACGCCTGCGACGTGGCAGTGGGCTTGGGACGCCGTTCGACGTGAGGACGCGAGCTTCGCGGCCTTCCTCAACTTCGTCTACCGCATCCTCCCCACTTCACAGGACGCCGGCGTGGGGGTTTCGAGCCCCGAGGAGGGCGGTTTCTTGTTCGCCTTCCCCGGAGCGCCGCCCGCTCGAGACCTCTGGGAGGTCAAGGGGCGTGCGATCATGAACCCGAGCAAGGAGGTTCACATCGTTGTCAACGGGTACGGCGGCATCGTGCAGACGACCGGCGACGACGAGCGCCTCGTCACCCGCGGCGGGGGTGACGTTCGCTTGATCTACAAGCACCTCAACCTCGAGGGCTTCGTGAAAGTCAACGACTGGGGTCCCTACGATTTCCAGCGGGACTTCAACCTGACCTTCCCCCTGCAAGTGCGCGGCGACATCTCTTATGCCCTGAACACCCCCGAGTGGTTCGTTCGCGCCTTCACCCGCTTCGGAGCGGCCTTCACGTTCAGAACTCTTGACCAATTCTCTCCGCGATACCTTCCGGATCCGCTCGATCCGGATCGTCTCGGAAACGAGTGGGAGCTGAGGACCTATGTGCACATCACGCTTTGACCTTCGCTTTGGGCTGACGGTGGCTCTCTTGGCCGCGGGCAGCGCCTGTACTATCGAGCCGGCCGAGTTTCGATTCGGGAACCAGGTCACGGGAATTGAGTTTCAGCTCTTTTCACCGGACATGGGCATATTCCCGAACCAAGATGTTCTCGCGGACCCCAACAATCCCTTCGCCTACACGGGCGTGGGCGCCGAGACGAAGTGGGAGCTACTCGCGCTGGGAGGGAACGCGGGGGCCTTCTACGCATGGGCCACTCTATTGGCCACGCAGCCCAACGGCGAGCATCAGTTCTATACAGCGCTGTTGCTGGATCAGATCTTTCAGACCCAGGAGGTGCCGGAGGAGCAACTCTCAGTGGTGCGGTCGATGGCGATTCGCGGCTATCAGTCGGTGCTGGATCACTTCCCTGATTCGGTGACTTTTGACGCTCGAGGCACGGTGGCGAATCGGCTCGCGACGCCGGCTTATCAGGGCATCGTGGGTCTCGGGGCGGCGCCGGCGGGGGACTGGGTGCTGGTCGACTCACCGAGCGGACCCCAGGCTGTCCGGGGCTCGAACAGCTTGGTGTTGCCGGACGACGAGGAGGGGTCATGAAGCAGCTGGGCTTTGCTCTCCTCGCGGCTCTCGCGGTGGCCGGGTGCCGGGAAGATCCTGGCACCGCGGACTACTCGTCTCACGTGGACCTTCGGGCACGGAACGAGCCCCCGCCCTTTCTCCTGGGACCGACTCCGTTCATGCCCGGGGTTCCACGGCTGTCCTTCGGGGGAAGCTACGAAGGTGAGTTCACGGAGCAGGTCGTCATCGACGGCGTGACCTCCTTCTTCTTCATCTTTGACACCGCCAACGACGGCACCGGTCAGCTCACGTTCACCACGGAAACCGCGAGCGACCGCGTGGAGGGTTCGGTCTCCGACCGCATCATCCACGCAGGCACGGGGTTCATCGGAGGCGGGGTGTTCTGGTACGTCGCACGCGACATCTCGCAGTACTCGACCCTCAACCTCAGCCTCAAGTCGAGCGACCCAGCCTTTGCCGAGCTGAGCATTAGCGTGGCCTCGGGTCCGGACCGACCTGCCGACGGGATGAACGATCAGAGTCAAACGTTCACGGTCAACGCCAGCAGCTACGGATACGCCAATGACGGGGAGTGGCATAGTCTCACCATACCCTTCTCGGACCTGGAGCAGCTGGGGTGGAACCCGGCGTCGGTCCGCAGTCCGTTCTCGTTCTCGGGCGGGGGCGGCGCGAGCGGGGAGAACTTCCTCATCGACGACGTCTACATTCAGTGATGTCAGGGGACCCATGAACGCGAACAACCAACAGGTCGAGCGGGGGCTCGGCGAGATCGAGATCGACGGACGAGCTCATCTCCTCATCGAGCGTTTGGCTGAAATGCGGCCCTTCTTGATGAGCGTGCTGAGCGCGACGGACCTTTGGATGTTCGTCTCCTCGAGCGGGGGGCTCACCGCCGGCCGCGGAGACGCCACCCGCGCGCTGTTCCCCTACGAGACTGCGGACCGGCTGCATGAGCGGCCCGGTCTCGGAGGGCCCGTCACGATCGTAAAGGCCCAAGGGGTTCAGTGGCGGCCCTTCGGTCCCTACTCGGACGCTGCCTCCGAGGGGACCCGCCGAGTGGCCAAGACCCCGCTCATGGATCGCGTCGCGTTCATCGAGGATCATCCCTCGCTGGGGTTGCGTCTCACCCAGACGTGGGAGGCCAGCGAACGTTTTGGTTGGGTTCGAGACGTGACCCTCGAGACGACTTCCGACCGCGAGATCGAAGTCGAGGTGCTCGACGGTCTCCTCGATGTGCTCCCCGCGCAGGTCGACCTGACGAGTCAGCAGCGGGCGAGCTATCTGATCGACGCTTATCGCCACACCGAGCTGCGGTCGGATCTATGCCACGCCGGCGTCTATAGCCTCTCCTCGCTTCTCACGGACCGTGTAGAGCCCGCGGAGGCGCTGCGGGCGAACGTGGTCTGGCGAGAGGGGTTGCCGGGCGAGACCCACCTCGTCCCGACCGCCGTCGAAGCCTTCATGCGGGACCGTCTCGAGGCTCCAGCGACCCACGCCCGGGGTGAAAAGGGCGCCTACTTGGTTCGCTCGCGCCTGTCGGTCAAGCCCGGCGAACCTGCCCGGTGGAGGATGGTACTCGATGCCGATCTCGACCATCTCGAGTTCTCTAAGCTGTCCAGGGTTCTCTTGGCAGATCCCAGCCCAGCCCTCGACGCAGACCTCAACGAAACCCGACGACAGATGGCGGAGCTCGCGCTGACCATCGATGGCTACCAGCGCACCGGTGACGGTCGGGTCGACGCCAATCACCTCGCCAACACTATCTTCAACGGGCTTCGGGGTGGGGTGCTCGTGGATGACGGACGGGTGCCGCGCCGAGAGGTCGAGCTGGTTCTGAGCCACAGGAACCGGCCGGTCCTCGACGCTCACCGGGATTGGGTTCGAGGTCTTCCCGAGGAGCTGTCGATTCAGCAGCTTCGAGAGGCTGCCGCCCACCGCGGTGACCCCCAGCTAGCCCGGCTCGTTGACGAAGTTCTGCCTTTGGCCTTTGGCCGGCGCCACGGTGATCCGAGCCGTCCGTGGAATCGCTTCTCGATACACACGCGGGACGAAGATGGGCGTCGCCGCCTCAGCTACGAGGGCAACTGGCGAGATATCTTCCAGAACTGGGAGGCGACCGCGATCGCGAACCCTGACTATCTTCAATCCTTCGTATCCAAGTTTGCCAGCGCCACCACCGTGGATGGATACAACCCCTACCGGATCGCCTGGGATGGGATCGACTGGGAGGTCCCGGATCCAGAGGATCCATGGTCGAACATCGGCTACTGGGGAGACCACCAGGTCATCTATTTTCTCCGCCTTCTGGAGCAGCTCCAGGGGTGGGATCCCGAAGGTCTCGACGAGCTCCTCGATTCGAGGCGCTTCGCCTTCGCGGATGTTCCATACCGGCTTTCGCCTTACGCTCAGCTCCTCGAAGATCCTCGGGACACCATTACCTTCGACGAAGCCCGCCATGCGGCCGCGGTGAACCGCTCGGAGGCCGTCGGGTCGGACGGTCTACTCGTCTCGGACGACGAAGGGGTGGTGATGGTGTCGCTATGGGAGAAGCTTCTCGTCACCCTCGCCACGAAGCTCTCGAACCTCGTGCTCGAAGGTGGAGTGTGGATGAACACCCAACGTCCGGAGTGGAACGACGCAAACAACGCACTCCCGGGCTTCGGGCTCTCGGTGGTGACGCTGGCCCAGACCCTTCGCCTGTCGCGCTTCATGGAGAAGCTCGCCACGCGAAGCGAGGCTGAGGTTCAGCTCAGTCTTCCCCTGCGCGCCTGGGTCACCCACGTCATGGAGGCTCTGGAGGGGGTGCCGGACGCCCCCGCCGATGACTCCGCACGCCGAACGTACCTCGATGCGGTGGGAGGGGCGTACGGTGAGTTCCGTGGGGAGGTCTACGAGGGCTGGAGCCGCAACCGAGCGCCCTTGCATCGGAGCGACCTGATTCGACTGATCGGGGAGTCGACGCGAGTCCTGGAGCGAAGCTTCCGCGCCAACCAACGGCCGGATGGCCTCATGCACGCCTACAACCGGATGGAGATCGGGGAGGACACGATCTCGATTTCCCACCTGCCGGAGATGCTCGAGGGTCAGGTGGCCGCCCTCGATGCGCAGGTCCTCGAGCCCAGCGAAGCCGCGGACGTCCTCGAAGCGCTCTACAAGAGCGCCCTCTATCGCGAGGATCAGAAGAGCTTCATTCTCTATCCGGACGCCGTACTCCCCGACTTCGGAGAGCGCAACGAGGTCTCGGTCGAGAGCGCCGAAGCTATCCCGACGGTGAGGACCTGGCTGGATGACGAGGAGCGCTCCGTTATCTATCGGGATGCTCTAGGTGGAGTGAGGT
>JBCBRU010000379.1:0-8591 GCA_039819565.1 Myxococcota bacterium | reverse complement strand
CTACGCCTGCTTCACGCTGCTGCTGCAATATGACCTGCGCAATCTGGCGATGCTCCTTGCCTTCGGGGAAGGACGAGTGGGCCAGGCGTACGTTCCTCCAGGCGCCCCCGAGATCCCCTTCGAGAACCTGAGCGGAGGCCGTTCCGCACATGACCCCGTAGTTGGCTACGACGTCAGCGCTGCCGTCCTGTTTGGTGTGGTCGACGCCCAGTCGGGCGTAGGCTTCCCGGGCCCGCACGACTTGATCCTGGCTCTTCGCGTCGGCGAGCTGGCCGTAGGGCACCTCGAGATCGAGACCGCCGGCGCTCCGGACGGCGGGGAGTGTGACCTTGACCTCTCGGGGCTCGAGCATGGTCTGCGCGATCAACTGCAGGTTCTTTCGCACCGTTTGGGCGGCGCTCGCGCGCACCTTTTTGTCGGCTGAAGCCCGCATGACTTCCGTGACCGAAGACATGGCCGCCTTCGCGTCTTGGCGGGTCCTGAAGGTCTTTGCTCCGGGGATGGTCAGGGCCGATTCATGCTGCACCTGTCGTTCGAGGAGAGCTCGACCCGAAGACTCCCGCACCGTGATGGTGATCGGCATCGTCGAGAGCAGCGCCGGCTGGTACTTGCCGCCCAGCCCGAAGCCTCCCGGTTCATGGTGGATGCGCCCGCCCCGCACTTCGAACACGTAGTCTGTGCCTCCTCCGGCGAGGCCGCGTCTGTCGAGGACCGCAATGCGGGCCGCTCCCCCCAGGTCGGCGGGTGCGTCCACGCGATAGCCTCGGCCGGCGGTGTCCCGCACTAAGGGCTGCGCCGTGTATTGATAGTTGACGGCGCTATATTTGACGGTACCCGACGAGTAGCCCGAGAAGGTGGTCGAAGCGCAGCCCGCCCCGAGGACGAGAAGCGCTCCGTAGCTGATGAGTCTCATGGTGTCTCCCTCACGGCCCCTCTGACGCCGGACCGCGCGGGGACTTCATCGGGTAGTGGGAGGGAGAACTGACCGTCGATTCGTTGAGCGAGCGACCGCGTCTAGAGCGACGATCGGGTCCGGTGAACTAGCGAAAATCTGACAGGTCGAGCTCGAAGCGCTTGAGCCAACGATAAATCTGGCTTCGGTGCCAACCCTTCTGATCCGAAAGGAGTCGCACGTTCCCTTGGACCTCTCGCAGGGCGGCGGAGAGTTCCGCCGCGCTCGGTGAAGGCTCCGACGTCTTGGGGGCCGCCGGAGGAGGCTCCCCGTCTCGCAATAGTTCCTGCAGGGGCTCGGGCAGAGCGTCCGGTTCTACAACTCCTCCCCGAGGAGTGAGGGCGAGCAGTCGGCGTACCAGGCGTTGCACCTCGCGAACGTTCAGCGGCCAGGCGTACGCGAGTAGAGCCTCTTTCATCTCCAGAGGCCAATCTACGTCCTCTCGACCCTCGGCCCGGCAAAAGTGCCGCACGAGGGCGAGGGTATCCGCGCGCCGCTGGCTCAGAGGGGGGATATGAAGAACCCAGTCTGAGAGACGCGCACGCAGGTCGACCCGAAAGCCCTGAGCCTCATCGAGGTTGGCGCAGGTCGCAGCCACGACGCGTACGTCGACCTCGCGGGGCGGAGCATCGCCTCCGAGGGGCCGCACCTTTCGGTCCTCGAGCACCCGCAGCAGCTTAGCCTGCACGGCGGGAGACAGCTCGCCCACCTCATCGAGGAAGAGCGTGCCGCCGTCCGCCTCCCGAAAGGCGCCGCTGCGATGAGTGGTGGCTCCGGTGAAGGCCCCCTGGACGTGCCCGAACAGTTCGGACTCGGCGAGCGCGTCGGGGATGGCCGCGCAGTTGACGGCGACGAAGGGGCCGTCCCGATCGCTATGGGCGTGAATCGCTCGAGCCGTGACCTCCTTTCCGGTGCCCGTAGGGCCGAGCACCAGCACCGCTCCCCCGGGCCGGGCCACGGTTGCGACCGAATCCCGAAGCGCTTGGGCCGCGAGGCTCCACCCCACGACCTCTTCGATGGCCTCCCCCACTCCGTCGGCGAGGCGAGGGAGGCGCGCCTTGGTCACGGGTGTGTCCCAGACGAAGAGGGTCTTGCCCGCCCGGACCACCCCGCCCTCCAGCGGGCGCGCGCCGTCGACCCGCTCTCCGTTAACGAAGGTTCCGTTGCGCGAGCCAAAGTCGCGGATACGGACACTCCCCGACGCGTCGATCTCCAGGGCGAAGTGACGGCGGGACATGGCCTCGTCCCGCACGAGCAGCGAGGCCGGGTCCGATCGACCGACCACGTGGGCGCCGGGGTCGAGGCCCACCCGCACCCCGAGTTGCTCCGGGTCCGGCGCCGAAACGACGATCAGCGCAGGCCGGGCGGACCCCGGCACCCACCCCTCTTCCGGCCGCTCGAGGGCATGGGTGGTGGTGTCGTTCAGCGAGCCCGGCACGTCGAGGAACCTAGCTCAGGGTCCCCAGCTCGGTCGACGCATATAAGGGTTTTCACCGGTGTCGCAACGACGGCGGCGACCCGTCTGCGACATGTCGCGAGCCCGGGAAGCCGGCCGTCGGCGCCCTGACGTCTCGGAATCCCGATTGGCACGGGGGCTGCTCATGGGCCCGGTCATGCCCTGTCGGCCCCCGACCAAGATCGCTCTGGCCCCCCTCCTCGCTTCGATGGTCCTGGTCTTCGGCAGCTCCGAGCTCAGGGCCGCGGAAGGGGTCGACACGGCGCCTCCGCGGGGGCAGCGAGCGCCCGAGCCCGGCATCGTGGAGGTCGGAGCCTTCGCGGGGGTGTTCGTAGCGTCCGAGCGCCACGAGATGCTCGATGCGACCCTCGTTCATCGAAGCTTCGAGCGCCCTTCTCCCGACTTCGGCCTGAGGGTGAGCTACCAGTTCACCCGTTTCATCGGGGTAGAAGCCGAGGCAGCGCTCCTCCCCCTCTCGATCGTCGGCGGCGGCGAAGCCCTGGGCTTCAACACCCGCGCCCACTTCATCCTGCAGGTCCCGGGACGCTTCACGCCCTTCGCGGTCGTGGGCGCCGGGGCCCTGGGCCTCGCTTCGTCCGAGGTCGATGCCCTCGGTCACGACCTCGACGCGGAGTTTCATTGGGGTCTCGGCGCGAAGGCCTATTTGACTGAGCTTCTATCCCTGCGTTTGGACGGGCGACACATCCTCGCTCCCGCCATCGACCCACCGGCTATGCCCGAGGCCAACGGGGTCGAGAGCCACTTCGAGATCCTCGTGGGCCTCAGCTTCACCTTCGGGCGAGCGGCCCACGTTCACCACGACTCTGCCGACGCCACGAGGGTTGCCCAAAGTCGAGGCTTCGCGTCGCAGCTCCAGGAACATAAGATATGAAGCATCTATTGGACTACGCCATCTCCGCCACCCTCAGTGGCCTTCAGGAGCTCTTCAAGAAGCTCTCCGGCGCCGAACCCTCCGCATCCCACGGGGCTGAGCTCGATCAGGAGCGGCGAGACGAGGATGCCTTCCTTCAGGGCCAACTCGACGAGCTGGACCGACAGGCGAGGGTGCGGCGCCTCGCTGCTCCCCGTGGCTCGACGCCTACGAACCCCCGAGTCAACGGAGTCCTGAACGGCCCCTTCTCCGGGGGCCCCTCCAACGACGAAGTCCTCCGGATCCTCGACATCATCGGAAAGCCCAGGGACACCTGGAACTGATGCCCGGCGGAAACTGCCCTCCAGGGTACGTCAGAGTTTCCGCGGGGCCGTATACCAAGCTCGGACCTTCTCTAGCGCCCACTCTGGGCTTTGGTCTTCGTGACAGAGATTGCAGGCGTTCGGAGCGCCATCCTCGCCATAGCGGACAGTATTCTCGGGCTTGGGAATGGAGCTCAGCTCGTGGGTTCGGGTGGTACCCGGAACACCATTCGTAATCTTCTCGATGGTTCTGGGAAGATGACAGCCGTAGCAGCGCGCCCCCGAGCTCTCCGGCGGATGATGAGTGTGGGCTTGGAGGTCGCCGAGGTCTTGGTGACAGCCGAGACACCAGGCGTCGCTGGCCTCTGAGGCTTCCAGAAGCCCCGGCACCGTCGCCTCATGGTTGTCGTGAGGGTCGTGACAGCTCTGACAGCGTACGTCGCCCTTTTGGTAGCAGGCGGACTCGATCAGGGATCGAAAGACCATGCCGATGCCCCGGGGCCGACCGTCCGCCCACACCTCGACGGTGGGGGTCTTTCGGTTCGGGGTGAGCGGCGTCGAGCGAAACCAGCGAGAGAGATCGTTCGTTCGACCGGTGCGGCTGAAACCCGGCTCATAGGTACGATAGATATCGGTGGTGGCCATCAGGATGTCGGTGCCGTGGCATCGACCGCACACGCTGAGGGACTGACCCTTCTCGAGCTTGGGGGCGCTGGCGATGTACGCCGCCCGAGCCCCTTCCAGCTGGTCTCCCAAGAAGCTCGCCACCCGATTGGCGTAGTTGGTTCCGAAGTACTCGATGTGGAGGCTCCCCGGACCGTGGCAGGCTTCGCAGGCGATCCCGGGTTCGAGAAACTCCGTCTGGGCCGTGCGATGCTGAGGATCCTTGGCCAGCACTTCGAGGTTCGTGGTGTGGCAGCGGGCGCAGAAGAGGTTCCACGCCGAGTTGTTCACCCCCATCTGGGACCAGAGGTCCTCGAGGGTGGGCGTCGAGCCCTCCTGGAGATTCCAGTACGAGAAGTACTCCTGGCGAGGTACGGACCACTGAAGGGGCATCCGACGCAGGACGCCCCCGGGCTCCCGGGTGAGGTAGACCTGGCGGTGCTGAAAGCCGATGACCCATTCGATCTCGAAGGGTACGAATCGCGTCTCGCGGGGGTGACGGAGGGCCATGAAGTATCGCTCGCCCTCTCGATACATTCGGGCCACTGGGGCCTCGTCGAGAGGTGACTTTCGGCCCTCTTTCGGCAAGATGTATTGCCCGTCCCGGAAGTTCCCCACCACGGACTCCGGCGTCGGTCGCCTCGTCATCTTGGCGTGAGGGGAGTGCTTCCAGCGCTCGTACTTTCCCGTATGGCACTTTCCGCAGGCGGCACTGCCCACGTACTCGGCGTCGTACTCGGGGCTGTAGGGTTCTACGAAGGCAGCGCCCGTGACCAGCGCCGCCAGGCCCAGCAGCGCCACCGCGATCAGGAGTTGAACCCGACGCGTTTTCATCCGGCCCAGGCATCGCCCGAAAGCTCGGGGATCACAACCCTCTCCGGCGCTCAGTCATTGACGAGCCAACGCAGGGGATCGACGGGAGTCCGTCCGTTGCGCAGCTCGAAATAGAGATACGCGCCCTTGGTCGACCCCGTGTCGCCCACGAACCCAAGGAGCTGAAACTGCGCCACGTCGTGTCCGACTCGCACCGCAAAGCTCTCGAGATGCGCGTAGAGGCTAAAGAAGCCCCCGGGGTGAGAAAGGATGACCATCCGACCAAACCCTTCAAAGGGTCCGGCGTACACCACTCGGCCCTCGTAGACCGCACGTACCTCGGCGCTCTGGGGAGCCCGCAGGTCCAGTCCGTTGGATACGAGGACCACGCCCGAGCCGGGATCTACGCGCTTGCCAAAGGTGACTTCGACCCGACCGGCGGCCGGCCAAGGGAGCCGTCCCCGCTGAGCCCGGAATCCTCCCCGAGCGGGCTCCGGGGCGGGCGCGTCCCCGCGGATGCGGGTCATTTCGTCCTCGAGGCGTCGACTGGCGGAGACCAGCTCTCTCACGAGCCGCTCCGCCGCCACCCGCTCCGTCCGCACGGCATCCGCGAGCGCCTTACGCTCCTCCTCCAGGAGGGCCTCCTCCTCGATCTCCGTCTCCAGCTTGGCTCGAGCCACCGCGCGGGAAGCCCGTTTCTCCGCCAGGCCCTCTTCGGCCTCGACCACCGCGGCATCCGCCACCCGTGCCCCTTTGAGGAGCCCCGCGTCGTGCCGAAGCACGAAGCGAAAGCGCTCGCGAAGCTGTTGGGCTTCGACGGGGTCGCGCATGCGGTCCACGATGCGCCCGATCGACGTGCGTCGGAGCCGGATCATGGCCGCCGACCGCTGCCCGGCTTGCCGCCGAAACTCAGCCAGCGCGGCCTTGGAGAAGCGCCGTTGGTCTTCGAGCGATGCCAGTCGGACATCGAGACCTGCGATCTCTCGTTCGAGTTTTTGCATCTCTTTTCGACGGCGGTCGAGGTTGCTCTCGATGCGCTGAAGGCCCTTGAGAATCGAAGCCTCCTCGTCCCTCAGATACTTCGCCCGGACGCGATCGTAGGCGATGCGCTTCTTCATGGCCCGCCACGCCTCGGTGCCGCGGCGAGGCGTGTCCGGCTGCCCGAGCAGGGTCAAAACCAGGAGGAGCAGCGCCCGCGTCATAGCTTCAGGAACTTGCCGACCGCGAGAGCGCTCCCCACCAAGCCGAGGAGGGCCCCCGCGAGGAGGAGAGTGAGTCCGAACTCCGGGGGCACGAACTGTAAAGACACGCCGGTCCCCCGTGCAAAGGTGAGCGCCCGCTCCAAGGCGACGAGGAGCGCCTCTTCCAGGGCGAAGACCACGGCGGCGGCCAGAGCTCCCCCGAGGAGGCCCTGGATCGCGCCCTCGAGGACGAAAGGCGCCCGTACGAAGCCGCCCGTCGCCCCCACCAAACTCATGATCTCGATCTCATCTCGGCGGGCGTACAGGGTGAGGCGGATGGTGTTGTAGATGACGAGAACGGTGGCGAAGGAGAGCGACAGGCCGAGGACGAAGGCCGCGCTCCGGACCACTCCGAGGAGCGCCGCGATGCGCTCGATGTCCTCCTGACCGTAGCGAACGTCGCTGACCCCCTCCGCGGCCGCGAGACGCTGAGCCAGGAGCTCGACCCGCTCTACCGGCCAGGCTTGGGACCGAAGGCGAACCTCGACCGAGGGAGGGAGAACATCTGCCGGCAAGCCCTCGAGCAGCACTGCGTCTTCGCCGAGCTGAGCGCGAAAGTCCTCGAGGGCGGCGCTGCTCGTCAGCACCCAGACCCGATCCACTTCTGCCCACGTGGCCACTTCGTCGCGGAGGGCTCGCCCCGCCGGGATCGCGTTGGGGTCGAGGTAGGCGCTCAGCCCCACCTGGTCTCCGAGCTCGGTCGCGATGCGGCGCAGGTTGTCCACGACGAGCGCGAAGGTGGCGAGCACCGCCAAGGACACGGCGATGGTGACCACAGCGAGCGCGGTGAGGCCAAGCGAGCGCCCCATGGCTCGAAGGGCGTGCCGAATGAAGAAGCGCACGCGCGCCAACACGGGCTCGAAGCTGCCTGAGAACGACGATCAAGGCGAGCACCGAGGTCCGGGCGCATGCGCTGGAGCCTTTCTTCACCACCAAGGGCCCGAGGCGAGCCGGTCTGGGTCTGTCTGTTGCGTCCGAGATCGTGGCCCGGCACGGGGGCCAGCTGCGTCTCGCGGCGGCGCCTACGGGGGGCACCCGCGTCGAGCTCGAACTGCCCGCCGCGGACCCGCCGGATCAGCTCGAGGCGTCCACTGGTTCGAAGTCTTCGGCCACGCGGCCGGTGTGAGGAACCCAGCCGTGAAACCACTGGGCGCACACGGCATCGAGCTCGAGCTCGGATAGGGCATCGAGCTCGGCTCTGCGTCCCCACCCTTGGGCGCGACTCATCGAGGTTCGGGAGAGAGCGGGATAGATGCCCCGTTGAGCCCTCTCAGGGTCCGTGACCCACCGGGCGTCCCAGGGAGCCGCAAGGTGCTCCGGCAGGTTGGGAGCCCGGCCTGCGGTCACGGCCATCCAAGGTTCCACGACCATCACCAGCGCCGCCTCCTTCTTGAGCCGATGCAGCTGAGCTTCCACCTCGGACCATCCCCCTTCCTGGGTAAACACGAAGAGCGCCTGTCCCTGAGGGCGCAGCTCCGAGAGCGGGGGGCCCACCGCAACCTCAGCGGCGAGACCCGCCCCCGCCGCGATGGTCTCCAGCTCCGCGCGAAACCAGGGCTGCGGAGCCGTGCTCCACCAGGTCACCGGGAGCCCCAGAGCCTGCAGACGCAGCGCCACCTCGGCGCACAAGACGGTGAGACCGGTCTCTGCCCCCCCGCGTACGGCCACGAGCATTCCGGTTTCGATCGGAGCGAGCCCGTCCACGGCGCGGATGCCGGTGGGGATGCGGTCTCCGCGGGAAGCGACGTCGAGCTCCCCTCGAGCGCGAAGACGGTCGCGAAAACGCTCCCCCTCGGCGCCCCAGCCCGGCGCGTCCCGACCCGAAACCGAAGAGGCGCGGGCGCCGTGAGACTGAAGAAGCTCGATGAGGGCCGCCTGAGCTCGGTAGTGGGCGACGAGAAGAGGGCTGAAGCCCGAAGCCAGGACGGGGTTCGGCTCCGCGCCCGCTTCGAGGAGGACGCGCGCCACGCCGAGGCGCCCATGGAGCACCGCGGCCATGAGGGGCGTGTCGCCCCCCGCGCAGCCGCAAGGTCGGTTCGGGTCGGCCCCGCGGGCGATGAGCCGGCGGGTGAGGGCCACGTCTCCCCTCTGGGCCGCCAATCCGAGCGGCGTCTGTCCGTGCGCGAGGGGAAAGCCGACCCCCAGGGCCTCGACGTCCGACCACGCCTCCCGAGCTTCGAGGGCGCGCGGATCCCGGTCCAACAGCACGTCGACCAGGTCCAGATCACTCGATCGGAGAGCGAGAAAGAGTCGGATGCGATCCGCGAGGTGG
>JBCBRU010000378.1:0-8591 GCA_039819565.1 Myxococcota bacterium | reverse complement strand
CGACGCCTTCTTCTTCGAAACCGACGCCTTCTTCCTCGAAACCGACGCCTTCTTCCTCGAGGCCAACGTCGTCTTTGACGAAGCCTTCTTCTTCGAAACCGACGCCTTCTTCCTCGAGGCCAACGTCGTCTTTGACGACGCCTTCTTCCTCGAAACCGACGCCTTCTTCTTCGAGACCGTCTTCTTGGTAGACGCCTTCTTCTTCGAGGCCAACGTCGTCTTCGACGACGCCTTCTTCTTCTTCGAGACCGTCTTCTTGGAAGACACCTTCTTCTTCGAAGCCAACCTCGTCTTTGACGACGCCTTCTTCTTCGAAGCCGACACCTTCTTCTTCGAAGCCAACGTCGTCTTTGACGAAGCCCTCTTTTTGGAGCCGGTCTTCTTAGAAGACGTCTTCTTCTTCGAGGCCGAGGCTTTCTTCGCGACGAGCGAGGTCTTCTTCTGAGTCGCGGTCTTCTTGACCACCGCCTTCTTCCTCGAGGCAGGCTTCTTGGTGGTGGCCGCCTTCTTCTTCCCGGCCGAGGTCTTCTTCTTCGCGACCTTGCTCGGCTGAGTCTTGGCCCTACGCTTCGACGCCGTGGTGGGGCGCGAGCCGGAGCGGGTGCTCGAGGCAGCGCTCTTTATTGCCGACGTCTTCTTTTTCGCGCTCGACGCCTTCTTCTTGCGGGTGGCCATCCGCGGGTCTGATTACCCCAGGCCCGAACCGTGGAAAAGACGCACGCCGGTCGATTCGCAATGCAATCAGGGATCCCGGGAGTCGGGAAGCATATCCTGGAGCTCTCCAAGCAACTCGAAGGCTCGTCTCGGGCTCACCTCGTCCAACTCAATGGCCCGCAGTGCGTCCAACAGCTTGCGTACATCGCCGTCCGCGGGGCGGTCTGCTCCCGCTCCGTCGAACAGGGACAGCTGGTTCTCGCGCCGGGCCCGAGCGGACAATAGGTGTTGCACCGCGGACCCGGCCCCGTGACGTAGCGCCTGCGCCTCCAGACCGTCGAGAACGCGTCGTGCCCGCGCGATGACGACCTTGGGGAGGCCCGCCAGCCGCGCCACCTGCACCCCGTAGCTGCGGTTGGTCGCACCGGGTTGAAGCTTCCTGAGAAAGACGATGTCGTCCTCATGCTCCCGCACCGCCACGTGGCGATTCACAGCGGCGGGCTTGTCGCGGCACAGCTCGGTGAGCTCGTGATAGTGGGTCGCGAAGAGCGTTCGAGCCTGAACGACGTCGTGGAGGTGCTCGGCCACCGCCCAGGCTATGGAGAGCCCATCGTAGGTGCTGGTGCCCCGGCCAATCTCGTCGAGAATGATCAGGTCATGGGCCGTGGCCGACCTCAGGATGCGAGAGGTCTCAGTCATCTCGACCATGAAGGTCGACCGGCCCCGACTCAGATCGTCGCTCGCCCCCACCCGCGTGAAAATCCGGTCCACGCGCCCCACGTGAGCGGATCGTGCGGGTACGAAGCTCCCCATGTGAGCCAACACCACCAGGAGCGCGGTCTGACGCATGATGGTCGACTTGCCGGCCATGTTGGGACCGGTGACGATCACGAGCCGCTCCTCGCGGGAGAGACGCACGTCGTTGGGCACGAACCGTTCGCCAAGCTCGCCGGCGAGCTGCTCCAGCACCGGATGGCGGCCGTCCCGGATGTCGATGACGTCGTCCGCGCCCAACTCAGGTCGGGCCCAGTCGAGCGTCTCCGCGAGATGCGCAAAGGCCGCGAGAACGTCGAGCTCGGCGAGACTGGCGGCCAAGGTGCGAAGGCGGGGGGCCTCGCTCGAGATGCGAGCCATGAGCTCTGCGTACAGATGTTCGGCCCGAGCCAGCTTACGCTCAGCGGCGTGGAGCACGTCGTCTTCGAGGGTCTTGAGCTCGTCGGTGAAGAATCGCTCGGTGTTCACCGTGGTCTGCTTTCGGATATAGCGGTCCGGGACCAAGGCGAGGTGTGTCTTGGTGACCTCGAGGTAGTAGCCGAACACCTTGTTGTAGCGAATCTTGAGGTTGGGGATGCCGCTTCGCTCCCGCTCCGCCGCCTCCAGGTCGGAGATCAACGCTTTTCCTTGGTCCGCGAGTCGCGTGTGCTCGTCCAGCTCACGGTCGTAGCCAGCACGAAAGACGGCGCCGCCGGAGAGATCGTTGACAGGTTCCTCGACCAGGGCTTCGGTCAAGGCGCGCTTCACGTCCTCGCAAAGGTCCGTACGAGCGAGCTGGGAGAGCCGGCCGTCCGGAGGCGCTTCGGCGAGCAAGCCCGCCTGACCGGCCTCGGAGCTCCGCGCGGCGTCCAGCACCGAGGGCGCGGCCTCGAGCGCGCCGCGCAAGGCCGCAAGGTCGCGGGGCAGCGCTCTTCCCAACACCACTCTCCCCACCAGCCGCTCGGCGTCCGAGACCGCGCGAAGGTGCTCACGGATCGCATCGAGGGCCGCCGGAGTGGAAGCGAAGGCGGCCACGGCGCCATGACGGGCCCGAATCTCGACGCGGTCCAAGGAGGGATAGGCCAGCCACTCGGCCAGAAGTCGCCCCCCCATCGGGGTCACGGCCCGATCGATGCTGCCCAGGAGAGACCGACCTCTCCCGCCTCCCGCCGAGCTGAAGAGCTCGAGGTGCTCGCGCGCCTCGCGATCGAGAACCAGGGCGTCGCCGGGAACGTAGGGACGCAGAGTGTGAATGTGCCCGAGTCCGGCTTCTCCCTTGAGGTCCGGCGCCTCCGGACGCACCTGCGTGGTCCTCGCGTAGAGGAGGGCACGGCCCGCCGCCCACAGGGCGATGTCGGGAAGGAGGGCTCCGAGAGCCTCCCGCTCTTCCTTTCCGATCAGAAGATCGAGGGCCTCCAGCGAGCGATCCTCCGTGTGGTCGCGGTCGTCCAGTCGGGTGAGAAGGAGCCGGGGACGAGAGGAGTGGATGGTCACGAAAGCGGGCGCCTCGGCCTGAGACTCCAGAAGTACGATCTCTGAAGTATCGAGCCGGGCCAGCTCATCGAGGAGAGCCTCTTCGCCCTCGCCGCAGGTCGCTCGGAAGTCCCCCGTCGCGAGGTCCAAGGCCGCTAGGCCCCAACCCTTCGTCTTCGACGACCCTCGACGCAGTTTTTGGAGATGGAGGGAGACGAGATAGTTCGCCTCTCGGGCGGGGGCGTTCGGGTCGAGAAAGGTACCGGGAGTGATCACCCGCGTGATCTCTCGCCGCACGAGTCCCTTGGCCTTCTTGGGGTCTTCGACCTGGTCGACCATCACCACCGTGCAGCCTTGTTCGATCAGGCGGGACAAGTACCCGTCGACCGAGTGGTGCGGGACGCCCGCCATGGGAATGTCCCGCTCTTTCGAGCGCGCGGTCAGGGTGATGTCGAGGCGCCGAGCACACTCCTCTGCATCCTCGAAGAAGGTCTCGAAGAAATCGCCCATCCGAAACAGGACGATGGCCTGCGGATACTCCGACTTGACGGTCAGGTACTGACGCATCATCGGCGTCAGCTTCGGGGACGCGAGGCGGGCCTCGAGCCGAGACTGCAAAGGCTCGGTCATGCGGTCGTCTCGCCTAGCACGGAGAGCGCCCTTGGGGCACGCCGACGGACGCCGGATCCAATGGATTTCCGGAGTTCGGTGCACTAGGACCTCCTCGTGTCGGGGGCTGACGGGCGACAAGAGAGCACCCGAGCCCTCGAGAGGCGGGCCTACGAGCTGGGCTTTCATGCCTTCGGCGTGGCCGACGCGCGGCCGCCGATCGATCCCGAGGGGCGTCTCCAGGCCTGGCTCGAGGAAGGCATGCACGGCGGCATGGAGTGGATGGCGGACAGCGCCTCCCGGCGGATCGACGTTCAGGAGAGCCTACCGGGGGCGCGATCGGTGATCGCGGTGGCCGTCAGTTACTATCGACCCGAACCCCCCGAGACCCCCGAACCCGAGCTGCGAACGGCCCGCTACGCGCAGGGGCTGGATTACCATCGCTGGGTACGCCGGCGCCTCCGCAAGCTTCGCCTGACTTTGCTCGAGCTCTTCCCGGGAGCGAAGGTCTATCCCACCGTGGATACCTCGCCGGTGCTGGAGCGCGCCTGGGCCGAGCGGGCGGGAGTGGCCTGGATCGGCAAATCGACGATGGCGATCCACCCGCGCCTCGGCACCTATACTTTCTTGGGCACGTTGATCACGGACGCGGTGCTCCAAACCTCGACACCGCTCCCCGATCGCTGTGGCAGCTGTACGGCCTGTCTCGATGCCTGCCCCACCGATGCCTTCCCCGAACCCGGCGTGCTGGACGCTCGGAAGTGTATCTCTTACTGGACCCTCGAAACGCGAGACCAACCCCTCCCGGACGAGGCGGAGCTCCATGGGTGGGTGGCTGGTTGTGACGTATGCCAGGAGGTATGCCCCTGGAACAAGTTCGCCCTCCCCTCTACGGAGCCCCGGACCGAGCCCAGAGCCGGGCTGCGTCACCCCGACGTCGAGGTCTTCTCGCAACCCTCGGCCCACGAGGCCCTCACCGAGCTCATCGCCGGGACCGCCCTGCAGCGGACGGGTGCCGAAGCGCTGCGACGAAATGCGACGAGAGCACGGGCGCGCCCTCGCCGCGATTCGGCATCCTTCGAAGGTTTAGACGGAGAAGATGGGGGATCGTCGAGTCAAACGTAGCCGCCCGACGGGGACGGGGGGGCCGCCTCCCGCGATTTGGCCTGGGCCACCTGTTCGACCATCTCCGCCCATCCGTCACGGACGGTCTTGATGTGTCCGTGCATCTCGACGATGCGCTCCCCGTCGCTCTGCACGTTGGCCTCCAGCAAACCCCGGATCACATACCCATAGAGAGCGTCGAGGCGCTCGCTGATCTCCCCGCCCCGCTCTTTGTCGAGCGAAGCCTGAAGCTCCCCGATGATCGCCATCGCCTTGCTCAGCTGCTCTCCGAGGACGCGTTTGTCGTCCTCATCGACCGCCATCCGAGCGCGGTCCATGGCGTGTAGGGCGCCATCGAACAGGGCGAGGACGATAGCTTCGGGGGACATGCCCTCGAACTTGTTGGATGCGTAAGCGCGGTTTGCGTTAGCCTTCATTTCGCTCTCAGTTCCCCGACTGCTGCTGTCCGAGACCGGATAGCTGCGCGAGTTGGTTGGTGAGAAAATCGGACTGACTCTGCAGCCCCGCGAGCTGAACTTCTAAGTTGGCGAACTGGTTCTCGAGTCGTGCCTGAAATCGAGCCACTTGCTCCTCGCGGTCGAGGATACGTTCTTCGATTTGGTCAATCTGATCCTGGATGGACGCGGTCCGAGCTCCCACCACGGACTCCGTCCCCGAGTTCAGGGCGTCGACCAGGCTCGAGAAGGTCGACCCTAATCCGGTGGTCAGATTCACGCTGCCCACCGAGCCGGTCGTCGCTCCGGTATAGGTCACCACCAACCCCGCTAAGGAGGAGTCGTCGGTGGCCTGAAGCAGATTCCCCAAGCCCGTCGTCGGCTCCCCGTTGAGCGAACCCACGATATCTACGCCATTGTCCATCAGGACCGTGGTCCCTATCCGCGACGTATTTGCACCCGAGGCCGTGTCCGAGACCACCGAGAAGTATTGGTCCTGTCCATACTCCGTGGTCTCGATGGCGAGAGTATTCGAGGAGTTGAAAGCCCGAATCCCCACCCCCTGGGTTGCGAAGGCGCTGTTCAGGCGATCGACAACCTGGCTCAGAGTGTCGCCCGCCTGAAGGGTCACGCTGAAGCTGGAGAGGGTAGGCGACGACTCGGTATGGTTGGTGCTGAAGGTGAAGCTCAGCACCTCGGTGGCTCCGATGGTGTCCGTCTGAGTCCCCCCCGCCGACAGGGTGGCCTTCTCGGGGGCGGTGGAGACCGCCACCCCGAAACTCCCGGCGGTCTCTTCGTCCGGCCGCGACTGGACGTCGAGAAAGGAGGTCGAGCCACTCTCGGTGGAGGCCAGCACCGCGAGCACCCCGTCGCGGTCGTCGGCGAGCGCCTCGCGAAACTCTCCCGTGTCGAAGGTCAGTCCGCCGGTTCGGCTCGAGGTGATCCCCAAGACCGCGAGCGAGGTGTAGCTGCTCCCGGTGCCCGTGACCTCTCGCACGAGGGCGCTTCGCATCTGGGACAAGATGGCGTTTGCGGTGCGATCTCCCAAGAGGATACCGGCCTCGAAGGTCTCGGTGTCGAAGGACTGATTGTCTCGAATCGCGGTAAACACCGCGTTGTAGGACTCCACGAACTCCTCGACGGCGCTGACGATGGTTTCGTCATCCTGGCTGAGGTTGATGGTGACCGTCCCGGTGGTGACCCCGGCGAGGTCTAGGGTCACGCCCTCGAGGGCATCCGTGACCGAGTTGGAGCTGCGGGTTTGAACGATGCCGTCGAGCGTGAACACGGCGTCCTGAGCGGTGTCGATCACCGGGGTGGACACGTCGACATAGAAGCGGTCTCCGATGGCCAGGGTTCCGCTGTTCGACAGGGCCAGGTTCACCCCCTCGGTGTTGGCGCCGATCGTGGCGGCGGTGGTCGACGTCGTGTACCCCGCCCCGCCGTTGTCATCCCAAGTTAGACCGCCGTCTTCGGAGACGCGGTAGGTCGCGGCCCCCGCCGCCCCGGCGGCGAGAATCTCGACGATGAAAGTCTTGTTGGTGGTCCCGGTATAGGTCCCGGAGGACGTGGCCGCTCCGGTATAGGTTCCGGCGTTCCCATCGTCGGCGGAAGCCGCCTCGATGGTGTTGTTGCTGAACTCGAGGTTCGTCCCGTTGGTGAGAATCGTGATGTCGTTCCCTCGTCCCGTGACGGACGAGGAGAGGACCATTCGAGAGCTATTCGCGTTGGTGCCATCGTTGATGATGGTGGCCGTGACCTCCCCCGACGCCGCATTGATGGCGTTGGCGAGGTCCTGCATCGTGGTCGAGGTCGTGACCGCGACGCTCACCACCGCCCCTGAAGACCCCACCTGCACCGCGAAGTTCCCGGAGGCGCCGGCGACCGGGGTGGTGTCCGAGTCTGCGAACCCCTGAGAACCAATCCGGGCCGAGGTGGCCACCTGCTGCACCGTCAACTGATGACGGCCGGCGGTGGCCGACGACCTCGCGGTCGCAGTGACCGCGTTCTCGTCGTTCGCGGAGCTGGTGGTCAGCGAGATCGACGGGTTGTCCAGGTTGGCGAGGGACAGCGCCGAGGCGCTCGAACGCAGCTGGGAAAAGGAAGGCGAGAGCCCCGTGAATGTCGCCTGCACCTGCTGGAGTTGAGCGATATCACTCTGAAGGGAGTTGATCGGCCCCCGCTCGAGCTCGACGAGCTGACTTATGATGCCGTTTGTATCGAGACCGGACGCGAGTCCGCCAACACTGACCATCGATTTCTTCTCCTGATTCTTTCCGGCGCGACCAATTTCAAAATGGGGAGGCCCCCGGACGAAACCGAGAGGTTTCGCCGGAGGCCTTCGGCGCGAAGCCGAAGGCGGGGGGCGTCGCGCCACGCCCTCCCGCCTCTATGCATCGGTCAGCCGCCGATGAGCTGCAGCGCGGTCTGGTTCGAGACGTTGGCCTGCGCCAACATCGCGGTGGCCGCCTGCTGCAGGATCTGGTTCTTGGAGAACGCCGCCGTCTCCGCCGCGAAGTCCGCGTCGCGGACTCGACCCCGAGCCGCCGAGATGTTCTCGGAGGCTGCGGAGAGCTGCGAAACCGCCGCATCCATCCGCGAAAGGATGGCGCCGAGGTTCGCCTGCTGAGTCGAGACCTGCCGAATGGCGGTATCGAGGAGGGAGATAGCGGAGTTGGCCCCCGTCTGAGTCCCCAGATCCACGGTGCTGACGTTGACCGCCGTGTTGACGACCGTCGTCCCTACGAAGCCACCGAAACCAATGTTGCCCGGCGTGGCGCCGCCCACGGTGAACGAGTCGTCCGCCTGAAGGGTCAGAGTTCCGTAGGTGGTGCCCGCGGTGGCCGCCGTCAGGACGGTCGCCGTGGGCGCGGCGCCTGCCACCTCGATGTTCCGGCCGTCGCCCGCCGTGAGGACGAGGTTGTTGCCGGTATCGAGGGTAGCGAGAACGCCGGTGCGATCCGAGATCGCGTTGATGGCGTTACGCAGCTCAAAGTCCGCGTCCGCCGCCTGAGCGGTCACAACGCCCACATCAACCCCGTTGATGAGCAGAGCGCCGGTCGCATACGCGCCCGCCGCCACCGCTCCCAAGGTCACCGAGTTCGCCTCCACCGTCGCGGTGACGCCGTGATCCGCAGTGCTCGAGTTGATGGCCGCCGCCTTCGCCACCGCCGACGCCGTGTTGTCGACGTTGGAGAGGGTGTCGTCGGTGGCCGCCGAGCTTCGAATCTCGAAACCGTTGATGGTCAGCTCTCCGGCGGTGAGGCCGTTGCTGCCCACGGTGGCGGAGGTCTGCTGCGCGACCGCGCCGAGCGCGAAGGAGCGCGCGGAGTCGATCGAGTAGGCGATGTTCTGGTTGGTGTTCGCGCCAACGTGGAACTTCAGGTTGTTGAACGAACCGTCGAGGAGCCGGCGGCCGTTGAACTCGGTTTGGGTCGCGATGCGGTCCACCTCGGAGAGGAGCTGGCTCACCTCCTGCTGGATGGCAGCCCGGTCCGTCGCCGTATAGGTATCGTTCGCCGACTGAACCGCCAGCTCTCGGAT
>JBCBRU010000377.1:0-8594 GCA_039819565.1 Myxococcota bacterium | reverse complement strand
GTCTATTCGTGCCTGGAGACACCGCGGCCCTGGCGGTTTCCGGCCCGTTCGTGGCCCGGCTGTCGGGCCCCCGCCTCGAGCTGCGCAGCTCGAGCGACGGCCGGCTCCTCGGAGAGGGGGTCGCCCCCGAGGCTGCGGCCTCGCTGGCGGTCGACCGTCGCTGGCTTGCGGTGGGGGCGCGGAACGGAGCCGTGCGGATTCTCAGCGTACCGAACTTCGAGGTCGTGGCCGAGGAGGCGGCCGGGCGGGCGGCCGTGGTGGCATTGACCTTCGAAGGTCCTCGCTTGTGGGCGGCGACGGAGGACGGGCTGGTCTCGACCTTCGATCTACGCGTCTTGGATCGGCCCGCGCGGTCGATGCTCTTGGCCGTGGAGGGTCGGACCGGACTCCGACGTCGAGGGCTCGACGCCGAGGCGCGCTAGGCTGGGAGGCCGAGCGCGATCAGGCGGGAGGGGTCGCGAGGTCGATGCTTCCCGTCATCGAGTGCGTGCGCTTCTCCAACGGGGGCGAATCCGCGACGGCATCGGGGGGGAACGTGAACTCGAAACTCGTGCCTTCACCGACCGCTCCGACCACATCCACCCGACCGCCCAGCCGGCTGACAGCGGCCTTGACCGCGCTCATCCCGACGCCGCGCCCGGAAGTCGTGGTGACCTCGTCGCGAGTGGTGAGACCGTCGGCAAACAGAGCTTGAACGAGATCGTCGGGGCCGTGGGTCGGAAGACCCCGTGACTCGGCCTTCCGCTTCACTCGCTCCCAGTCGACGCCACGCCCGTCATCGCACACGACGACGCGAACCCCCCCGCTGGGGGTCGACTCCACCCTGAGCTCGACCCCCCCACGGGGCTCCTTGCCGCTCGCGATACGCTCGTCCGGGGTCTCCAGGCCGTGATCCACCGCGTTGCGAACCACGTGGGCCAGTGAGGCCCAGAAGGCCGAGAAGCGCTCTCGGGGCAACCGCACGTCTCCGCCTAGCACCTCAAACTCGCAATCCCCTTTGCCGAGGCGACGAGCCAGACTCTTACCCTGTTCGGCGAGACGGTCCAAACGTCCACCCACGGGCTCGCCTCTCCAACTCTCGAGGGTGGAAAGAAGCTCCTCTCCCGACCGCGCCTGGTGGATCAACGACTCGAGCTCGGCTCGCTGGACGTTGATGCGTTGCTGACCTCCGTCGTCAATGAGGGAGCCAACTTTGTGGCTCAGTTCCCGCCAGAGCCCAGTCACGCTGCGGCGTTCGTTCTCGGAGGGCCCGCGACTCTCATCCACCATCGCGGTCTCGATCTCGTGGCAGAGCTGAGCCATCCGCTCGAGGCCGTAGATGGCGCAGTTCCCTTTGAGAGTATGGATGGCCCGAAAGAGCTCCTTAGGATCCTGGGCGGCGGCGTCCTCAATACGCCCTACGATGGACGCCGCCTCCGTAAAGAAGTCGAGGAAGCTGCTGCGGTCCTTCATGAGATGTCGAAAGACACTGGCGAACTCTCGCTCCGCGGCCTCGGCACGCTCGCGTTCGAGCTGTTGGGTAATGTCGGAGACCATGACCAAAGTCTGGTCGGGAACATCATCCGAGAGCTTGGAGATACAACGGTAGTCGAGGTGCAGGGTGGCTCCCCCTACCTTTACCCGGTGCGGGAGCTGACTGAGATTGACGTCGAGAGGCATGATGCCCTCTTCCACTTCGTCCCACGCGATGTGGAAGAAGGCCCCCGCCTTCTCGTCTCGACCGGAGATGACCTGTCCGAAGCCAGTGCCTTCGGCCTGCGCTCCGAACCATTCATCGAAACGAGCCGAACGCTGAGTCTGAAGGCGTCCTTTCGGGTCGAGCGTCACCAGCCCTTGCTCCACGTTGTCCAAAACGAGTCGCATGGCGCGATTGCCGGCGTCCAGCGCCGCGGTGCGCTCCGCAACCTTGGCTTCGAGACCTTGATTCAGCTCCGTGAGCTCGTCCTTGAGTCGGACCAGATCCTCGTTCGTCGCCCTCAGCGACTTTACGCTCGCGCGCACGCTACGAAACCCGAGGACACCCCCGAGTCCGGCCACGATCATGACCGCCAGCAACAACCACCGCGTCGTGGACCCTGCCGACCTCAGGCCGTCATCGAAGCCCCGACTCTCGGACTCTGCGGCGGTCAGGAGCGCCTCCGAGAGCTTCGTAGCCTCCCCGGCGAGCTGAGCGAGCCGAGTTTGAACCTCGGCCCCCTCCAGTTGAGCGGTCAGAAGCGAGCGCTTGAGGGCAACCAAGCTCTCCCCGTCTTTGCTGAGGATACGTATCGACAGGCCAGCCGTCGACGCGTCGAGGCGGTCCACGATGGGAAGGAGCTCCTCGTCCCCATGAACTTCATGGCGTAGCTCCTCCAGAGCAACGATGAGTCGATCTCGCGTGGGGACAAGCTCGTTGGCCACCAATGACCGCAGCTGATCGCGGTTGGATGTCAGCCCGACCTTGCCCGCGAGTCGGTTCAACTCGCTGGCGAGTCCCAACACGTCGCCCACCACCCGGCTGCGCCGGTTGGAGGAGTCCATGACCTCCTCGCGAAGGGCCTCGCGAACTCGCGGGGTCCAGCCCTGGGCAGCAAGCTCGCGTCGTAGGCGCCGAAGGCTACTCCCGTAGCCGAAGCGCATCTTTCCGGAGAGCCCGTTCGCGCTTTCGAGAAAGACTTTGAGATCCTTCTCGACAGATCGAATCTCGGCGTCCAGCCGCTCAGCGCTCCGGTGCTGAACTTGGGTCGCCGACAAAAAGCGGGCGTCCGCTTCGAGGAATCCTTCAAAGGTCTCATCGAAGGTTGACGCGAAGTCATGAGGAATCTCCGACGCGCCGGCCTTCCGGAGACTCTCAGCTACGCCGCCTACATGACCGCGGACCTCATTTAAGCGCGCCTCAGCCTGGCTGCGATCCGCCAGGGCTTCGAGGGAGGCGGAGCTACTCGCCCCGGCCAGGCGACTCTGACGCACGAGTAGCTGGCCCAGGGCTTCGTCGATCCCTCCGGCCACGTCTCGGGCGGGAACCACCACCGTCTCGTTCATCCCCAAACTGGTCGCGAGACGGCGCTCAACCCAAAAGAAAGCGCCGAGGAGCACGGCAAAGACGGCCAGGGTGCCCAACGAGAGCCGTAGCAGATTGGTCTCCACCGAGGCTCCCGCAGGCCTCGACTTGGGCTCGAAGATACGTCCTTCGAAATCGGTATTCATCACCGGCCTCCCGTGCGCTGAAGTCGAGCCAGTCGCTGGCGCAGCACACGCCGAAATCTCGCCCACCGAAACTCTTGCCAGCGGCCCGTTCGAAGGAGCGTCGGCCACACGGTATGGCTGACTTGATGCTGGTCCGCAGAGAGGGCGTGGCTTTGCCCTAGGCCCAGGTCGAGGTCTTGGGAGGCCTCCATCGCGTCGATGAATTTCTCTCGGGAGAGGTCGCGTCCGACGCTCTCCAGACCTGCTACGAAGGCTTTCGCTGCAAGCCAACCTTCGAGGCTATTGAAGGTCGAAGGCCGCGCACCCGCTGCCCGTCGGTAGGACACGGTGGCGGGGAGCGCCGCCGACGGCGGGGGCACGACCTGAGTAATCACGACGCGCCCGTCGCCGACGCCATCGAGCTCTCGAGCGAGGTTCTCCGCGCCCACGAAGGAGAGGTTCAAGAAGACCGCATCGAAGCGCTCTCGACGGGCCAACCTCACGAACTTCGCGCAGGCCTTATAGGTCCCGACCATGATGACTGCCAACGGCTGAAGCCGCGCATCGAGGATCCGTTCGAGACCATCCTCCACGTTGACGGTGTTGCGCTGGTAGCGGCCGTGGACGTTGCGCGCGATCTCGTCGTATCCGCGGGCTCTGAGCGCCTTGGCCGCCCCCGAGAAACCCGCATCTCCGTACGCATCGTTCTGGGTGAAGAAGGCGATACGATCCGGGGGAATACCTGCCTCATCGACCAGTCCATCGATCATCGCCTTCATCTCCTGGTTGTAGGAGGCGCGAAAGTTGAGAACGTAGCGGTCCGGAGGCGAACGCCGGAGAAGTCCGGCCCCCGTCAAAGCGCCGAAGAGCGGCACCTTTTTTTCGTTCGCGATGGGCACCGAGACCACCGCGGTGGGCGTGCCGACGTTGCCCACGACGGCGAACACGTCATGCTCGTCGATGAGCTTGCGCATGTTGGGGGCGGTTCGGGCCGGCTCGTAGCCATCATCCAGCGCCGTCAGCTCGAGGCGGCGGCCATGCACTCCGCCCTTCTCGTTGACGACCGCGAAGTACATGTCGACCCCGCGCTTCATCTCCTGGCCGAGCCCCGCCGCCGACCCACTGAGGACCGTCGACATGCCCACTCGGATGGTGGTGTCGTCAAAGCCTGGACCCGCTTCCGCAGCCAGGGCGAGCAAGACGCTCGGAAAAATGACAGTCATGTCCCCTCTCCCACGAAGCTCACTTCGGCTTTTCAGGGAGGGAAATGACCCAGGCGCTAGGGGTTTCGACAGCTAGGGATTGGAACGTTCCGACCCGTGACGGTCCCCGGAGGGGACGGCGCGACTGAATACGTACAGCATCTCCGTAGCCACCTGCGCCACGCGCGCATCATAGGCCCCGGCTTCTCGTTCCGTCCCGTCGGATGCCTTCGGGTCCTCATAGGGCAGCGAGACCCGGTAGGCGGCCCCGGGCACGAAAGGACAGCTCGCGTCAGCCTGCGAGCAGGTCATGACCGCCACGAACCCCTCCTTCGGGTTGGCCTCATGGCCGAAGACCTTGGAGAAAGCCTCCATACGGGGCGAGGACGGCCCATACCCCACAGCGTAGTGAGGGTTGTCGGCGTCGTCGGGCCGCTCGATGTCGAAGCCCGCCCGCGTCATCGCGGCCACCGCGCGCGGGTTGAAAGCGGTGGCCTCCGTTCCGCCGGAGAAGGTCTTGATGCCCGGAACGCCCATCACCGCGGCGGCCGTCTGCGCCCAAAGCTGGGTCATATGGCTCCGACGCGAGTTGTGGGTGCAAATGAAGGTCAGCGAGGCCGACTCAGAGGCGCCGACGGACCGGCGCACCCAGCCGGCGAGCTTATCGAGCGCGGCGCGACGTTCGTCCGGGATCGCGTCGACCTCGGACCAGCGCTTCTCGACGTAGGCCGCCAGAGGCGGATGAAGGTCCTCGAGGTCAGGCGCGGGCGGCGGCTGCGGAGTGGTCATGATCAAAAGCGTCGCGAAAATCATCGTTGGCTTCCATCAGGCGGCCCCTGATTTCGCCTTTTTACGAACAACGAATTGTGGGCCGGGTCAACCGTCTCGACATCGCCCTCGTCCGAGGTCCTCGATCATGGCCGCGGCCGGCTTGGACCGCCGGTCGATGGTAAACAGCCCCCAGTGCTTCTCGGCTCCGTCCGGATGCGCATCGCCTTTCCAGTCCTCGTCGAAAGCCTCGAACAGGAACGTGGTCATGCTCCGCTCAGCCGCCCACGAGAGGAGCTCTCGTACGTATCGCACCTGTCCGGCGTCTCCGGCTTGCCCCGGAAACTCTCGGGCGGTGGTGGGCCAACCCACCTCGCCGAAAGCCAGCGGGGTCGAAGGCATGACGGCGCTTACTCGTGCCACGTTGGCGGCGGTATGAGCCAGGGCCTCATCAATGCCTCTCCCCTCCCATATCGGATAGGAGTGGATGAGAGCCAAGTCCACCACCGGCGCCAAAGCCTCGGCGTACTCCACCCAGGCCATATAGTTGTCGGCGGTCGTGACCGGCTGCTCGACGGCATCCCTTACGAGCCTTAAGTATCCCACCATCCGTTCGATGGGCACGAGATGATCGTTCCATCGCACCAGCGCCTCGTTCCCGATGCTCACGGCCACCACCGTGTCCGCGTGCCCTCGGGCAAGGTGGATGAGTCGCGCAACTTGCTCTTCATTGGCGGCTCGATTGCGGGCGAGCTCCGATGCAGGGACCGCTTCGGCCAGCCAGGCGCACGTCTCGTGGGCACTCTCCTCGGCCGACAGCCACGCCCCGAGGAGGACCTTCACGGGAAGCTGGCGGTCCCGAATGACTTCGAGCACCGTTTCTGAGAGGGCGTCCGCGTCGTAGAGGCGAATCAGACGCGCTCCGATGTCACCCAGGAGTTCGAGGTCCTCTGCGATCTGGTCGCGCGAAGGGGCCTTCTCTCCAGCCCCCCGATCTGGGTGCTGTCCGGAGCGGTAGCCCGAGTAGGCCACAGCCCCGATCTGTCCGGCGATCATGACGCCCACGCTCGCCGTGGCCTCACGTCGCGGGCTGCTCTGAAGGCGCCTCAGCCGACGGGCTCACCGCCCCCCGGCGCTCCTCGAGCTCGTCGCGGATCTCGAGGGCCCGCTCCTCTGTGATGGGATAGGCGTACACCGCCAAGATCGCGATGGCCGAGGCCAAGACGGGAATCAAAGCGTCGAAGATCCGAAGGAGCAGAATCGTGGACTCGGACTGCTCACCGCCCAGATCGACGTTGAAACCCGTGGCGTCCAGCAGCATTCCGCCTCCCGCGAGGGCCGCGGCCATTCCCACCTTCACGACCCACCAGAAGATGGAGCCGAACATGCCTTCCCGCCGGGCGCCGGTTTCGAGCTCATCCATGTCGCATACGTCGGCCACCATCGAGGGCATCAGCGTGAACAAGCCCCCGAGTCCGAAGGCCATGAGAGGCGCCGGGATGAGGAGCAGGTTCGGCACATCGGGGTCATAGCAGAACCACTTGAGGCCATAGCCCACCATCGAGATGCCGATGGCCCAGAAGAAAGCGCGGCGTTTGCCGAGACGAGCCGACATAAAGGTGACGACGGCGATGACGATGAAGGTCGAGACGGCTCCGAGACTCCCCGAGTACCCAACGTACTCGGAGCCAAGCTCGAGATTCCCTCCAAAGACGTAATAGATGATGACGTAGCTTTGGAAGGAAGAGATGAGAATGAAGCCGTTGAACACGAGGAAGGTCGCTACGCACAGAAGCTGAAAGGGGCGGCTCTTGAGCGTAATTAGAAACCCGCTCGCGAAGTCCTTCATGTTGTCGAGGAATCCGCGCGGAGGGGGAGGGTCGGCCGTGACTAACGCCTGCCCCTCGACCCGCTCCTCGAGGAGAAGCGCGGGCAGCGTGCCGAAGATGATGGTCACCGCTCCGATGAGGAGGGCCAGTCGGGCCGCACCTTTGGCCAGGTCACCATCGAAGGTCTTGTGCTGCATGATGGCCAGGAACCAGGGGGCCACGATGTACGCGATCTGACCGATCGCATTTTGGATCCCCATGAGCCGAGTCCGCTCATGATAGTCCGGGGTCAGCTCGTACCCCAAGGCCACCCAAGGCGTCGCGTAGCACGTGTACGCCAAGTAGAAGACCATCGAGAGCCCGAGGAAGTACCAGAAGTAGAACATGTCGCTCTTCCCCTCCGGCAGTTGCCAAAGGGCCGCGAACAAGACTCCGGAAAGTATGGCCCCGAGAAAGATATATGGCCTGCGTCGCCCCCATCGACTCCGTGTGTTGTCGGAGATGTACCCCATGAGGGGATCCGTGAGGGCGTCGGTCACCCGTGGTATGGCACCGAGCCAACCCACCAGGGTTGGGCTCAGCCCCAACCCGAGGTTGAGTACGATGGTCATCCCTCCCACGGCGGCCGCCAGCAGATTGTTTACGAAAGCCCCCAAGCCATAGGCAATCTTCGCAAAGAGAGGGATGCGGTCCTCCGGCGCCGTATGTCGATCGTTGCTCATTCGAGTCTCCAGTCCCGGCCGAATTGGACCGTGAGTTGTTTGATGCTTCCGGTTCGACCGAGGAGCGCTCGTGTTTTCGCGCGGTCCAACTGGACCCCGTCGACGCGTTCGGTCTCGTCCTCGAGTTCGAGGTCGATCGCGGAGGCGGAGGCTCCGTACTGATATCGGACGGGCACTCCGGCGAGGGTGAAACCAAGACCTTCGGCGGGAAGCTCGACCAGGGTGTCCTCGCCGCCTGGCGATGGGAGCGCCCAAGCCGTAGCGGCCTCGAGGACCTCTCCGTCGAGACGGAGTCGAGGAGCGAACCGCAGGCACCCACCCTCGAGGCGAACCCCAAGCTCGGCGAAACGACTGAGCACCTGCTCCTTGACCTGTCCCGTCATGCCCGGCTGCTGCGCCCCCCGGTGGCCGGGGGTGTGAGAGTAGGGGTCACTGGGGAAGGCACCATACTCGAGAGGGGTCTTATTGAAGCCAAACCCACCCCGGACGCGCCGGTACAAGGCCGCCAGGCGACCGGCCGCAGGGTCATCGGAGGGGCAACGCTCGAAAGTCTCAATGATCCCCAGGAGCAGTTTCGCCACCATGTGCCAATAGATACAACCCAAGCCTTCGAAGCCATACATAGACCTCGATCGACCGGTGAACGAGGCGTGTCCGAAGGTCTCCTCGTAGAGGTTCAGGATAGCGTCTCGAGTCCCGGGATGAGCGTCTACTCCTCCTCCAGCCTCGCCGTCGAGCGCGTCGGACAGGACCTGAGCGTTCTTCAGCTGGGAAGCAAACCTCACTCCACCTAGAGCATCCCGATAGATAACGGAGCGCTCCTCGTCATCCAGCCAGGTCCTCACCGTCGGGATAGCTTCGGCGCTCTCGACCGAGACCTCGTTGCGCTCTCCGAAGTCGGGGAGTAC
>JBCBRU010000376.1:0-8596 GCA_039819565.1 Myxococcota bacterium | reverse complement strand
GTCGTCCGAGAAGACCAGCGAGTGGTTCGAGGTCACGGAGATCACGGCAACCCCCGACAGCATCACGGTGCCCGCGGGCGGAAGCGCCACGGTGACCTTCGAGGCCAACATGGACTTCACCACCGAGGGCTGGCACTTCGGCCTCGCTGGCTGGCTGCCCCGTAATGGCGGGCCCTGGCTCTCGCTGCCCATGGCCGCGCAGAACCAGTTCTCGACCCTCCCGGGCGTGCTCTCCGTGACCTCGAACCACTCGCTGGTCTTCTCGGACGACACCATCGACGTCACCATCAACGTGAACAACGGCCGCCTCGCTGGCCCCATCACGCTGACCAACCCCATGCCTGCGAACATGGACCTGGTGGCCGGCTCGATTACGCAGACCATCAACGGTGGAAGCACCACTTCGGCCTTCGGCGTCAACGCCGCTGGCGACCTCGAGTGGCAGGGTGAGTTGACCCCGGCGGGTCTCTCGGTGAACCCGGGCCCCGCGCCCTTTGGGTTCTTCCCGATGGCCAACATCGGCGTGGCGCCCTTCGGCTGCCCGAGCAACTGCGACGACGGCGCGTTCATCGTGGACGTGCCCGAGTTCGTCTTCAACGGGCAGACCTACACCTCGGTGATTTGGTCGGTGAACGGCACCATCGAGGCGGGTACCGCCAGCGGTCTGGCCACGAGCTTCGCCAACCAGAACCTTCCGGACACGGCCACGCCCAACAACATCATCGCTCCGTTCTGGACCGACCTGGACATGGGCACCGACGGCGACGGCGCCGAGTGGTACACCGCGAACGTGACGGCTGGGCCTCGCGCCTTCACGGTCTTCGAGTGGAACAACATCCCGCAGTGGGGTAACCCGACCAACCGCTTCTCCTTCCAGATTTGGATCGAGCGCGGTTCGGCCAGCGGCATCTACTACGCCTACGGACCCATGGGGACCATCCCCGGCGGGGCTACGGTGGGCGTAGAGAACGCCGATGGCACGGTCGGAACGTCGGCCTACTTCAACGGCACCGGCACCGCGCCGGCGGCTGGGGCTGGGTTCCAGCTCGGAGAGGTGGCGGGTGGCAACGCGACCTTCACCTTCCAGGCAACCCCCAAGAACTGCGCAGCGAGCGACTCCATCGTGACCAACGAGGTGTCGGTGGCCAACGGCGGAAGCACCCACCGCACGAAGGTCAACATGAAGTGCCGCGGGGACTGATCCCTCGCGCCTGAGCCTCCGCTCCCGCCCCTCCCGGGCGGGAGCGCACTCCCTCCCTTCTCAGCGAACTGGCTGTCCGACCGTTTGACGGCTCCCGATTCCGTTCGTCGTGCACGGTCCGCAACGCGGGCGTGAAGGTCGAGATCGACGCCGAGGATCGCTCCTATCGCTATCTCGACATCTCCATCATGTGCGGAAGCTCGCAGGTTCGGAGGACCTCCGAGGGCACCGTGCTGACCACCCCCTGAGTCCCCCACCATCTAGGTCGCCGACAGGCGACCGATCCTCGGTCTCACCTTGGCCGCCTCGCGCTTCCAGAAGCGGGTTTGCTCGGCGCCATACAGGACCTCCACCTTCCGAAGCTCCGGACCGGAGAACACGACGGTCGCGGGGACGCCGCGCGCCACCTTGCGGAGTCCCTTTCCGAAGGGGGCGCGGTCGCGAAAGACGCCACGAAGATGGGCGAGCTGCTTGGGGAACTTCTCGACGATCTCGGCCTCGATGGTGGGCTCGGCGAGCTGATCGTCGGTCGTCTCCATGACCGGAATGACCTCGAGATCACGAGGGTCAGCGGCGGCGAGAACCTTCTGGATGTCAGGGAGGAGCACGTCGCACGGGGCGCAAGGAATCATGAAGTAATAGAGCACGACGCGCTTGCGCGGGCCCCGGAGGCCCGCGGCGGTGCGGGCGAGGAAGTCTTTCCCCGGGGCCTTGCGGTCGGTGAGGGCCAACGGCTCCACGGCGGCGCGGCGCGAACACAAGGGGCAATGGCGATCTCGATAGCGCCGCGCGAAGACCGCCTCGACGCGGGCCCCGCTTTCGAGGCAATCCGCCTTGGCGGGGACAGCCTTTGCCCCTCCGGGCGGAGGCTCGCTCGGGAAGGGCGGTCTTTTCTCGGCCGCGGCGACGGTCGGGGACACCACGGTCTCTCTTCCCGACTGAGCAGGGGTGGTTGCGCAGGCAGAGAGGCTCGCCAAGATCAGCGCCGACAGTCCGAGCCGCATCAGCCCCTCTTGCCCGCCGACTCCTCCTTGCAGAGGTGCTCGGCGGCGGTGCGCTGAAGGCAGCCCTCGCTCGGCAGATAGTCATCAGAGAGCTCGGAGGATCGTACCAAGAGGCGCTGTTTGGCCGCCAGGTCGGCCAGGTTGCGGGCGTCCACGAAGGTGGCCCGTCCCCGGGCGGCCGCCGCGGCCATGGGGTGGTTGACGAGCACGGAGTTGGAGAGACGGCCGTGGTAGGTCAGGGCGGTTCCGGCGGGGAGAATCAGGCGCTCCCCGGCCGCGTTCTTTAACGAACCTCCGGCCACCGTGCCCACGCGGTTGCACCAAACCGGAGTAGGCTCGATGGCGATCACGAACCGGGTGCCAGACGCATCGTCCTTTTGCATCCCGAGGCTCCCGTCGGCGTGCTCGATGAGGGCCTCGCGCACTCGCTCTTGGGCCCCACGCTCATGTCGGCGAAAGCTCTCCTGCGCGTTGTCGAGCACCACGTAGCTCTCCTCCTCATCGAAGGGGCTGGTGAGGTGGGGCCGAATCCCGCCGTGGTCGACATGGGTTCGCGTGGCTCCGTCGGACTCCCCCGTAAACTCGGTGGGTGCCTCCGCGAGGGACGTCGCGGTCCTTGGGTTTCGGAGCTCACCGAGGGTCCGGACTTTGCCCCAGGCGGCACTGAGGGTGTCCTGAGAATCGGCGTTCTCCGGGGCGACGACCCCGCCGAGGAGCTGGTCTCTTCCGAGGATCCCCTGCACCGCGTAGCCCTTCCGTCCGGCAACCTTCTCGGCAAAGGCGCGCGACTCGGCCACCAGCAGCCACGCGGCCACCCCTGAGGAGGCGCGCAAGAAAGAGCGGCGGGAGATGAGGCCCCGATCCGCGGCATAGGCGGCCGCTCGAAAGAGGGCGCGGTCCTCCTGGACGGCCGCGTCCAGGTCGGCGGCGCCGGAGAAGGGATGGGATGTCTTCAGCCGATAAGCCATGTCAGGCGTCTCCTTCGAGTTGAGAGGGGGCAAAAGGGAGCACGATGCAGAGCGCATCGTCGGAGGTGCCCCCCGGGGGGATGCGATCCAGGGGGAGGGTGAGGAAGCGACGGGTCTCGACCGCTTCCGGCGCGTTGAGGATTTCGTAGCCGAGGAGCTTCTCGAGCTCGTTCTTGACCCAACTCACCACGCGAACCTGCCCTTGGTGCTCTGTAGCGGGAACGTCGCCGAGGCGGTAGGTCGAGCGCGCATTACAGGTCCACTGCGCCCGACCTTGCTCCTCGAGACTCCAGGGTTGATGTCGGCGCAGAACGAGCAAGTACTCCGGGCCCCGCCGCGCGTGAGCGTACACAGAGCTCATGGCCACCGCGACGTCCCGTCCCCCGCGGGCCGGGGCCACCGCTGAGCGATCCGTCTCGTCGCTGGTCACGCGAACCGCCAAACGGCCGGGAAGGGTGGGGCCGAACATGTAGGCGACGAGCTCCGGTTCCTCGTTCATGAAGACGAGCGCGAAGCGGTCCCCGTCCTGCGGCAGCGGGCTCCGGTCGAAGGAGAGGGTCTTGGGCTCGGCGCGCCCGCCCCGCACCCGAGCCACCGTCATCCACAGGACCGGGCTGGGACCCAGGCCCGAACCGAGTTCGGCCATGGGACCCGGGAGGGCCTCGACGTCGCGCTTCAGGTCGGGGCTCCGGGCGGGGGACGCCTCTGCGACCGCCGGGGCCTGCTCCTCGGGGGGAGGCTCGGGGGATGCGCTGCCGACGCCGATCTCAGGGAGGGCTCCGGTGGGCTTCGACTCGGCCTCGGGCTCCGGAGAAGCCTCTGCGATCGACTCGAAGGAGGGCCGGATCGGGGGGATCGGAGAGCGGGGATCTGAGGGCCACACCAGGCCCTCCGTCCAGGTGGTGTACACGGCGCGGAGGAGCTGCCCGGTGCGATCCGCGAGCTGACCGCGAATGGTCAGCGTCTGGCCGTCCGCACTTCGCGCCATCTCGAAGGTCTTGATCCGAAACTCGACTTTCACGGAGCCATCGGGCTCTTGACGGCCGGAGACCAGCCACAAGAGTCCGGTGCGGGCGGCGCGACCCTCCATCTCGACCGCTTCATAGGTAGGAAAGAAGTCCGCGGTGCCGTCGCGCTGGCTCACCTGAGCGAGGTACTCCTGATAGTCGTTGCCCAGACCCCGCAGCTGTCCCTCCTGAAAGTCCACCACCACTCGGCTTCCGTCCGGGCGCCGCAGGGACAGAGAGCGACGAAAGAGCCGGTTCACGATGCCGTCCTTCACCCCCTGGACGAGCTTGCGGACGTCGTCCGCAACCTCGCCGGCGCTTTCCCGGCGGAAGTATTCGAGCGAAGGGGCGACGTTGGCCACCACCACCGTCCGACCCTCCGCTTCGAGCTCTGGGGAGACGAGCGCGCCCCAGCTGGGGTCGGCCTCCAGACCGCGCACCAAGAGCTCGACCTCATCGTCGAGAAAGGCGCCGGGAGAACAGCTTTGAGCGTCCGCCGGATCCCCGGAGGTGGGCTCGACCAGGAACGCGCAGCGCGCCGTGAAGGCGGGGCGCACCGCGGGCTCGAGGGGGGGCCTCCCCGTGGCGCACGCCGACCCGACCGCCCACGACAGACTCAGGGGAAGCAAGAAGCCACGCGGCGCGCGGTACATCGCTCATCTCCGATCTCGAGAATGGGGTTGCTGCGATCCAAGAGGCTCTCCCGCACCTCGATCAGCAAAGGCCCGTCCGGAACGGGACGGCAGGCGTCCGAACGAAAGCAGGTCTTCAGGCGAGCTTCGATCGCCGCCTTCAGGGCGGCCGACACCGGCTGACCGGACGCGGTCACGACGAGGATCTCCGGGACACGCTCTTCATTCCTAACCACCGAGGTGGGATTGGCAACGGGGGCCTCCTCTGTGATCCCCCGCACATCCTGCGAGGAGGCGTTTTTCTGGCCCTCTGAAGCGGGCGGAGGCGAGGGGCGCGGAGGCTGAACCGGAGGAGGAGCCCTCCGATGCGGAGGAGCGGCTCGACGGTCCGAGATCTCTTTGGGGGCTTTGGGGCTCAGTCTCCTCGCCGCGGAGGGCTTCGCCTCGGGCGGGGTGACGACGGGAGGGGGGACTTCTCCGGGCGTCGCGGCCACGGTCTCGTCCTTCTCCGGCGCGGAGGGGACGGACGGGGAAGGTTCGGGCTCGGGGGCGGCAAGCGACTCCGCGGCCAAGGCGGCGGAGGTGTCGATGTGGGGTGGGCCAGGAGGAAGTCCCGGGCGGTCGGGCTCGGGGGATGACTCGTCCGGGCTGGACGCTGCGGGAGCGATCGGGAATCGCGGTGAGGCGGTGGGCGCGGGAAGCGGCGGACGCAGTCTCTGGGGCCAGAGGAAGAGGCCCCCGGCCAGAAGCACTACAGAGGCCAGCGCCGCCAGGAAGGCGGGAGCCCCCGGGCCCGCTCCGACGGCGCGACGGCGCTCCCGCTCGACGAGGGGGGGCGGACGACGGCCTTCGTGCCAGCGAGCCATGGCCGCCTCGCCGTCCGTGACCGTCGCCACCGGCAGCAGAGCGAGGCGAGCCGCAATCGAGCCTCCGCCATCGACGAAGACCCATTCGTTTCGGCCGCTCTCGAGCTCGTAGGGCCAAAACTCCGACCCTTCGCGATCCGCGAGACGGCGGACCTCGCGGGCGGCGGCTTCGAGGTCCTGGTCTTCCGCGACCAGAAACGGGGCCACCGGGGCGCCGTCCTCGACGGCGACCGAGCCCGGTCGATCGCGGTGGAGCCGCCGCAGGAGGAGTGCCCCGAGCATCGCTTTGTAGCCCACCATGGTGACCGGGAGGACCTCGGCGGCGCCCACGTCGGCGTCATCGGCGACGGCCCCGGTGGCGAGCCAGAGACCGTGAAGGGGAGCATCCGGGGCGGATCCCGCGAGGGCTCGCGCGGCCAGGCAGGCGGCGAGCTGACCCGAGGAGGCGTCCACCAGGGCTTGGGGGGGAAGGTGAAAATGGGGGCCTGACCTCACCGTCCCGATTTCGTCTGCGGGCTCGGCGAAAGTGACGAGTCCGAGCCCTTCGGAGTGAAGACGGGGAAGCTCCGCATCTCCCCGTCGGCCGTCTACGGAGCGTCGACGGGGCACGCGGAGCTCCCGACAGTCGATCATGTCGAGACTGGGCGGGGGCACCCGCCAGTCGGGCCGACCAGAGCTCGTCGGGGCACTCAGCACGGTGATCCGTGCCTGACGAAGCTCAGCGGCCATCGCGGTCTCTCGGGAGCCGGCGGGCGAGGCTCGCGAAGCACTGCGGATGCGCGCGGAGGCGGGCAAGGCCAAAGTCCCTCGCTCCTCGCGGACTGGCTCGCTGAATCTCCGCGGCGAGCCCCTGGAGGCTGAGGAGGGCCCAGGGCCGCAGAGGGCGAGGCTCGCCCGAAGGCGTGAAGAGGAGTCGCTCGAGGGCCCCCGCGAGCTGCTCCTTTCGAGCTCGGGGCTGGGCCGAGTCGGCGTCGGCGTAGGCGCTGAGGAGCTCCTCCCAGCTCTCGCGCTGCCCCGGCCGAGCGGGCGCTGCGTTCGGCGAGGCCAGCGCCTGGGCGGTCACAGGGCGCCCGGAGAGCTCATACACACAGTCCTCGGCCAGCTCGTCGAGAGCGAAGGGAAGCTCGGGGCGGACCCGGATTTCGCCGTGGACGGGGCCGTCTCCAAAGGGGAGATCTCGAAGGCGGGCTGGGCCTCCCTCGGGAAGATTGACGAGGCGGAGAAAGGTCCGGTCCTCCCACGCGATGAGCCACGCGGTGACGTCATCACCGAAGGCGCGTCCTACATCGAGCGCGGGGAGAATCCACAGCAGCGGAAATCGAGGGGACGCGGCCGCGGCGAGCGGCACGGGGCCGTGGGCCTGGATTCGCCGGTGGGCCGCGGCTTGGGTGCGGTCCGCGGCGCGCCGGAGGAGGCGGGCGGCGCCGTGGGCGGCGTCGAAGTCGGCCCGAAGTGCCTCGTCCTCCGCATGCATCATGCGCTGAACGAGATCGGCGGGCTCGAGGAGGGTGTCTTGGACGCTCATGGTGATTCTCCCGTGCTCAGGTCTCGCGGAGCGCTCTTTTCGCCATGCTGGCGCAGGCTGAGACCGAGTTTCGGCTGAAAGGGTTGCCTTCGCGGGCTCTGAATCCCGCGCTGAAGAGGAGGCGATGGCTCTCCGCGATGGGCACCTCGCCCGCGACCCGAAGGATGTAGCAGGCGGTCTTGATATGAAGGCGGGCCGGATCGAGCCAACGGGCGATGCGCTCGGCCCGCTCCGGGGTCGATCCCTGGCCGGCCTCCGTGAGCAGCTGGGCGAGCAGCTCGTCTGAGTAGGCGCGGTCGCCGAGCCACGTCCGATTGAGCGCGGCCAGCCGTCCGACCAGCGCACCTCGCTGATCTCGCTGATCCAGGGCCTCCACGACCGCCGCCTCGGGACGCTCGCGGGCGGTCACCGTCTCTAGCGATGGCCCCTCGACCTCTGAAATCTCTCCCGCCTCGGTGCGCCGCGCCCAGCGGATGAGGCGCCGCAAGCTGTCCGCGAAATGGGCGAGCAGCCGCTCCCGGGGCAGGATGAGGGCACGACGTCGACCGGTGAGGTCCTGCTCGCCGGGGGCGAGATGAACCTCATCGACCAGATGGGCGAGGGCGACGAAAGCGAGCTCCCGATCGACCCGCTCAGGTCCCCGAGCCCGCGCCGTAGCGCTGTCTGGCCACAGCGCGAGGGCGCGGGCGACGACGGCGATCAGACAGCGGCCGGCCGCGGCGTCCCCCATGTCTAGCCGTCGGAAGAGCCCCATCAGGCCCACCATGACCTCGCCGCGGTGGATCGCGGGGGCTTCGGCCAGAGGATCGCCGGACGCGAAGGTGACACCGTACCCGGTCGGCACGGGGATTTGACGGGCGTCACGAGCGCTCCAGTGGGGGCCGGGGCGGGTCATCTCAGTATCTATACGCGCAATCCCGGGCTGCGCTTCGAAGGGCGAGGAGACCACGCTTGCATTCGGCGTGGGTGGCGTCCTCCGGACACGCCACCTCGACCGGCGTCGGAGAGGCGGCGCAGGTGACCGCGAGCCAGGCTTCGAGAGGCCCCGAACCCGGTCCCGGCCGATCTCCCGCGCTGATCAGCTCGAAGCGAGGTCCGCTCGGATCCAGGCTCACCACCACCGGGCGCTTCGGTCCCGCCGCTTCCTCGTCCGCGACCTCTTGCATGAAGGCCATCCGCCGCACCGACAGGACCGTGGTGAGGAAGAAGAGCAGGCAAAGGAGAAACACCAGATCGAGCATCCCGAGCCCGGCGTTGGGGACGAAGCGCCGGGAGGTCATGGCGTCCGCTCCCGCTCGAGGCGCTCGGCGAGGAGGACGTCCGCCCGCTCCACCGGCCCCGAGACAAAGGCAGCGTGGGCCAGACCCATGAGGAGGTAGAGGGCTTGCCCGGC
>JBCBRU010000375.1:0-8611 GCA_039819565.1 Myxococcota bacterium | reverse complement strand
GTCGGAGCCAGGCAGTGAGCGGCCGCGATCGACGCCTCGGCGTGGTAGCGCGAGAAGGTCTCCCCTTCGGCGGAGCGCGCGAGCCAGCCCAGCCCCGTCGACCGGCGAGGGCGGGGCGCCCCTTTGGGACGGACCCGGAGCCTCCGTCGACGGAGGAGCATCCGAGGACGTTCGGCTTCGCGGCGAGGTCCAGGACGATCTCCTCCGGATGCTCTTCGTCTGCTGCGACGAGGGGCTCCCGACCGACACTCAAATGGTCCTCGCCCTCAAGATCCTCTGCGGGTTTACGGTGCGTGAGATCGCGCAACGTCTCTTTCGGAGCGAAGCCGACGTGTACAAGCGGGTCGAGAGGGGGCGTCGTCGCCTGCGGGAGGGCGCGACCGATTGGGACGAGGTCGAGCTCGACCTCGAGGGGCGCCTCCCCGCGGTCCAAGCCACCCTCTATCTCTTGTTCACGGAGGGGCATCTATCGTCGGGGGAGCTCTCATTGAGGCGAGATCTATGTGACGAAGCGGTGCGGCTCGCCACCCTCCTCACCGAGCCGCCGCTTCCTTCGGCCCCCTCCACGCGGGCGCTTCTGGCTCTGATGTATCTGCACCGGGCCCGGCTCTCGGCCCGGTGGGAGGAGAGCCTGGGGCTGGTGCTTCTCGAGGAGCAGGACCGCCGGAGCTGGGACCATCGGGACATCGCCACGGGGCTGGGCTGGCTCGCGCGCTCCGCCGAAGGGGAGACCTTCTCGCGCTACCACGCCGAGGCGTCGATCGCGGCCGCTCACTGCCTGGCTCCGACCTTCGCGGACACGGACTGGAACCGCATCGCCCAGGCCTATGCGCTTCTGGAGCGCCTCGTGCCCTCGCCTCTGCATCGTCTCAACCGCGCTCTCGCGGTCGCGGAGGGGGAGGGCCCGAGCGCTGGGCTTTCGCTTTTGTCCGGGCTGTCGCCGCCGGCCTGGCTCGAAGGGTCCTATCTATGGGCGGCGGCCCTCGCGGACCTTCACCGGCGGGCGGGCCACGAGGCCGAGGCGCGCGCCCACCGCGCGGCCGCGCTTCGCCTCGCGCCCTCGGAGGCGGTTCGGTCAGCCCTGTGCCGTCGCCTCGGCTGCGCCTAGAGGGGCGGAGCTCGACCCGTTCGGTGCTCCGCCGGGCGCATCTAGGCTCACGGGGTGCTGAGGTCGCCGACCACCCGCCCTCGGGATCGTTCCGCAACTGTGATCGGGAGCATAGTTACACGCGATGAAACCTGTCTCTTCATATGGATCGGATCCTACGAAAACTCCCAGAACGGGCAGGGGATTCCAAAATCTGAGATCGATCGCTTACCCCAGGAAGCAGATACCGAAACGCATTGCCATCCTCGGTCTCGTTCGCCGGAGATGGAGACAGAATGCAAAAGATAGAAGTGATCCTGGGATGTGCCCTCCTTTCCGGCGCGGTAGGTTGCGCCGTCGTCTCTCCGGGCGAGCGAGGTGTGCGTCAAACCTTCGGAAAGCTGGGTTCCGAAGTCCACGGTCCGGGTACGGTGGGCCACTGGCCCTTCGTCTCCAGCGTGGTGACCGTCCCCGTACGCACGACCAAGCTCGAGATGAATCTCTCTCTGCCCTCTCAAGAGGGGGTCACGGTGGCGGCGGAGCTGTCGGTGCTGTATCGGGTCAAAGAGGATCAGGTGCAGGATATTCTGGAGTCGATCGGTCGCGACTATGAGCGATCTGTCGTTCTCACCGCGTTTCGATCTGCGTCCGCCGACATCGCGAGTCGGCACGCCGCCAAAGATCTTCACAGCGGGGCCCGCGCCGAGATCGAGAGAGAGATCGCCGAGCACATGAATCAGAACATTGGATCTCGCGGCTTCGAGGTCGAGGCGGTGCTGCTGAAGAGTATCCGCCTTCCTCAGACCCTGGCCGCTGCGGTGCAAGCTAAGTTGGCGGCCGAGCAGCAGGCCCAGCAGATGGAGTTCGTGCTGCAGTCGGAGCGGCAAGAGGCAGATCGGCGTCGGGTGGAGGCGGAGGGCATCCGCGATGCGCAGCGGATCGTCGACCAGGGGCTATCTCCCATGTTGATCCGCTGGAGAGCTATCGAAGCCTTTCGTGAGCTCGCTCAGTCGCCCAACACCAAGATCATCTTCACAGACGGGCGGACCCCTCTCGTGATGCCGCCCTCTATCGCCGACGAGGAGCTGACCCCGAGCCAGGTCGGCGGCGAGCGCCGCATCGCCCGGGATCCCTAGCCGAAAAGCCTGCCTCGACATCGCCCTCCATCTCCCGAATCAACGCGCGGCGGCTAGACGACGGTCGTCTTCGACAAGACAGAGGGCGGGCCAGGGCCCATAGTTTGGCGCTGTGGGCCCACCCCGCGCTCAACCGCTCGAAGCGGATCCTTCTCAACTCAGCTTGGTCCTTTGTGGACGCCTCAAGGGCTTTGAGGCGGGCCTGTTCGCGGGGCAGGACCTCTCTGCGCGCACGCGATGCTCAGGCAAAGAGCTTCACGGCTGGACTCAGCGGCAGCTCCAGGGCCGACCGCTTCGGCAGGTGCTGGCCCTGGTTCGACCGCGGCGTTCCGAGCGCATCTTTCGGCTCGGCGAACGGCTCGGCGTGCCGGTCCGGGTCTTGGGCCCGACGGCGGTTCGGCGGGCATGTGGACTGAGTGGCCTCATCGACGGGATGCCCGCGCATCGGCTCGCCGCCATGGTGGCGAGCCTGCGCCGGTACGGCGCCTGTGCGGTCGTGCACGCAGACAGGAGCATTGCCATCGACCTCCTGAGCGCCGAGGGCGCCTATCTCGGCGGAGTGGTCGCCCCGACCTTTCAGGAGAGCGCGCTCGAGAGAGTTGAGCCGATGTCCAAGGCGCTGGTCCGGAATGTGGGGGCTGGGCAGCGAGCGGGTGCCTGGTTCGGACTCTCGGCCCTCATTGATGGCCTGCTCGACCGTCTCCTCTTCGAGGCTGGACGCACGGCGCACCGGACCGTGGTGGCGACGGGGGCTCTCTCCGCGGACGTCCGAAATGCTTGTCGATGGGTGGAGGTGGCCGAACCTGAGCTCGTCCTCGAGGGGGCGCTCGAAATCCACCAGCTCGTCTCGGGTGATGAGCCCCGCGGGGCTCGCGTACGCGCGCCGTCGATCCCGCAGGGGCGGGTGGGCTATCCCCCGATACTGCTGGACGCGGCCAAGCCCTCCCCACGCCCGGTTCCTTCTCCTCCCCCCGTGAAGCCGCCAAGGTACGCTCGGCGCGAGGTCCCCACTCGGCTGAGACTCGTGGCGGGCGAGGGAAATGTCCCCATGGGCCCGCGAGAGCTCGTCGAGACTCAGTTCGCGCTTCTTGCCGACAAGGATCCTTCCGTCATCCGCGCCGCCGAAGCCTCTCTCGGAGAGCTTCCGCTGACGTCGTTCGTGCCCGCGGTCCTGTCCGATACGAGCTTGCCTCCCGTCCTGCTCGGCTACCTCACCCTTCGGAGCCTGCACGAGCCGCTGATCTTACAGGCGCTGGTGCTGAACCCAAGGACCCCGAACGAAGTCTTTCCGGTCGTCGCCGAGGTCGCGCCCGAGCCGGTTGCCGAGATCATCGCGTCGAACCACAAGCGGCTGCTTGAGCTGCCCGGTATCGTCCTCGGTCTGGAAAGGAATCCGGAGGTCTCGCGAGCGATGCTGGACAGCGCGGCCGAGTTCCTGGTTCGGCAAGGGATCGTTCTGCCGAGCAAGCTCTTCCGCGACATGGTCGCGCGGCTCGGGTTCGATGCCGTCTAAGCCCGGACCGTAGGTAGAGCGACCCAGCCTCCGCGCACGCGCGGAGACGGGTGGTAGTGCGGAAGAAGGCTCAAGTACTAGCGGCGGTCGAGCTGGTTGCGGTCGACGCGCTCGTCGCTGGTCAGGAAGTACGGGTTGCTGGAGCCCGGCAGAGCGCTCGGCCGCTCGGAGGACATCAGCCCGCCGTCAGGGCGCCGGATCTCGAGGAGCCCGTGGTCGCCCACGACCACGTCCGCGTGCGGGGAGCCCCAGCTGGCCAGGTCGAGGTGTTCGTCGGTCACGGCCGAGAGGGCTGACTCGAGGGAGCGGACGACCTCGACGTCGAGCCAGCGGGAGGCGGGGATGCCCACCACCAGGTCGAGCTGGGAGCGGGCACCCAGAGTGGCCACCATGTCGGCGGTGTCGTCGTCTCTGAGGACGAAAGGCACGCTCGCCACGGCGCGTCCGGCGCGCCGGATCAAAGCTCGGCGCTCGAAGTCATGCGCGGGATCGACGTCGGGGTCGACGGCACCGTCTTCATCGTCGGCCTCCTCCACGCGGGCCGGATCCACGTCGGGATCCACCGCGTCATCTTCGCCGTCGTGGGCCGGATCCACGTCGGGATCGACCGCGCCCATCTCACCGCCGTGGGCGGGGTCGACGTCGGGGTCTACGGCGCCGGTCCCTTCGTCCTCGTGGGCGGGGTCGACGTCGGGGTCTACGGCTCCGGTCTCTTCGTCGCCCCGGGCGGGGTCGACGTCAGGATCGACGGCTTCGAGGCCGATCTGGGAGGCTGTGGGGGCCGAAGCGTAGAGGCGCCCGAAGATCTCGACCGAGGCCCCGTCGAGCACGTTCGCGGGGGCAACGCGAAGGAAGACCGCGAGGTCTTCGCCGGACGCAAAGGAGGAAGGGAAGTCGAGGACCAAGGCCGCTTGATCGCGGCCGTCGGCGGTGATGACGCGAGCGCCGTCGAGCAGATCGAGGCCGCCCGCAGGTATTCGAGGGTCGGCGCCAAGGAGGCGTAGATCCTCGATGTTGATGGCGATGTGCTCGATCACGAGCCGGTCTCGAAGGTCCTCATAGGGCAAGCCCGACAGGTCCAGAGCCGGGGTCACGGCAACCTGAGAGGGCTCGCTGGGGAGCTCGAGTGAGGCGGAGACGTCGGCACCCGGGCCACAGGCCACGCCGGCCCACAGCAGGACCAAAGCGAGCGGGGACTCGATACGGCGAATCATCGGGAAGCTCCCTGGGCGAGGCGCTTGAGGGCGTCGTCGGCATTGATGATTTGGGAGAGGCGCGGACGCCGCATGCCCAGGATCTCTGCCGCTCGCGTAATGTTACCTTCGGTCATTCTCAACGCTCGGGCAATCGCTTCCGTTTGAATCTGCTTTTTCAGCTCGGGGAGCGGGATGCCGTCCTGGAAGATCTTGCCGAGCAGGTCTCCGCCCGTCGGGTCCGGCTCAGGCTGAACCGGGACCACCGGCACCACCTCGGACGGCTCCGGCGCGGGAAACGCGGCGGCCACCGCGGGCGCCGAGACGAGGGGCGCGGGAGCGGAGGGGCCGGTGATCTCGGCGAGGGGGCCCTCCTGGAAGAGCTCTCGGTACTCGTCGAAGTCTCGGGAGGTTACGACCTCGCCCTCCGCGAACAAGGCGACCGAGCGGATGATGTTCTCGAGCTCGCGAATATTGCCGGGCCAGGGATACCGGCCGATCAGCTGGGCGGCCTCCGGCCCAAGGCGCTTGGTCGGCGAGTCGCTCTCGCGGGCGAACTCCTCCAGGAAATGCTCGGCCAAGGTCACGATGTCGTCCGGACGATCGCGCAGCGGGGGCAGATCGATGGTGATCCCCTTGAGCCGGTAATAGAGGTCTTCCCTAAACGTTCCATCGCGAACCATCTGCGCAAGGTTCCGATTGGTTGCGAATACGATCCGTGCGTCGAGGTTCAGGGTCTGTCCGCCGCCCACGCGCTCGAACTCCCGCTCCTGGAGCACCCGGAGCAGCGCGACCTGGGTCTTGGGAGAGATGTCCCCGATCTCGTCGAGGAAGAGGGTGCCGCCCGCGGCCATCTCGAATCGACCGATCTTCCTTTGGTGAGCGCCCGTGAACGAGCCCCTCTCATGGCCGAACAGCTCTGAGAGAAGGAGCGACTCCACCAGCGCGGCGCAGTTGAGCTTCACGAAGGGCCCGGCCGCGCGCGGCGAATTGCGGTGGATGGCCTCGGCGACGAGCTCCTTGCCGGTGCCCGACTCGCCGACGATGAGCACCGTGCCATCGGAGGCCGTCACCCGATCGAGGATGTGAAACACCCGGAGGAGTCGGGCCGACTGCCCGATGATCGGCCCATAGCGATCCGACCACTCGGGCTTGCGAGCCGGGACAGGCGGGGCCTTCGGCGCGGCGAGGGTCACCGCGCGGGCGTCTTCGACGGGGCGCGCCGAGGGCACGCTTCGCCCGTCGAGCCGAGCGTGAACCGCTTCGATGCGCTTCTGCGGCGCCGCGCTCCCGAAGCTCGTCCGAAGCTCGTCGGGGAGGCCCTCCGCGACCTCACTCTGAATGCGATCTGCGGCCGCGAGGCGGACGCGAGCCATCTCGGCCCGCCCCGCTCCGAGCAGGGCTTCGGCCAGAGCCACTTCGGCGTCCCGTTCGAGGAGACGACGCCCGAGGCTGGCGAAGCGATCCCGGCACGCCTCGAGCCGGGCGAAAGCCTCTTCGGGCCGCTCGGCGAGCTGGCCCGCCAGCAGGTCCACCCGCGCTTCCAAAACCCCGCTCTGCACGTCTCGGAGGGCCTTCTGGGCCTCGTCGAGGGCGGCTCGGGCGCGACTCTGGGTGCCCGCGCGGAAGTGGAGCTCGGTCAGCTCGATCAGGGCTTCGAGGGCGCGGTCGTCGCTCCCGTGACGCTGGTGAAGCAGCATCCCCTCCCGGAGGCGGGCTTCGGCCGCTTCCGGCTGGTTCTGCTCGGCGAAGATGACTCCGTCCACGACCGTGGCCACGGCCTCGACCCGCTCGACGCCCGACAGCTGAGCCAGGCGGAGCGCCTCGTCGTTGTAGATGCGGGCCCGCTCGAGATCCCCGCACTGCTGATGGAGGTTTCCGAGGTTGTTCATGACCCGGGCCAGCTGGGTGCGGTTGCCCAGGCGCCGGAACAGAGAGCGGCACTCGCGGTAGGCGGTGATCGCCTCGCCCAAGCTGCCGATCTGGTGGTGGAGCGCTCCGATACTCATGTAGCCGAAGGCCAGCCGGGAGAGGTCGTTGGCGGAGCGGGAGCGCTCGATGCCGGCCTCGAGGCTCTCGCGGGCCGCGTCGAGCTCCCCTTGGCGCAGCTGAACGATGCCGATGTTGACCAGCGAGCGGGCTTCTTCCGGGAGAAGAGCCTGCTGCCCGGCCACGTCGAGGGTCTCCTCGAAGAACTTCACGGCCCGCTCGGCGTCGCCCTCGGCCAGCGCGATCTTACCGAGCTGATTGAGCAGGTCGAGCCGCAGCCGAGGGGTCGCTTCATCCCGGCGAGCCGTAGCGAGGCGCTCGAGACCCGCCTCGCAGCACTCGCGCGCGAGCTGGGTCTCGGCCAGGTGATAGTGGGCCTCGCTCGCGGTGGCGTCGACGCGGGCCAGGTTGAGCTGGTCGGGGGCGGCCTCGAAGAGCAGCCGCGCGCCCGCGAGCGCCTCCAGGGCGCGGTGATAGTCGCCGGCCGCGTTGTGAAGCTCGCCCTCGCGGCGGAGGGCCGGGGCGCGCTGGTCCTCGGCCAGGGAGGTCTTCCACTCCTCGACCAAGCGCAGCGCTCGGCGGGGGTTGCCGGTGAGGGGGGCGAGCTCGGCGAGCCGAGCGAGGATGGTGAGCTTCAGCTCCCCGGTGGCGTGAGGGCGCGCGTCTTCGAGGATCTCGAGGGCGGCGTGGATGGCCCCGGCCACGGCGTGGGTCTCCGCCGCTTGAACGGCCAGGGGGACGCCGCGCTGGGGCTCGCTGGACCGAAGCTGGTGGTAGGCGAGCAGCGCGGGACCGCCCGTCTCGTGCTCCTGACTCAGGGCCCGGGCCCAGCTGCCGTGCAGATGCGCGCGGTCTTCGGGGCTGAGGGCGCGCTGCGCCACTTCCTGGTCGCGGCGGCGGTTGAACGAGAACTGGAACTCTCCGCTTTGGATGCGCCGGGTGAGAATCCGATCGCTGCGGAGGCCGTTGAGGGCCAGCGCCGCCTCCTTCATGGGGTGGCGCACGATCTCGGCGAGAAGGCGAGCCGAGGCGGGGCGATCGGAGACCGACATGGCCAAGAGGAGCTCGCGCGGGAGCGCGTCCAGGCTTTCCAGGCGGCGCTCGAAGAGCTCCTCGACGTTACTGGGAAGGGCGTCGATGAGGGCGTCGACCTCCTGGGGGAGGCCCGCCGAAGCCTCGAGGAGCTTCTCGAGAACGTGGGGGGACTGCACGTAGCGGCGCAGACCGTCGAGGTCGAGCCCCCTCAGGCCCATGGTGCGGGCGGAGGGCCGATCGTTCATTTCCGCCACGAAGTCTTCGATGCGGCCGGGGACATCGTCCCGCGCCAAGAGCACCAGCACGCCGCGAACCGGACGGCCGGTGAGGGCGGCATCGCCAAACAGCTCGTCGGCCAGAAAAGCGGCCATTTCGAGGGTGTCGGCGTCCGCACGCTCGACGTCGTGGATAATCACGCACAGCCGACCCTCGCGACCGACGCCGGTCAGGAGCTGTCGGAAAGCCTCAAAGAAGGCGAGCTTTTGGTCGAGGGAGGGGGTCTCCGTGCTCGAGCGGTCGCTCACCGCGTGGTCGATGACGGCGCTGAGCTCGGGGTAGATCGGGTCGACGAGGGTCTCGGTCAGCCCCCGTTCCTCGGCCCACACCATAGCCTGACGGGCGAGGTCCGAGAACGGATGAAAACTGCGAGCTCCGGCCG
>JBCBRU010000374.1:0-8658 GCA_039819565.1 Myxococcota bacterium | reverse complement strand
GGCGCTGCAGCGTGCCTGGGCCAAGCTTGATAAGCTGGCCTTCAAGTCCGTGTTGCCGCGGGCCGCTCGGCATCCTTCACCCGTCCCTCGGCCTCGGCCAGGAGCGCCCCAAGGCTCCCCGGCGTGGGTTTCGGTGTGGGGGCCGCGGGGACCTCCTCCGGTTGGCTCTCCGGAGCCACGATGCGCGTGGCGAGGGCGAGCCCCTCGGGCGACCGCCGCTGAAGACCCGCGAGCAACTTCGTCACCCCTCGAGTCACGCTCGCCTCCGGGCGGGTGGGGTCCCAGCTGGAGTACACATCTCCGTTGCGGCAGTGGGTCTCCGCCGAGAGGAGGCCGAGGCGAAGCCGTCCGTGCGCGACGGTGGCTTGAAGCAGGTTGTTGGCCGAGACTTCCTTTCCTAACGGGCAGCGGTACCGTTCGTCGACCGCGGCCGCGAAGGACGACCGGGCCAGCGCGCGAAGCTCTTTTCGCTCCTCGGGTGAAGCCACGACCACGAGCTGGCCCGTCACGCCGAGCTCCGCGGCGATCAGACCGCGAAGGGTGGGAGCGTCCACTCCCGCTCGTGCCCCTTCGACCTCGGCGCGGATCTCGACCCGAGGAATCTCGCGCATCCATGCATCTATCGACGCCTCGACCGCGTCGACATGGCTCCCCCGGGCGAGCAGATGTCCCTGCCAGCTCCATAAGAAAGCACTGGGAAGGGCCTTGACACCCAAGCGCTCGGCCAAGGCACCGTCGCTGTCGCATAGGATACGGTCCGGATGCCACGGTACGTCGGCGCATCGATCGGCGTCGTCCTTGACCGCCACCACCACGAAACGAAGGCCTTGTTTCGCATATCTACGACGCAGAGCCTCCCACCGGGGGACGGCCTCCATGCACGGCTGACACCAAGTAGCAAAGAACTCGACGACCAGCAGTCGGGTCTTGGGCACCGCGAGCTCAGCCTCGACATCGAGCGGCTCGGCAGAGGTGGGCGATGCCGCCACCATCAAGGCCAGGAATGCGAGAGCTCCAACCCGCGCCATGGCGCGACTCTAGACGAGGGAAGGACCAGCAAGAAGCGCGCCGTCGACGTGACACCAGTCACAGCAAACGGCGGAGCCTATGACCCTCTGGGGTTGGGCCCTGCCCCGGCGTCCGCTACACCTAGCTAGGTGGGCGGTCTGAGTACAGCTGTCGCTCTGGCCAAGGCGATCTGCGGGGCCTCGCTGACGCTAGGGAACGGACTCGAGGTCCTTCTCGAGCCTCGAGAAGGCGTGCCATGGACCGTGGTGGTGGTGGGCTACGCGGCCGGCAGCCGCGACGAACCTCGAGATCGCCCTCAGCTCGCGCACCTCGCCGAGCTCGTGTCGTCGGACGCCGCGAACCGCTCCTTCGAGGGCGACGTGGTGGAGGAGCTCTCCCGCCTGGGGGGCAGCTTTCGAAGTATTACGAAATCCGAGTCCACCCTATACATCCACGAAGGACCACAGAGGGTCCTCCCGAGGGTGCTTCGCCTCGAAGCCCACCGTATGGGCAACCCTGCGACCGGCATCGACCTCGCGGTCTTCGACCTCAAGAGGGCCACCGTGTTTCGAGAGTTCGAGCCCCGCCTTCGACGCCTGAGACTGGACGTCGAGAGACTCGAGGGAGAAGAGGCCCTCGGACTCGGCCATCCCTTGAATCCCCCCCGCAGGAGTCGCCTGGCGGAGATCCCGAAGCACTCCCCGAAGGAGGTGCGATGGTTCCTCGACACCTACTATCGACCGGGCCTAGCCAGCCTCGTGGTGATTGGAGGGTTCGATCTCGAGACGGTGCGACAGCAAGTCGAGGCCGCCTTCGGTCCGCTACGCGCCTCAACGAGCAAAGTCCGTCGGCGCTCCGGACCTCGGCAACCCTGGCGGCGGACGGCCGGGCTGACCTTGTGGCACCTCGGACTTGCCGACGGCTACCGCACGCTGTGGGCCTTGCCCGAGGCTCGACGATGGGGGCCCCGAGCGGTCCTCGCCCAAGTCCTCGAGGATCGGCTCGATGAACGCGGCTTGGGGGCATTCTTCGATCGACGCCGCCTCGAGCTCCTCGGCTACCGTGATGCGACGCTGCTTCGTTTTCGGGGAACCCTGCGGCGGGATCAGGAGCCGGAGATCGCAGAAGCCAAAGTCGAGTTGAGCCTCGCCACGGCGCTCTCGGAGCCCGTCACCGATGGCCAGCTTGCGGCGGCCCGGAGCCGTCTACGGCTCGAGGAGAACCTGCGCGCCGCCGATATCGAAGCCTGGGGAATAGCCGCGGCCGAGGCCCTGCTGGCCGGAGAGCCATCCACGTTGGCGGCTCGGCGGCAGGCTTTACGCGAAGTGACCAACGCCGAAGTCGAGAGGCTAGCTCAGGCCATCAGGAAAGCTCGACAGGTGCGCACCCAGCTCCGGTATGACGAAGCCCGGTTTTTCGAAGTGAAGGTCAGGCAGTGGAGACCCTGAGACGCGAAATCGCCGTAGCTCTCATGCTCGGAAACCTAGCTTGCGGGCGCAGCGCGCTTCCGGGGATTCCGCCCCGCGCCGCGCCCCTACGAACGGAGATGCTGACCCCCGCGACGAGCTCTCGAGAGCCCCTCGCTTCCGCTCCCGAGCGCGTCGAGCTTCGCGCCATCGAAGGAGGCTTGTGGGTGGCCACGGTGCCGGCTGAGGCCGCCTATGTCTCGGTACGCCTGGCTGCCGCGCGCGAGGACCGCGGGGATCTCTTGGACGCGTACCTGGTGGAGCTGCTCGGCAGCCTCCTGGACGAGGCCGCGCCCCCCGGAGTGCGTTTTGCGGCAGCCACGACCCCCGAGCTCCTTATCGTCGGTTTCGAGGCCAACCCCGAGTCGGCGCTTGCAGCGCTAGATATGCTCGCCGCTGCGGTCAGCGGCGGTGAGCTTGCCCCCGAGCCCTTCGCTCGCCATCACCGCCGTAGGCTGCGCGACGTCCTCGAGCGTGAGACGTCCTCGCTCGCCCTCATGAAAGTGGTCCTGCGTCGGCAGGTATACGGCAACGACCATCCCTGGGGGCGAGACGCGGACTCGACCATGGACGAGCTACAGGAGCTCGAGCTCGAAGCCGCCTCGGAGCGCCTTCGCGAGCTCTTCCCTCGCCTGAGCTCGGCTTTCGTCATGGTGGGTCCACCCGAGCACCTCGTTTCCGACCAGGAGATTTCGGCCCGCCTCGGGGCGCTCACCAGCTCCGTCGCCGCCCTCCCGCCGGTGCCTCACTTGCCGACCACAAAAGACGACCTTTCCATCCATTTTTTCCGCAAGCCCTACGACCGGCTGACGTCGATGGCGCTGCTCCACCTGGCTCCGGCCTCGAACGCGGAGGCAGACTCCGGAGCGTTCCTACTCTTCGCGGAGATGATGAAGGGCGCGAGCTCCGGATTCGAGACCCGGCTGGTTCGGCGAAATGGGGTCACTGAACTCCTCGCGAGCCGCACTACGGCCTCTGGGGAGGCCGCCGCGCAGCTCCTGCTGCACCTCGACTGGCTCCGTCGCGTACGCAACGGTGGGGCCTCGGCGGAGGAGCTGCGAGCTGCGGTGAGAAGGCTCGAAGCTCGGACGCTTCGCTCCCGCGGCCGCCCTGATCTGGTCTCCGAGGAGCTGGCGGCGCGGCTCGTCCGAGCTCGACGAGGATGCGGAACCCCCGCCGAATGCCCGGACGCCGTGGCGCTGGGGACGCCTCCTGGCCTCGACGCTCTGAAGGCGGAGGACATCGCCGAGGTCGCGAGGAGATGTATCGATCCTGATCGCGCTGACGTAGCTTGGGTGGGGCCCCCGTCGAGCCTCCACCCTCTCGGCGCCCGAGGACGGGTATATGAGTACGAGGTCGAGTAGCGCGAGAGAGAACGAGCGACGCTTGTCCTGAACCCCTCTCATGGGTCAGATAGCTGGCCGAATGGCCACTTTGACTCCCACCGTCGGCATCGGAGCCTCCGCCGGGGGCCTCGAGGCCCTCAAGGAGTTCGTCCGCGCCATCGATCCCGAGTCCGGATTCTGCTTCGTAGTCATCCAGCACCTCGCCGCGCGCCAGCCCTCGATGATGGACCGGCTCCTTCAGGAGAGCTGCGCCATCCCCGTCTCGGTGATCCGCCCGGGCGACGTGCTCACCCCCAACCGGCTCTTTTTGAACCCCCCCGGACAGCTCGTTCAACTCGACGGGCTGACCTTCGTGCTGGATGAGGTTGCCGAGGTGGGGGCCCTTCGGGACCCCATCAATCGGTTCTTCACCTCTTTGGCCGAGAGTCTCGGCGCGGAAACCTACTCGGTGGTTCTTTCGGGAGCAGGCACCGACGGTACCTCCGGCATCAAAGCGGTGAAAAAGGCGGGGGGGGTGGTGATCGCCCAAGCGAGTCAGACGGCCCAGTTTGCAGGCATGCCGAACAGCGCCGTCTCCACTGGACTCACGGATTTCGTTCTTTCCCCGGCCGAGATTCCTGGAAAACTCGCCAACCTTCGAACCTTCAGAGAGACCAGCTTAGCTCCGCGGCTGGAGGGTTCGGAGCGCGACGCGGTGCAGAGGGCTCTGCCTCAAGTGGTCGAGCTCCTCTCGACAGCCGGTCAGAGTGACTTTTCGGGCTATAAGACGGGCACCCTCACCCGCCGAATCACTCGGCGCATGGGCCTCAACCAGCACGAAACGGCTGCCTCCTACCTGGAACATCTTCACCGCTCGCCCGGCGAACGCCGAGCTCTGGCGCAGGACTTTTTGGTCGGAGTCACGCGCTTCTTTCGCGACCCCGAGAGCTACCGGGCGATCCAGCAACAGGTGCTTCCCGCCCTGGTGGAGCGCCCGCAGGATCATCTCAGAATCTGGGTCCCGGGCTGCTCGACGGGAGAGGAGGCGTACTCGATCGCCATTCTTCTCAGCAACTTCATTGAGACCACCGGCGCGGCCAAGACCTTTCAGATCTTTGGCACGGACGTCGACCTTGAAGCTCTGAGGGTCGCACGTCAGGGTGTATACAGCGATGAGACTCTCGAGGCGATCACGCCGCGGGATCGTGAGACCTACATCGAGGAAGTTCAGGATCAGCTGCGTATCAGGTCCGTCCTTCGCGAACAGTGCCTGTTTGCCCCCCACAACATCTTGAGCGACCCGCCCTTCTCTCGCATCGACTTCATCTCCTGTAAGAACCTCCTCATCTATCTCAACGAGGAGGCGCACGCCGTGGTCATGCCGCGCCTTCACTACGCCCTCAACACCGCCGGATATTTGGTGCTGGGGCCGTCCGAGACGGTGGGCTTCGACGAAGACCTCTTCCTTTCCATCGACCGAAGGAACTGCCTCTTTCAGCGCAACGACGCCGCCCAAACTCGATTTTCCGTCTTGCACACGAACCCCACTCCTCTCCGAGATCGCTATCCAGAGGTCTACGGGGCGCCTGAGGTCCCCGCTCCGAGGAGTTACGCCCGCTCCCTCGAAGGCGAAATCGAGAGGCAGTTCGTCCAGCTCGCTGCGGGGGCCTTTCTGGCCGTCGATGGCGACGATCTCATCGTCTACCTCTCCCAGGCCATGGGTACCTACGTTCAGACTGCACGAGGCGCGATCCAGCGAACGGTCGATCACATGCTGGCCTCAGAGCTTCATCTCCCGGTGAGAAACGCCGTGGCGGAGAGCCGCCGCTCCGGAAGGGCTTCGATCTTTCGCGACGTGGTACTGTCGGGAGCGTTCGAGCCGCAGGTTGTCGACGTGATAGCAACGCCGGCCGAGAAGCCAGAAAGATGCGTCTTGGTGGAGATTCGAGGGGTGCGGATCCTGAACGCAGAGCGTCCAACCGAGGAGTATCTCGATCTGACTCGCCGAGAGGCCGACCTCGCCGACAAGCGCCTCAGAGTCCTGGAAGAGAACTATCTCGCATCAGAGCGCCAGCTTCGGAGCGCCAACGAGAAGCTGCTCTCCATGAACGAGGAGCTTCAAAGCTCGAATGAGGAGCTCGACACCTCCCGAGAGGAGCTCCAGTCGATCAACGAGGAGCTCGAGACCATCAACGCGGAACTTACGACCACCAACGCCGACCTCACGCAATCCCTGAGTGACATGCACAACTTGCTCGAGAGCACCGACCTCGCCGTGCTCTTTCTCGACCAAAGCCTGTGCGTACGGCTCTTCACCCCTCAAACGGAGCGGCTGTTCCGCATCCGCGACCGGGATGTGGGGCGCCCGATCTCTGATCTGACCCATGACCTCGACTATCCAGAGATGCTCAACGACCTCCACCGAGTGATTCGCACCTCGAAGCCCAGATCGAGAGAGGTCGGTACGGTAAGGAATGACCGCGTCTATGAGGCTCGGGTTCGGCCCTACAAGACGCTCGAGAACGTCGCGGACGGCTGCGTGGTGACCTTCGTGGACGTATCCGAAAGCCGAATGGCGGCGGCGAAGGCGCAGAGCCTGGCCGAAACCATCGAGCGCCAGTACGCCGAGCTCGACGCGTTGGATCAGGACGCCCCCTTCGGATTGGGCCTTCTCGACCTTCAGTTTCGATGGCTCCGCATCAACCGAGGCCTGGCCGAAGTCTACGGTTCCGAGCCCTCGAGGATGCTGGCGCAGAGTTTTCCAGCGACGCTCCCCATGGCCTTCGCCCCCATGCGCCCTCATCTCGAGGCGGTGCGCGACACCGGCGAGAAGCAGCTGGGCAAGGAACTCCGACTGCCGACCGGCGATGGAGACGAGAGGATATTTCTCAGCGACTATTACGGCGTCGAAACCGGGGGCCGCAGGTTCGGAATCGTGTGCTGCCTACGCGAGGTGACCATCGAGCGAAAGCTCCAGTCACAGCTTGCCCTCGAGTCCAAACGGCTCGCGGAGAGCGAAGCGCGCCTGTCGCGCCTCTTCGATCAGGCCCCTGTGGCCATCGCCGTCCACGCCGGCCGGAGCCACGCCTACGTATATAACAACACGGCCAGCGACCGAATCGTGAGACGCGAGGTCCAAGGGAAGGGCCTCCTGGAGGCTTTCCCGGAACTGGAAGGGCACGACGTATTAGATCGCTTCGACGAGGTCTATCGAACCGGTGAAAGCCGAATGTACCATGACGTCGTTGCGCGACTCGATCCGCGGGGGGCTGGTTCAGAGGAGAAGCTGACCCCCGTGAATATCTCACTTACCATGCAGCCGTGGTTCGAGGGAGATGGCTCCGTGGGCGGGGTCATGACCTTCGCCTTCGACACCTCCGAGATCCACCGGGCCTCCGAGACGAACAAGCTCCTCGTGCAGGAGCTTCGGCATCGCGTGAAGAACCTCCTCACCGCTGTGCAGGCCATCGCCTACTTCACGGCGGAGCACACGGGCTCGGTCGATGACTTCAACGAGAAGTTCTTCGACCGTCTGGAGGCGATCGCTCGGGTCAACGACCACCTGGTCTCCTTCGAGGCGCAGGCACGAACCCTGGAGGACATTCTGGACGAAGAGCTCCAGCGCTTGGGCCCGGCTCTCTCCGCGCGCGTTCGCCGGAAGGGGTCCTCCCTCGCTCTACCCGCGTCCAAGGTGCCGCCCCTCTCCCTCGCCGTTCACGAGCTGACCACCAATGCGCTCAAGTACGGCGCCCTCTCCGGCGATGATGGGGAGGTGCGCGTCGAATGGGAGCGGGAGCCAGCCGGTCCGACGGTGACCTTTCGCTGGTCGGAGACCGGAGGGCGCCCTCCCGCAGCGGATCGCACCCCCGGCTTTGGCTCCAAGCTCCTAAACGACATCGTTCGAGACACTCTCCACGGGGACGCCTCTTTGGACTTCAACACGAAAGGCATCCACTACACCCTCTCCTTCGACCTCGAGGAGACCTCGACATGACCTTGGCTCGGGTACTGGTGGTGGAGGACGAGTTCCTCGTCGGCTCTATGGTGCGGAGCGCCCTCGAGCGCGCGGACTTCGAGGTCGTGGGCCCTGTCGAGTCCTGCGCCCAAGCCCACGCGATGCTGGATCGAGGCGACATCGACTTCGTCACCCTCGATCTGACGTTGCGCAACGCCGAGCTCAGCGTGCCGGTGGCGCGACGTCTCGAGGCGCTCGGGGTGCCCTACCTCCTCGTGACCGGAAACCTGGGCCACGCGGTCGCGGAGGAGCACGGTATTTCGCCCAGCAAAATATTGGACAAGCCTTTCTCCATCAAAGATCTCATCCGCAGCGCACAAGAGATGCTCTCGGCGGAGGACAAGACGGCCTGAAGCTCCACCCCGCACGGCTCACGTGGTCAGGCTTCGTTGCTCGAGCCACGCCCGCGGTGACAGCCCATTCCAGCGTTTGAAAGCGCGAGCGAAGGCGCTTTGTTCGGCGTAGCCCACCTGGAGAGCCACCGCGGACACCGGTTGGCCCATCAAAAGCTGACGCTCCGACTCCCGAGCCCGAACCTCGTCGAGGAGGTCTCGAAAGCGTCTCCCTCCGGCCGCAAGTCGCCGAGATAGGCTCCGTTCACTGATCCCCAAGGCCCGCGCCACGGAGTCAGCGTCGCACCCTTGGGCGAGACACTGACGAATACAAGCCCGAACGCTGGACTCAAAGTGAGGCCCCGCGGGACCGATGCCCAGCCGGTCCGCGAGGTCCTCGAGGGTGCGGTAGAGCCCTGGGTCCGGAGCCCGAGAAGGCAGCCGAAAAGAGGAGTTGCTCGACATGTCCGTGACCTACGGCGCCCCGCAGGGCGCCGCGGTGCTCGAACCAG
>JBCBRU010000373.1:0-8663 GCA_039819565.1 Myxococcota bacterium | reverse complement strand
CGGTCCGGGGGAGGCCCTCGAGAACCTGATGAAGGTCGAAGAGGATCGCTCGATGCTCTTGGCTGCGGACCCGACTCTGGATCCATCCAACCGCTGCGAGACGGACCCCCTTCGCGACCGGCGCTACGTAGTGGAGGCTGTGCGACGGATAGAGGTAGAGGGATCCGGAGGGGAGCTTGACGGCCTCATCGCCATCGTGGCGCTGGACGACCAGCTCCCCGCCCTCGTAGCTCTCCGGGTCGGACAAAAAGAGCGTGAACGAAAGGTCGGTCCGCAAGCCGTGGATGAACGGGTCGTCGACGTGAGGCCCATAGGCCATGCCCGGCGCGTATCGACTGAAGGACAGACGCGCCAGCTTGCCTGGCCACGCCGCGGCCTGAAAGCCCGCATGCTTGTCGAGAGCTCCTTCGACGATCTCCCGGGCGACCCTGATCACCTCGTCCCCGGACCGGGCTTGCTGGTTCGACTTCACCGCCCGAGCCGCTCCCGCTGCGGTGCGGGCACCGTCCTCGAAGAGGCGCTCATCGGCGAGCGTATCCACGAGGGCGTTGACGGTCGGAGGGTCTAGAAGATTGTCGATGAAGAACGCCATCTGCTTTCTTTATTTGAGAATCGCTTTCAACTAGGGTGTCCAGGCCTGGCGACAGACGCCTACCGAAATCACTGACCCATGCAAAAGCGCAAGAAACTGTGGAGAAGTCTCCGAAACCTCACCGTCGTCGGTGCATCCGGGCTCGCCGGCTGCACGGCCTCAGCCACCGGACCCCATGCTGAGGGCTCCTCCGGCCAACATGCGTCCGCGGAGGGCGAGGGCGGCTCTCATGGGGAGGGCGAGGCCGTCGCGGAAGCGGAGAGGCTCGCGAAGCGCCGGAAGGGGCGGGGGACGTCTGAGGGCGAAGGCGAGTCCGAGGGCGAAGGCGAGTCCGAGGGCGAAGGCGAATCCGACGGCGAAGGAGAATCTAAGGGCGAAGGCGAAGGCGAAGGCGAGTCCGAGGGCGAAGGCGAATCCGAGGGTGAAGGCGGGGGAGCCGCGAACCTCGCGAGCGACGACACCGCCTATCTGACCCAGCTTGGCTTGATGCGAGGCCATCTCTACGTAGGCTACGAGCTCTTCAAGGCCGGACATCTGGAGGCCGCGAAAACGCACATGAAGCACCCGGAGAACGAGCTCTACGCCGATGTCGCCCCCGCCTTCGAGGCACGCGGGACCGGGGGTTTTGCGGCTGAGCTCGAGGCGCTGGCCTCGGCCGTCGAGATGGGCAAGCCCAAGCCCGAGGTCGCGAAAGCCTACGCGGGCCTCATGACCGCCATCGAAAAGAATGAAGCCCCTGCCCTCGACACCCAGCGATCTTCGAAGGCCCGCCTGAAGCTCGCGGCGGCCCTCGTGCGCGTCGCAGGCGAAGAGTACGGCATCGCCGTCGTGAACGGAGAGATGAAGAGCGCTCATGAGTACCAGGACGCGCTCGGCTTCACGACGGTGGCTCGCTCCATCGTGAGCAGCCTGGACGATGTGTCGGCAAAAAAAGAGGCCGCGAAGCTCCTCGACGAGGCCCTCGACGCGATGTGGCCCGACCTCGTTCCCCCGAAGACCCTCAAAACGGCCGCAGACCAGCTCTACGGGACGGCTGCCCGGCTGGATCTACTGGCGGCCAGCCTGTGAACTATGGCCGTCAGCTGGTGCAATTCTATTTGCGCATCTGACGGCCATCTATCTCGCTCGCTCACAAGACATGGGTAGCTCCCGGGCGGACGCGCCCGCCGAACCCGACGCCGACGGCCCGGTGTCCGACGCGGTTGGCCAAGCAGATGGTAGCCGCTCGCTACGACTAGGTTATGCAAGAGAGGTTCGGAAGGTATGAACGTGCTCATCATCGGCGCCAACGGGCGCACGGGCCGCGCTCTCGTGGAGTGTGCCCTCAAGCGGGGCCACCGCGTCACCGCGTTTTGCCGCCCGGGACGCATCCTCGAGAGGACGCATCCGCAGTTGACGGTACATACCGCCGAAGATCCTTTCGATGCTCTGGCCCTGGCCGAAGCAGCGAGAGCCCACGACGCGGTGATATGTGTCGTCGGGGCGCCGCCCCGCAACCCCGACAGGGTACGGGCCCGCACTGCGGAAGCCCTCGTACGTGGACTGCCCGAGGTCGGCGTGGACCGCCTGGTGGTGCTCTCGACCCTTGGGGCCCGCGAAACCCGCAGCCAGCTCCCTCGGTTCATCCGCTGGTTCGTGGTTCCCTTCATTCTCGCCACGGCTTTCCGCGACCACGACGAACAGGAGGCCATCATCCAGGGCAGCGCCCTCAACTGGACCCTCGTACGTCCGCCCAACCTCACGGTCGACAGCGCGGCCGAAAGCTATCGTTTGAACGTCGACCCGAGCGATCCCACGATGAAGTGGAAGCTCGATCGAGCCGACCTCGCCCAGTGCCTCCTCGACGTGGTCGAGGACACGAGCACGTTTCGTCGGATCGTCACCGTCTCGGCCGAGTGAGGCGAGGGGGATTATACTTCCGCACCGCGGTCTACCTCGCGTTAGCACGTCGATGGCCCCACTTTGAGTCCATGCCCTAATCCTAGAGATATGAAACGCGTCCCGAGACTCTGACGCCGGGAAGTTTCCGATCAGACGATTTCGCCCGGGAGATGCGCGCGGCTACAGATGAGAGGCTTCGGCCTCGCCAGTCCGGTTCCATCTAGCCTCGGCCCTATCGAGCGTCCCACATAGCGGAGCGCGTGGTCTCGAGGAAGCTCGCCGATCTCCGGCACAAGGGTCGGCGGGAGAAGGTGTACAATCTTCGACCGCCCCGGAGCAGCGCAGTTCGGCGCCAGAGACTATCCGCTCCTCACGCTTCACGCGGGTGCGTGTGGGGTGGGTTGGGCCAAGAGATCGCCGATCTCGGCGCGGGCCTCGGCGAGGCGGGTCTCCTCGTCCTTGCCGAGACCGTCTGCGGCCACGATTCGCACGTCCGCGAGCCCCATGAACCCCAGGATGTGCCGGAGCCATGGGGTCACGAAGTCGAGGGGTCCGTTGAGGCGCGTGCCTCCCGAGGTGAGGACGACATATACCGGGCGGTCCTCGAGCAAACCCACGGGCCCCTCGGCCGTGTAGCGAAACGTCTGGCGGGCGCGTGCCACCAGATCGATCCAAGCCTTGAACGAGGCCGGGACGGAGAAGTTGTAGATGGGCAGCGCGAGGACCACCATCTCGGCCCGCCGGAGCTCCTCGATGAGCTGCTCCGAAACTCCAGCCCACTCGCTCTCGACGGCGTTTCGCTCCGCCTCGGGACGTCCCCACGCCTCGAGCATGTCGGGCTCGAGCAGTGCCACGCCGTCCGCGAGATCGCGTTGGACGAGGGAGAGGCCAGGCTTCTTGCGCAGGAGACCGCCCACCAGCTCGTCGGCCAGCTCACGGCTCCGGGAGCCGGACCGTCGAGCGCTGGCGTCGATGCGGAGAAGCGTCCGCGGTGTCTCTTCGAGTCCGAGAGCCGACGGCGGAGGCTCCGATGGGGCCGATCGGAGGCCCTCCGGGTCTAAGGTGAGCGGAGGACCCAGCCAGAGGGCCTGGTCCATGTGCTCGACGAGGGTGTCCCCGAGCACGGGATGGACGAGCACGGAGAGTCCGGCTCGGTGGCGGTCGAGCCACGTCACCAAGGGCCCGAGGGCCATGCGCTCCAGCGCGACTTGGTACATGGGGCGCGGATGAAAGGCGATGGGCGCCTCGTGAATCTGCCCCAGATGGGCCCGGGGGTAGCGTCGAGTGAGGGCGTCTCTCAGCTCCATAGCCGCCGCCCGCTGCTCGCCGTCGAAATAAACGTGGACGTGAAAGGAGGTATGCATGCGCCTCAGGCTAGTGAGCCCACCTCCCACGGAGAATCTCTTCTCTCCGCCACGCACCATCCCTAGAATCGGGACGATGGACGCGAGCGAGATGGACCTCCGCGCCTTCGTTCGGGTGGCCCACCTCGGGAGCTTCGCCGCCGCCGCTCGGGAGCTTCGCCTTTCGACCACGGCTGTGAGTCGCCGCGTCGCGCGACTCGAAGAGGACTTCGGGGGTCGGCTCTTGAATCGAACCACCCGGCAGGTCTCCTTGACCAGCACCGGAGGTGTGGTCCTCGCTCGGGCCGAGCGGATCCTGTCCGACCTTCAGGAGCTCCGGGATCTCGTGGCTGGGGACGACAACCCCCGCGGCCACATCCGAGCCACGGCGGGCGTGTCCCTGGGCCAGGCTGTGCTCCAGGAGGGGCTTCCGCGCTTTCTCGAGGCTCACCCTGACGTCTCTCTGGAGGTGGTTCTGAGCGACCGCACCATGGACCTCGTCGCTGAGCGCATCGATGTGGCCATCCGCATCGGAAAGCTCGCCGACTCCGGTCTCTTCGCGCGCAAGCTGGCCACCGTCGGGCACACCGTCTGCGCTGCGCCCGCCTGGCTCGAGGCGCAAGGCGGACTGCCCCCACCCGACCGGATCCAGACGCTGGCCCGTGTTGTCGACACAAACCAACCCAGCGTGTGGCGCCTGTCGGGGCCCAATGACGAGACGTTGGAGGTGGAAGCGACGGGACGCTACTCGGTGAACAGCGCCCACGCCGCGCGAGATGCTTGTCAGGCCGGGCTTGGGCTCGCCCTGCTGCCGGACTTCGTGGCCCGCCCCCTACTGCAGGAGAGAGAGCTCGTCGACGCCATGACGGGCTGGAAGGGGCCTGAGCTCGGACTCTATGCCGTGACCATAGAGCGCCGCTGGGTTTCGGCCGCCGTGCGCAGCCTGGTCGCTCACATTCGCGAGCTCGTGGACGTGACCGCCTAAGCGGTGAGGATCGGGTTCACGTTGATCCCCCCGTCGACGTTCCACTCGGCGCCCGTTACGTACCAGGCTTCTTCGGAGGCCAAGAAGGCGACTACGGCGGCGACGGCCTCGGGGGTGCCGAAGGTCTTGAGAGGAATGCGCTGCTGCATCGCCGCCGCGAAGCCCTCGAGGCTCTCCTTATCCATGCCCGTCTTACCGAAGATCGGCGTGCTCACCGGCCCCGGGTTGACCGAGTTGACTCGGATCTTCCGGGGGGCGAGTTCGGTCGCGGCGGCCCGCATATAGGCGTTGAGGGCCGCTTTGCTTGCCCCGTAGACGGAGGTGTTGGCCATTCCCGTGTAGGCATTGATCGACGAGAGGTTCACGATCGACGCGCCGTCCGCGAGGAGGGGGAGAAACCGCTCGATGGTGAACACGGCCCCTTTGAAGTTGACCCCCATCATGCGGTCGAAGGCGTCCTCGTCGAGCTGTCCGACGGGGGTGGGGAGGAAGATCCCCGCGTTCACGAAGAGCACGTCCACTTTCCCGTGAAGCTCTCGGAGGGTGCTTACGAGACCTTCGATGGCGGCTGGGTCCGCTTGGTCGGCGACGATACCCTCGGCCCCAACCTCCCGCGCCGCGGCTTCGACCCGTCCGCGGTCGCGGCCGGTCAGGATGACCTTGGCCCCTTCGTCCACGAACCGCTGCGCCGCGGCCTTGCCGATGCCGCTGTTGCCTCCGGTGACCACCACGGTCTTGTTCTCAAACCTCGATTGCTGCGTCATGACTCGTACCTTTCCGTTGGGGCATTCGCGGCGCTTCGCCGTGGGCCCTGGTGACAGAGAAGCTAGCGACGAGGGCGAGATGGATAATCAGCGGAGTCAGGGACGCAGTATGGCGGGATTCGGGACGGTTGCGCTCGCGGCCTGCATCGAGCCGGGCGGTACGACCACACCCCCTCAGGGGCTGCGAGCGCCAGGACGCACCCACGCTCGCGCGCGCCGGGCGTTCAACCCCCCAATCCTGGCTACGCCGTGACTTGGTGATGGATAAAGGTCACCGGGGGCGTGAGATAGAACACGCATCTCTCCAATCCCTCGAGAGGCCTAAGGATGTGAGCCTTGTCATATATAGCCTCCGCGTCCGCCTCGCGACGCGGTGATATGTCTCGCGCTTGCCCCCAATCGTTGATTGGCGGTCCCGTGGTCGAGTACAGGAGCAGTCATGTTCAACCGCAAGGTTCGCTCGTCGCTGCTCGTTCTTTCGCTCCTCGCGCCGCTTGGCTGCGCCTCGAGCGCGGCGGGGTCGAGGGCTCCGGCGACCGAAACCTCCGGGTCGGAGGACGCGTCCTATGCCGAGGTTCTGGAGCTGTTTCGGACTTCCGAGAGCGGCAAGTTCTTCGAGGGTTGCTATGGCTATGCCGTCTTCCCCACCGTCGCCAAGGGCGGCTTCGCGGTGGGGGCCTCGTACGGTAAGGGCCGCGCCTTTGTCGATCAGCGCCACGTTGGAGACACTCAGCTCAAGGAGCTGTCTCTCGGCTGGCAGATTGGTGGGCAGGCCTTCAGTCAGATCATCTTCTTCGAGGACCAACGGGCCTTCGAGGAGTTCAGCAGTGGGGGCTTCGAGTTCGGTGCTACGGCTCAGGCGGTGGCGGTCACCGCCGGTGTGGAGGCCTCCTCGACGACCGGCGGGAGCTCCGCGAGAGCGAGCGGTAGCTCGGCTAACGTCGCCAACGTGGGCGGCTACCACAAGGGCTTCGCGGTGTTCACGCTGGCCAAGGGCGGCTTGATGGTCGCCGCCGCGTTGGCGGGGCAGAAGTATAGCTATACGGCGGTGGAAGCCGAGTAGTTCCCGTCCGCGGTCGCGCATGGCCACCTGCCAATGAGCGTGGCGCCGGTCGAAGAGGTCACGGGACGGAGACGTTCAATCACCAGAATCTGTTCTCGATCATCATCATGGCGGAGAGGCCGAAAGCCGCTCCGGAAACAAACAGATTCCAGTCGCGGTGTTTGACCCGAAAGACGCCCATGAACACCGTCGCAAGGCCCACCGCCACCGCTACCACCAGAAGCTGCCCGAGCTCGATACCAAGGTTGAAAGCGAAGAGCGGCATGGCAACCGAACCTTCGTCCATGAGCAGAGCGCGAAAGTAGTTGGAGAAGCCCATGCCGTGGATAAAGCCGAAAAAGAGGGCGAGCAGATACTTGCCCCTCATGCGCGGCGGCGCCTCCAGCGTGGGCTGACGCATGACGTTGCCGATCGCCGTGATGAGGATGGTCGTGGGGATCAGAAACTCGATAAACTCGGAAGGGATCTTTATCGTGCCCAGCGTGACCAGGGCGAGGGTCGTCGTGTGACCCACGGTAAACGCCGTGACCAGGGTGAGAATGCTCCTCCACTGCGACAGTCGATACACCGCGCAAAGGGCAACTAAGAACAGGATATGGTCTAGGCCGGCGAGGTTCGAGATGTGCTCGAAGCCCAGCTTCAGGTAGAATGGGAAGGCCTGCATGGTCAGAACGTAAGCGTGTGTGACGGCGTCTTCTTATTCAACATGAGGCTCTTGTTGTCATCGTCAACATGAACGTAGACCACGTTGCTCTGGTCGAAGAACAGATCGGTGAAAACGGCATTGTAGATCTCCAGTGACTTCAGTGGCTCCTCTTGAACTATCTCGAAAGAGACAGCGAGCGCCGTGTTCGGGCCTTCGCCACTGAGCGCTTTGGCCTTGATCTCGAGGTCGACCTTGCGTCCATTGACCTGCAGGCGAAAGAACTCGTTGAGATAGGTCATGAGCAGCGTCTCGGCGCGGGCCGCTTCCTTTGGCGTGCAAAACGCAAGGTCCGTGTTGTCGGGGTCAAAAAGCAGAGCTTCGCGTACGTCCTGGAGAAAAAGCCGAAGACTTACGGTCAGCCGCTGCGCCGTAGAGCTGTACTCGATTTGACTCAGGGATAGACGCAACGGATGGGCATGCGCGAACTGCGTGTGTCCAAAGGCCAGCAGCAGAACAACGAGCAGCGAAACGCCTCTGAGCGTCATCATGGGTCAGGTTGCGCCTTCCGCCTGCATGCGCAGGGCTACAGCCTGTACGTCGCGGAACACGCGCATGAGATTGCCGCTCCAGATCTTCTCGATCTGGGCTTCGGTGTATCCGCGTCGCACCAGCTCGATCGTGATGTTCATGACTTCGCTGACGTCGAAGATGCCGTCAATGCCACCGCCGCCGTCAAAATCGCAGCCGATACCCACGTGGTCGATGCCCGCCACCCCTACGATGTGGTCGATATGGTCGACGACGTGTTGGACCGTAGCTGAGGGGTTGGGAAACTTCTTGTCGATGTCATTGAACGCCTGACGCAGAGCCTTGCGTTCATCGGGGGTGATGTCCGCCATGTCTTTCATGCTCTCGCGAAGCTTCGCCAGGGCCGCTTCTCGCTCCGGGTTGTCAGGTGCCTTGCGTAGGTAATCTGCAAGCATCGTCAATTGAACCACGCCGCCGTTTTCTGCGATGAGCTTCAGCATGTCGTCCGTCATGTTGCGCTTGTGGTCGACCACGGCCCGCGCATTGGAGTGACTCGCGATAATCGGAGCTTCAGACATCGCGATCGCATCGTAGAAGACCGCATCGCTGCCGTGGGAGACATCGACCATGATGCCGAGTCGATTCATCTCCTTGACCACTTTCTCCCCGAACGCGCTGATGCCTTCGTGTTCCGGGCCCTCTGAATCCGTCGCCGAATCGGCCAGGTCGTTGTTCGATGAGTGCACCAACGTGATGTAGCGAACGCCCTTGTCAAAGAACAGTTTGAGATTGGCCAGGTCGTTGCCGACTGGGTATCCGTTTTCGACGCCGAGATAGATGGCGCGCTTGCCCTGCTTCTGG
>JBCBRU010000372.1:0-8666 GCA_039819565.1 Myxococcota bacterium | reverse complement strand
GGCCCAGGAGCGGGTGGCGCTGTTCGTGGACCTGATGCGCGAGCGACTGTCAGCGCTCGACCTGTCGGCGCGACCCGATCCGTGGGTTCTCATGATCGCCGGCGAGGAGGTCTGGCGAGGCGCTGTGGAAAGCGAAGGCTTCGAAGTCGTGTCGGTCGAAGAAGGCGATGTGGCCTGGCGCGAGCTGCGTTCGGGGCGGTACTTCGGAGTCATGGTCAACGCTCGGAGCGCCCCTGAAAGTCGCGAGCTTCTCCGCCGAAATCGCGAACCTGAGTTCCGCTCGGTTCGGTTCGCGCTGCTCGGGGCCGAGCTCGACCCGGACGAGCAGGGGCCGTTCACCTGGGCTGTCCCGGTGGCGACGGGCGAGGCGGTGCGCGCGCTCGTCCGAGGTTGGAGGCCGTCATGAGGCGCCCTCGCCCTCGCCCCCGCCCACGGAGGCCAGCTTCAGCTCGAGGAGGCCCCCCCTCTCGCTTCGTGACGCGTTCGCCCCTCGAGGCCAAGCCGCCTCGGCCCCCGCCGCCGCCGAGGGCTCCGGGAGGCGGGCCTGCGGCAGGGGAGAATTCGCAGACCATGCTGCCGTCCCGAAGAGAGCTCGAAGAGCGGGCTGCGTCGGACCCCGAGGCGGCCTTTCGTCTGGGCCTCGTTCGACTTTTCCAGGACCGCGACCCGGAAGGCAGCTTGGCTGCGCTTCGCCAGGCCGTGCGCGCCCGCGTCGAACCTTGGAGTCGTCAAGCACGAGTGAGCGCCGCTCAGGTATTGCTCGCCACGGAGCGTCCGCAGCAGGCCGCGTTCGAGCTCCGCAAAGCCCTCGGCGATGACGGTCAGGACCTGACCGGTGCTCTCGCCCGAAGTCTTCTCGTGGATGCCCTCCGGACGCTGGGCAAGACCGCAGAGGCGGAGCGACTCAGAGAGAGCCAAAAGGATGCCTTGTCGCGTCTCGCGGCGGGAGAAGGTCCCGAGCGCGCGAGAGCACAGGCGTGGCTCGGCTATGAGCTCAAGCACGACGGAGAGCGGCGCCGGGCACGGTCAAGTTTCGAGGCGGCATTGGCCTCGGGCGAACTCCCGGACGAGGAGCGGGAGGCCGTTCAGCGGGCTCTTGAGAGCCTCTGAGTGTGGCTCCCTCGCAGGCAGGCCTCCCGTTTTTCGTGACGCTTTGGCGCGACGTCCAACCTGCGTACTGGAATGGTTGCGCCACTGCACCGGGTCTGACCATTTAGCCCCCATGGTCCCCTCTCGACCGCCGGAGAGCGCCGGTGCCGCGCTCTTCGTCAATCGTGAGCTTTCGTTCCTCGCCTTCAACCGTCGGGTTTTGGACGAGGCGGCGGATCCCGCGGTGCCGCTGCTCGAGCGTCTCAAGTTCGCGAGCATCGTCGGGGCAAACCTCGACGAGTTCTTCATGGTGCGGGTGGCCGGTCTCAAGCAGCAGCTTAAGAGCGGCGTCCTGGAAGCCGGTCCGGACGGTATGCTTCCTCGCGAACAGCTCGACGCGGTGCGCGAGCAGGTCGCCGAACAGGTTGAAGCTCAGGAGCAGGTTGTCCTGCGGGATATTCTCCCGAGCCTCCGCTCTGAGGGGGTCGGACTGCTTCACGTCGACGAACTCGACGAGGGGGCGCGGGAGAACCTCGCAGAGCGCTTTGAACGCGAGGTGTTCCCGATGCTGACGCCTCTCGCGGTGGACCCCGGGCATCCGTTTCCGATGCTCAAGAATCGCAGCCTGGATCTGGCCATCCATCTCCTGCCCATCAAGAACGGACTTGAAGCTCCCCCGCTTCTCGCGGTGGTGCAGATTCCTTCGCTGCTCCCTCGATTCATCGAGGTCACGAGTCCTCGCCATGAGATTGCGTTCGTCTGCATCGAGGACCTCATTCGCACCCACGTTGGCCTGCTGTTTCCCGGGATGCGCATCCTGGAAGCGGTGCCGTTCCGGGTGATTCGTAATTGGGACCTTAGCTTCGATGAGGACGAGCAAGAGGATCTCCTCGAAACCATTCAAAAGGAGCTGAAGCGCCGATGGCAGCTCGACGCCGTGCGTCTAGAGATCAGTGGAGCGGCGAGCCCGACTCTTCAAGACCGCCTGCGAAGAGCTCTCGAGCTCGAGCCTGAGGATGTCGGCCGGTACCGCGGTCCATTGGCCTTGGCGGACTTCGAAGGATGGCTGAGTCGCATCGGGCGCGCCGACCTTAGAGACGTCGCGTTCGAGCCGGTGCTCAATCCCGAGCTCGCCGGCGACAAGGATATTTTCTCGACCATCGGGCGCAGCGACATCCTCCTTCATCATCCCTACGAGTCCTATGAGCCGGTCCTGGATCTCCTGGAGTCGGCCGCCGAAGACCCCCGGGTGCTGGCCATCAAACAGACTCTGTACCGTATGAACCGGGGCTCACCGCTTCTCGGTTCGCTGATTCGGGCCGCCCAAAACGGAAAGCAGGTCACGGCGCTCGTTGAGCTGAAGGCGCGCTTTCACGAGGAGCTCAACGTCGAGTGGGCACGGGCCCTCGAGGAGGCGGGGGTTCACGTCGTCTATGGAATGATCGGCCTTAAAACCCACTGTAAGGTCACGATGGTCGTGCGACGGGAGACGAGCGGCGTTCGACGCTACGTCCATCTCGGCACCGGGAACTACAACGAGCGGACGGCCAAGGTGTACTCGGATCTCTCGTTCTTTACGGCTCGGGACGACGTTGGGCGGGATATGGCGGCGCTCTTTAACATCCTCACCGGTTACAGCGCTCCACCGCGCTGGGAGAAGCTCGTGGTGGCTCCGCTCGACCTTCGACGACGTCTGCTCGAGCGCATCGAAGAGGCGAGGGCGGTGGCGGTGGCAGGTCGCCCGGCGAAAATCATCTTCAAGACCAACGCCCTCATCGACCGTGAGATCGCGGAAGCCTTGGCGGTCGCCTCGCGCGCGGGAGTCGAAGTGGTGCTCCTTGTTCGCGGCCCGTGCACGCTTCGACCGGGTCTCGAAGATCGGACGGACCGCATCCAAGTGCGAATGATCATCGATCGGTTCCTCGAGCACTCGCGCCTGTTCTACTTCGCCCACGACGGTCAGGAATCGGTCTTCATAACCTCCACCGACGTGATGCACCGAAACTTCGATCGCCGCATTGAGGTGATGCTTCCCGTCGAGGACGAACGCCTCAAACGGCGCCTCATCGACGAGATCATCGCTCTTGAGCTGGCTGACGACACCAAATCGTCGGTCCTCGGGCCGGACGGTCTATACCGCCGACTCCGAGCGGGAACCGTACGGGCGCAGCAGCGTTTCATGGAGCTGGCTCGCGCTCGGGCCGCGGCGGCGAGCCGTGGACCCCGGCGAGAGTCCGTGAACGGGTCGGAAGGGCGTCCTCGATGACCTGCGCTCGTACTCCACGAGAGGGTTCCCGCCGAGCGGTGACCGGTGTATGACCGCGCGAAGCCCGAGCTACACATGATTGTCGACTTGCTCGTCTACCCCGAGACTGCCGACGGGGAACTCATCGAGCCCAATACCCTCATGGAGGCGGCCACGGCGGCCGGTCTCGACGGCCTCGTGCTCGTCCGAGAGGGGGAGCTCTCACCCGATTTCACTGCCTTTGCGGAAGCGGGCCAAGCCATGGGTCTCGCCGTGTTCTCCGGCGCCGAGCTCGGCACGAATCACGGCCTGGTCCTCGCTCTTCTGCCCGATGGCGCAAGCTTTGAGGACGTCGCGCTCGTTCCGAACGAGGACGGCATCTTCGATTCGGCGTCGGTCATCGAGGCCGTCAACGGCAAGGGCGGGGCGGTTTTGGCCCTCAGGCCCTACGACCGGGACGTCGATCCCCCGATGGGGGATCACCTGTTTTCCCTCAAGGGCTTGGCCGCCTGCGAGGTACGCAGCGCCCTCGCTACGGACATTGCCAATGACCTTGCGCTCGAGGCCGCGAGCAATCTCGAGATGCCGTGCTTCGGCGCGAGCGGAGCCCAGGGGGCCGAAGGCCTCGGGGACGCGGCCACCTTGCTCCGCAGGTCTGCGACCACGAGTGAGGCGCTGATTGAGATGATCAAAGCCGGGGAGTGCTGGCCGGTGGCGTTTCAGGACGAGCTGCCGCGCGACGCTCGAGAGGAGCGGCGTCGTTCCTCTCGAGATCGCGGCGACCGCCGAGACGGTCGTGATCGCCGCGGCGGTCGTGGTCGAGGGGACGGGGGAGGCCGACGTCGCCGCGGCGGTGGCGGCGGACGTTCGGGCGAGCGAAGGTCGTCAAGATCGGCGTCGGCCCAGGACCGATCCGGCCCCGCTTCCGACAATCTAGGAAACCGCCACCGCACAGAGTCGGGCGAATCCTCCCCTCCTGACGATATTGGAAACCGCCTGCGACCCGGTGAGACTTCTCCTTTTCACGACGCTCTTCGCCGTGGCGACGACTGAGCGAACCGGTTAGGGAGTCGCGCCCCGCCGTCGTCTCGGCCCTCAGCGAGGCGAGACGACTATCCGTCCAGATCTGCCGCGTAGCGGCGATGGAGCAGATGGGCCGCGCACTCGGAGGTGCATACTGGTTCGTAGCCGAACCGCGTCTGCATCGTCTCGACCGTGCGAGCGGCTCCGGCCGCCTCCTCTTCGCCTAGATTGGCATCTTCGCCGAGGTACTCGAGCACGCTCCGAAGGTTCCTCGCGATGACTTTGCGCTGACGCTCAAAGTAATCCTCCTCCATTCGGTCGATGTATTGCGGAAAGATGTCTCGGTAGTTCGGAGTGAGCCCGGCGTTGTCCAGACCCCAAGCGCCAATACGACCGATGATAGCGCGCCGGAAATCGTCCCGCGACTCACTCTCCGCAAGCAGGACGCCCTCAACTTCATTCATGAGATCGTGGTCAGGGTCGATGGTGCGTCCCGTATAGGTATCGAGGATCTTCTCATTCTTCACTTCGGCGGAGACGTGCCGGACGTAGCGCTCGAAGAGCTCGTCATAGCGAGTCTCTTCGACAAGGCCCATGGACTGGCGGATCTCTCCGTCGAAGATGTCCAGCCACCATTTCCGCACCACCTCTACGAAACGACTCGAGTCGTGGAATCCACGGTGGGGCTCTCGCTTCAGGAAGTCGTAGAGCGTGGGGTCCGAGACGAGTTCTTCCAGCTCATCAAACACGGGAAGGGGGCTGAGGGCGCGGTACTCGCTCCGCAGGGCCGCTTTCTGGATGAGGGTGCGGATCTCGCGAGCGGAAGCGCCCAGCTGTCCCTCGTAGATGGGACCGCCGCGGTGCTCCTCAAACAGATCGCCGACTGCGCCTTCGAGAATCCGAGCCTCCTGGGCGCTCATGCGGTCCGGAACCGTACCGCTCTCGTAAAGCTCCAGCTTTTCGCTCGGCCCGAGGGAGGCCACGAGCTCTCGAAGCGGACTTTCGTAGCGTTCGGGGTTTGGAGCTTCGAGGCGGGTCAGGACCGCCCATCGTGCCGCCACTTCGATGACGTGCGGAGCCACCGGCTTGTCGACGGGGCCTACCGAGTGGCGTGCGTAGATCTCGACCTCGTCTCGGTAGAGGCTCAGGTAGGGTACGCGAACCAGCTCGATGCGCCCTTTGAAGGAGTTCCAGTCGGGGTACTCTTTGAAGGCAGCGAGCTGTTTCTCGTTCGAGGAGCCCACCAGGAGTTGGTCGAGGACGACGCTGAACTGGGGAAGAGACGCCGTCGCCTCTTCGCTCGTCGTGAGGAGATATTTGAATGTCTCAATGGGGCGCTTGAGAAGATCCGAGAACTCCAGGAGGCCCCGGTTCGCAGAGACGAGGGGCCCGGAGAGCTCGTAGAGAGGTACGGTTTGGAGCGGCCTCGGGAGGTTTGCGATGGAGCGGTCCGCGGTGAGCTGACGCGCGTCGGCATCGACGTGCATCTGAGGCTCGATGGTGGCGATGCCCCGCCCGTACTTTCGCGAAAGGTAGAACCTCTCCACCTGTACGTGTCGAAGGACCTCGGTGTGATTCCCTTCATAGGCGAGGAGGAGCGCGTCATAGATCGCGCGATCTCTCGGGGAAAGGTCGCCCTCGAGTACGTATCGGGAGACTACGAAATCCTCGGGGATCTTTCCCGCCCGCTTGAGCTCCTCGATGAGCTCGGCCCGCGCTTCGCGCGGGACAAAAAACAGCGGAGACTCGCGGAGCTCGCAGGGGAGTCGCGCATCGATCTCCTCGACAGAAAGATGGGCGTAGCTCGAGCTCGACTGGGAAGGGGCGCGGTCGCCGAAGCCGAGCCGTCCCTTCTCGATCCGCTCGGTGGGAAAGATCCAAGCGTAGGTATAAAGGGCCCCCTGCGGAAGCAAGGAGTAGGCTTCGAGGGCTCCTTGGATGCAGCGGATGAGCGAGCTCTTTGCCGAGCCATTCGGACCGTGTAGCAGGATGAGTTTTGAGACCTGGCCGTCGCGAGCGAAGCCCGAGATGAGCCTATAGATCTCCTGCTGGATGCGCTCTTGCCCGGCCACGCGGCCGGTGCCGTCCTGCCACGGAGCATCGAAGAGACGAAAGCGAGTCAGCGCCCCGGCCGGAAGCTCTCGGGTCTCGGTGCCGAAGTGGTCGAAGACATCCCTGATGTACTGGGCAGCACTCCGCAGGTGGGGGGCTGGGGCCGCCAGGAACTGATCGAACCACCCGCCGTAGTCGAGGAGAGTACGGTCCTCAGAGAACCGGGTCTTCACCCGGTCCGAGATTCTCTGCAGCTGCTGGGCGCCGTCGAGTGCCACCTGGAGGTCGTAACCCGGGTCCCCTTCGGGGCAAAGGGGAAGCGTCGGCGACGAGGGGGCTAATGGGTCAGGGCTGAATCGTGGAGACCAGAAGGACCGCAACGCAAAAAACGCCGAGGCAGGTCAGCCCGACATAAAGAGTGGTGCGGTCGACTTGGGTCGCAGCGACGAGGCTCTCGCCCGCGGCGCGCGTCGAGTCGGCTACGCCGGTTTGGGCGCCGAGAGCTTCGAGCTGAGCTCGGGCCGACACGTAGTCCCCTTCGGAAAAAGTCTGCAGCGGTCCCTCTAGTGGATCCTTGGCGGCCTTTGCGGGCGCCTTCTTGCTCTTCGCCACGGTGCTCTGAATAGCCGGTCGCTCTCGATCTGCCCAGCCGCGATGAGCCGGGGGCCAAACCTGGGGTGCCCTCCGGCGTCTCTGTTGAACATATGTGCAGTTCTTATTGCGGAAAACGAGGTGCGGAGCGTCGACGAGTTGACGCCTCCGCGGGCAGCCCCTAGCGTGGGAGAGAGTGGTGGGAAGTGGATCGCATTTCCACCATGGTGGATCAACTGAAGGGGGCCGGGGTGTTCAAGGGGCAGTACGAACATCAGCTCGATACGAAGGGTCGAGTGGCCTTGCCGGCTGCGTTTCGGCGTGGCCTCGCCGAACAGGGAGACGAGCAGCTGGTGATCGCGCCGCACATCCAGTCCGACTGCCTCGTGGCGTATCCGGACAGCTATTGGCGGGAGTTCGAGGCCAAGGTGGCGCGGCTGTCGCAGTTCGACACCACCGCGACCAACTTGCGGAGATTGGTGTTGGGTCGAGCCCAGGACTGCCCCGTCGACAAGGTCGGCCGCGTCCTTCTTCCGTCGGCGCACCGAAAGGCGGCCCACATCGACGCGCAAGTGATTTGGATGGGGGTTGGGTCTTATATCGAGGTGTGGGAGCCGAGCCGGCTCGTCCCGGTCGCCCCTATGGAGACGAAAGTCTCGGTGGACGACGCCACTTTGGAGAAGCTCGCGGAGCTCGGATTGTGAGGGACGACATGAGTATTCACGCCTCCGTACTCCTTGAGGAGACGGTCGAAGCCGTCGTGCCCCGGGATGGAGGTGTCTACATCGACGCCACCTGTGGGCTGGGCGGTCACACCGAGCGGCTGCTGGAGCTCTCCGGACCCGGCGGGCGGGTGTTGGCCGTCGATCGAGATCCTGCTGCCATCGAGCTGGCCCAGGGCCGTCTCGAGCGATTCGGCCAGCGCCTCACCCTCGTCGAAGGGGATTTCTCGGACCTTCCCGTCTACGCGGAGGCGAGTGACCACGTGCCGGTGGACGGGGTCGTGGCCGACCTCGGTGTGTCTTCTCTTCAGCTCGACGACGCAGCCCGCGGATTCAGCTTCATGCGCGATGGTCCCCTCGATATGCGGATGGGTCCCGGGGTCGGGGCGACCGCAGCGGATCTGCTGGAGGGTTTCGACGTGGGTGGGCTCGCCCGTATCCTTCGCGACTTCGGTGAGGAACGGCGGGCTCAGCGCATTGCTCGCGCCATCGTCGAGGCTCGAGAGGCTGGCCAGCTCACGACCACCGGAGCGTTGGCGGAGGTCATCGAGCGTGCCCTCGGCGGACGCAAAGCCTCTCCCGTACACCCCGCGACACGCGCGTTTCAGGCCATCCGCATTGCCGTCAATCGGGAGCTCGAAGAGCTCGAGAAGCTCCTTCAACTCCTGCCGACTATGGTGCGTCCCGGAGGACGGGCGGCAATCATCTCCTTTCACAGCCTCGAGGATCGACTCGTCAAGCGAGCCTTCGCGGATCCGCCTGCTGAGCCGGTGCCGCGGGGCCTTCCGATAGAGCCCAAGCGGGTCTTCGGGCCGTGGCGCGCGCTCACCAAGAAACCTATCTTGCCGGCATCGAGAGAGCTGGGGGCCAACCCTCGGGCTCGCAGCGCCAAGCTTCGAGTGGCGGAGCGACGTCCCCCCGAAGAGGGCGGAGGCGACCACCGG
>JBCBRU010000371.1:0-8675 GCA_039819565.1 Myxococcota bacterium | reverse complement strand
GTGCTCGGCTACAGTCTGAAGGGGGACCCTCGCGAGGGAGCCCGCACCCTCATCGCCTGGGCTTGCGAGGCAAAGGCGCCGATTCTCTCTCTCGATGCCCCGTCCGGACTCGACACTTCTACCGGGCGCGTCGCTCAACCCGCGGTGCGGGCCACCGCCACCCTGACGCTCGCGCTCCCGAAGGAAGGCTTGCGGCAGGCTCCCCATCACGTGGGTGAGCTCTACCTGGCTGACATCAGCGTTCCCAATTCACTCTACGCCCGCTATCTGAACCTGGACGTCCCGCCCGTGTTCAGTCGCGGGGACGTCGTTCGCATCTCCCTCGACTCAGCTCGGAAATAGCTCGTCGTCGCTCGACCCGTCCCCCGCAGCCACGGGGAGCTCGGAGGGGCGACCCCAATCGGCCCAGCTCCCATCATACACGGCGCTTCGCCGCCCGAGGCGATCCAGCGCGAGACTGAGGATGGCGGCCGTCACCCCGGACCCGCAGGTGGTGATGACGGGGGCGTCCGGGCGCACGCCCGCGTCCTCGAACGCGGCCTGAAGCTGCGCCTCATCCCGCAAGCAACGATCCTCGTCGAGCAAGGTCAGCCAAGGGAGGTTGCGCGAGCCGGGAAGGTGTCCGCTTCGCAGCCCGGGCCGGGGCTCGGGCGCCTCGCCGCGGAACCGAGCGGCGGCCCGCGCGTCGACCACCTGGACCTTGCCCGAGGCCAGGGCCGCTCGCACTTGGTCCCGGTCCGCGAGCCATGTCGGGTCGGGTCGCGCCTCAAAGCGAACCCGCGGCGGGACGGGCGTTGCCACGGAACCGCTCTCCATGGGCCGCCCGGCCTCGCGCCAGACCGGAAGTCCACCGTCGAGCACCGTCACCTCCTCTTTGCCGAAGGCGCGGAACATCCACCATGCGCGCGGTGCCGAGAGCAGTCCGTGCCCGTCGTAGACCACCACCCGCGTCCCTTCACCGATGCCCAGTGTGGCGAGTGCGGCCTCGAAAGCGGACGGGAGAGGCGCCATGTGGGGAAGATCGCTCTCGCGGTCGGAGATCTCCTCGATGTCGAAGAACCGCGCCCCGGGAATCCGAGCTGAGCGATGCTCGGCCCGGGGGTCGCGCCCCTCGGTGGGCGGATACCAGCTGGCGTCGAGGACGACGAGGTCAGGAGCCTCGAGCTGAGAGACGAGCCAATCTGCGGACACGAGAGGGCGCGGAAGTTCCATCACTTCCCAGACTATCAGCCCACGCTTGGTGGCCAACCGTTGACCTCGGGCGCCTAGTGCCGGACCTGGGGGCGGTGAAGACGCGGATCCTGTCCAGGGCGAACCTCGTAGACATCGCCCCCATGTCCGAAGTCGTGGAAGCGGTCGAGGCCGCCTTCGTGGCTCACGCACGCGGCAAGACGCAGATGCCGCCGAAGGTCTATCTCGAGTTCCCCGAACACGAAGGAGATCTCCGAGCTATGCCGTCCGCGATGGCCGGCGCGGCCGGCGTCAAATGGGTCAACTCTCACCCCCACAACCCGGAGCGTCACAACCTTCCGTCGGTTATGGGCGTCTACATCCTCTCCGACCCTGCAACGGCGTTGCCTCTCGCCATCCTGGACGGAACCCTCCTCACGGCACTTCGCACGGGAGCGGCGGCCGCCGTGGCCAGCCGGCACCTGGCCACTAACCGGATCGAATCGATGGGTTTCGTCGGCTGCGGAGTGCAGGCCCGATACCTACTCTCAGCGCATCGGGCGGTCTTCGGGGACGGGTTCGAGTGTCTGTGCGCGGATCTCCGAGCGGAAGCCGCATCGACCTTCGCGGCCGAAGTGGGGGCTCTCGGTTTGAGGAGCCGTGCCGCTTCTCCCGAAGAAGCGGCGGGAGCCGACATCGTCAACACCGCAACTCCCGGGAGCGCGATCGCCGTTCAGGCGGAGTGGGTTCGCCCCCACGCCCACGTCAACGCCATGGGCGCGGATGCCCCGGGCAAGCAGGAGATCGCCTCCGATCTGCTAGCCCGCGCTCAGATCGTGATCGACGAGAGGTATCAAGCCACGCACTCGGGAGAGATCAACGTAGCTCTCAGCGAAGGTCGACTGGCCGATTCAGATCTCGCCGGGACTCTGGGGCAAGTCGTGCTCGGAGAGGTGACGCTCGATCGAGACCGCCTGACCGTCTTCGACTCCACGGGGCTCGCAGTCCAGGATCTGGCCGTGGCTCAACTTCTGTGGAAACGAGCCCAGGCGGCGAACGTCGGCCAGGTCATTAGTTTGACGGAGTGAGGTCGGCGAGCAAGCGCTCCACGCGACGGACCTTGGCTTCGCGTCCGAGCTCGACATAGATGGCAAGCCCTCTCCGGAGATACTCGCGAGCCTCCTCAAGCTTTCCCGCCTTGCGCCGGAGCGCGCCCAAATTGGCCCAGGCATCGCCGGCCTGCTCACGATCGGCAAGAACCTGAACCCGCTCCAGGGCGGACCGATAGAGACGCTCCGCCTCATCCGTTTGCTGCGTCAACACCCGAACATGGGCGAGGCGCACGAGGGTGCTCGCGACGGCTCCTTGATCCCCGGCCGCTCGAGAGAGCTTTAGAGCCCGCTCCATCATGCTCGCCGCCGCGTCGAACTCCTCATGCCGTCGATAGAGGCGGGCCAGCTCCAGGCAGTCGACCCGGACTTCGGCGGACGCTCCCTCGGCCTCATGAAGATCGAGGGCCTGACGGTGATGGAAGATCGCCTCACTGGTGCTTCCTACCAGCTCCGCGAGGTGCCCCAAACGCCGATGCAATCTTGCTTGTCCCTCGAGGTCCTGGGCCTCCTCGAACAGCGCTAGGGCACTGCGAAAGGCCCCTATGGCCTCGGCGGGTCGAGCCTTCGTCAGCCAAAGCTCGCCGAGAGCTTCCAAGTGGGGAGCTTCGCCACGGCCGTGTGCCGACGAGACCGTGGGGCGACCGGGGAGGCCAGCTCCGGGCCGGAACATGAGGGCCAACCCTAGCCCCGCACAGCCGAGCGCTCCCCAGGCACCGGACATACCGAAGATCCGTGACGCTTTGCCCAGACCGAGGACCGCCGTCGCCAACAGCCCTACCCCGATCCAGTGAATCGGATTCCCAGCCAGCTCCACGAGGGAGATCCCGAGCGCCCGGTCGAGAAGCCAGTGGAGACCGACCACCGCGATCGCCCCCGACCCGAGAGGGAGGATGAGGCGGGGGTAGACGGGATGTCGCCCGATCAACCAGAGCATCGGAAGGGCCATGGCCACGAGCGCGAGCTGCCCTAGCTCGACGCCGACGTTGAATCCGAACAGCGCGACGGCGAGACGCCCTCCGGGAAGCCCCACCTCGTGAAGAACGCTGGCGAACCCAAAACCATGTATCAGACCGAAGCCGAAGGTCATGAGCCACGTACGCTCCCCCGCCACCGGCCGTAGATTCTCGAGCGCGGCGACCACGATGGACGCTGCGATGGTCGACTCCACGATCGCACTCGGGATGCTCACCCATCCGAAGACGGCGAGGCTGAGGGTGATGGAGTGGGCCACGGTAAAGGAGGTGACAATGCGCAGCACGCGACGGCGTCCGACCCGGGCGGGGCGAAGAAGCACCGCCGGGAGGATGAGGGTCAGGAGGAAGAGGATATGGTCGTAGCCGATGAGGATATGCCAGACCCCCTCGACGACGAAGTGAGTTAAAGGCGTCCACCAAGGGGTAGCTTCCAGAGGATACCGGGCCTGGCGGTGGCGCGAAGAAAAGATATCGGCGTGGGTGGCTCGTCCGGTGTCGAGGCGGAGGAAAGCTCGATGGTTGCTGTCAACCTCGAACATCGCGTCATAGCGCAACTCGAGCCACTCCGGATGACCTTGGCATCCCATCCGGAAGCGGAGCACCGCGTCGTCGCCTTGAAGGTCCAGGGGCGTAGATGAAGGTCGGCATCGCCCCGCAGAAGACCGTAGCTCCAGTCGGCGTTGGGCGTAGGCACGAATGTCCCCATCTCGGGTTTGAATTTCGGAAGGTTCGACGACGCCATCACCATCCGCGTCGAGCCGAAAGAGAGCGTCGAGAACGCGCGTGGACATGGTCCAGGTCGCGTTCCCCCCCGCGAGATCCAGGGAGAGATGAGCGGTACTCGGCTCATGGGCTTCAGCCACCCCCGAGATGGACACGGCGATCAGGCCCAGGAAAAGACACGACCCCCTCATCGCTCAGCCCTCCGCGAGGGAGAAGCGCGCCGCGCCTCCCCCACCATCCGCACCGCTTCGAGGACTTGCTTGAGATTGAATCCGGTGGCCCGGTCATAGTCCTCGAGTCCAGCGCTCGGCGCGAGGCGACGGTACGGAAACGCCAGGCCGCCCGCGTCCCGCAGCTGGCTTCTCTGCTGCAGCGGAAGGTCCTCTGGGTAAAACAGCGCTTCTGCGCTCTCCCCCCCGCCGTGGTCGGCGAGCACGGCATCGACGTCGGTGTAGCTCCGGAGAGCTGCGAGCCCCAGGTCTGCAAGCAGAGGCTGCAGATCGGGTCCGATCGCGGCCAGTCGTAGGCCCGTGAGATCGTTGTTTCCAAGCTCCGAGAGAATCCGAGACCGCAGCCACAGGAGCGCCTGGCGATACCGCTGGGCCCCCTCCCGAAACTGTCTACGCATCGGCGGCAGGGCATCCCCGAGGCTCCGCGCCAGCGTCTCCAGCTCGCGGGCTGCGCAGGATATCGCGGGATGGGAGGTGCCGAGACATGTCGCCGTGGTGGAGCTCCCAGCGCGAAGGTCGAAAACGACGCGCGGAGCGTCGACCGGCACGAAGGCGATCTGAGAAGCGGAGAGCCCGGGGCCCGTCGCGTCTCGAATCTCGACCGCGGAAGCGGCGATGCGGTGAATCCACGTTCGCACCGCAGGGTGCCGGGCCTCGACAACGGGCCGGGCTCCGGGCGCGGCCGATACGAAGAGAACAGTCAAGGAAACAAGATGAATCACGGATCGTCTCCAGGAGCCGGTGGCCGAGCCCGGGGATCGGACCCGACCACCGGCCTAGGGATCTATTCGAAGAGTTCGTCCTGCCACCGCGCCGGCGGCCGCTCCGTCGCGTCGAGAACCTCAAAGGTCAGGACTTCAACAAAGCTCTGACCATCTTTGTCGATGGTCGCGACCTTCGCCGTGTGGACACCTGGCTGCAGGTTTGCCGGAAGGTCGATCTTCCACACGTGCTGCGACTGGTCGGTGAGGAAGAACTCAGACAGCGGCTGTGGATCCGCGGGGCTTCCGAAGTTCGAGCCCTGAAAGAGCTCGAAGCCCTGATTGCGAGCCACACCAGAGGTGCTCCGATAGGCATAGCGAGCCACCGCCATCTGACGGCTCAACGCGTAGGGGTCGAGGGCAGCGACGCCTTGGATGATGTTCTCCCCGGCCCCAGCCTGTACGCGGCTCATCACCACCGGGGCCCCGCCGTCGAACTGTACGTAGACGGTGGAAGCCTTCGACCCGTTCCAAATGTTCGCCACGAGCTTCGTCGAAGCGATCTCGCCGCTGAGGACCATCCGGGTGTCAGGTAGATCGTTGATGTTGACCGGAGGGGTCGCGTTCCGACTCGCCGACGGCGTCCGCAACCAGCCAAGAAGCGAGTCATACCAGGCATCGAAGCCGGGAGTCTGCATCGAGAGGGACATCTGCCGGTCTTCGGCTCGATCCGTGGCCTTGAAGACGTCCGAATACTGATTTCCGTCGAACTCGAGGATAAAGTATCCCCGCGGAGCGCCCAAACGCTGGAAGCTCTCAGGGACTCCCGTGTCGTTGAAGTCCCCCGACCACCACGCTCCGCTCGCAGCACCGGCCACGAGCTGGGGAAAGGGTGCGGGACCCGAGGACTCCCAGATGCCGCCATCGGAGAGAGTAGTGTTCCAACCCTCAAAGGTCTCACCGGGCCGAATCTGCTCGTTGGTGTGGGTATGACCGCTCAAGGCGAGCAGTCGACGTTCACAGTCCTCGGGAGGAAAGGTGCCGTCCTCCGCGCGACGACAGCCCAGCGCCTCGTAGAGATCCACGACGTTGTCGACCATCTGCCGAGCCAGATTCTGATCGATGAACGAGTGAATGGGGATATGCTTGCTCACCACCACCAGCTTCTCCGTCGGCACGTGGGCCAAGTCGTTCCGGATCCAGTCGATCTGTCGCTGGGTCACGACGCCGTTATAGGTCGCGCCGTTCGCGATGTTGTCCTCGCAGCCGCCGTGGAGGCCATCCCGGTTGTCCTCGTCGACGCAGGGATACTTCACGTCGTCCAGCGTGATGAAGTGAACCTGGCCAATATCGAAAGAGTAGTATTCGGGACCCCACTCGCGACGGAACGTGTCGAAGGAGTGATCATCCGTGGTCGCGTCAAAGTCCAGATCGTGGTTGCCCGCGACGTAGTACTGAAGCGCGCCGGCGGCGCTCATGATGCGCTTGAAGCGAGGGTATAGGCTCAGATCGTCGCCCATCACGTCGCCCTCGATCAGCACCGCCTCGATGTCGTCCTCTGCAGCCAGCTCCCGAGCTATCGTATCCCGCACGTAGCCGATCTCGGCGTTGCTATAGGGCTGGGTATCTCCACTCACCACGACCTTAAACTTGTCGCAGTTTCGTCGACCCCGGCGGCCGCGGCAGCGGTCCTCACGAACCATCGGGAAGTTGATCCGAGTCGGAAGAGCGCCAGTGGGCGCCAACCCACCAAAACGGAAAGGCCGACCCGTGACCCCAAGAGGTGAGCCGCCGGGTTTATGGACATAGTAGAATTGGGGCACGTTATACTGGTCGACAGGGACGTCGTAGCCCCTTGGCTCGGTGACGAAGTAAGAGATGCCGCGAGCCTCATCGGCCGCCGTCGGCAGCGGCAGCCGATAGCGGCCCCGGCGATCGGTCTCCGTCACATGAAGGCCATCGGATACGAGAACGCCTTCCACGCCTCGCTCCCACCGCTGACACACGGAGTCCCGGTTGTAGTCTTCGCACACGCGCCCGCGGACATCGTGGGGCGTTCGACCCGGTCGACGACGAACGTCGATCGTGCCCTTGTAATCGATCGACTTAGCCTCAGCCGAGCCGATCGCGGCCAGAAGCGTGGCCGCCGCCATCGCCCCGAGCGCAAACTTCGATTTGATCAAATGGACCTCCCTGCCTCGGGAATAGTTGTGAGATATACCCGAAGGATCCGGAACCAACTCAATTCCGAGGCCTGTCCAATCTATCAGTTTGTGATCGACAGCACGTGACGGAGTCGTGAATCGATTGAGGTGTTTGGGTTCCCGTTGCGTCACGCCGATTTGACAGCTCCGGGGGTGCCTAAGGCCCCTACCAAGGGATGGGTTGTCGGTCGCGGAAGAAGCCTCCGCTGGGTCCGTCCTCGGGAAGCGTCGCGAGCCACACTGGCGTGTCGGCGCCTTCCTGCGGCGATCGGGTCGCGCCGGCGCCGCCCATGTCCGTGCGGACCCAGCCGGGGCACACCGCGTTGACCTTGACGCCAGCCCCCAACCCTGACGATACGGCCAAGGTCAAAGCGTTGAGGGAGGCCTTACTAATCGCATAGGCGAGGGGGCCATTCACGCCCTCAGAGAACGCACCCCATCCGGACGACATGTTTACGATGCGCCCGTATCCTCGTTCTTCCATTCCCGGTGCAAAGACCCGCATCAAAGCGAAGGGCGCGGTGAGGTTCACGCGAAGAGCATCTGTGAGATCGGACAGGGAGGCATGCAGACCGTAGCCGTCAGGGAGGATGGCGGCGTTGTTCACGAGCACGTCGACGGGCCCGCGGGTGCGTTGGATGTCCCGAGCTCTCGCCTCGAGGGCCTCCGGATCGTCGAGATCCAAGACTTCGGGGAGGCCCCCGACGGCGTCGGCGGCCTCTTCAGCGCGTGCGCGGGTGCGGGCAGCGGTCAGTACCCGTAGACCTCGAGACGCGAGCGCAGAGGAGATTGCGCGCCCGATGCCTCGGTTGCTGCCGGTGACGAGGGCCGTGCGGGGAGCGGAGTCAACCATGCCCTCGAGCCGACACCGAGTCCCGGGAGGGGGCAACAGGAAGGCGCGGCCGCGCTATGCTGCCCGCATGCCCTCCCCCGCATTCGCCCTGACCCTCGCTCTCGTCGGATCTCAACCGCCGCCCTCCAACCCCCCCCCCATCCCCTGTACGGACGCGCACCACCGTGACTTCGACTTCTGGGTGGGACGCTGGGAGGTTTTTACCCCCAACGGCAAGAAAGCGGGCGACAACCACATCGAGAAGATCCTCGGAGGCTGCGTGCTTCGTGAACAGTGGCGGTCGGCGAGCGGAAAGTCGGTAGGGCGGAGTTTTAACATCTTCGCGGGAGGCAAGTGGCATCAGACCTGGGTCGACAACCAAGGGCTCCTCTTGGAGTTGGTCGGGGGTCTCACCGCGCCCGGCCGGATGGCCATGAGCCAGGACACCAAGGACGCCGAGGGCAAACCGCTGCGGCACGAGATCACCTGGACCCGACTCGAGGGGGGCGAAGTGAAACAGACGTGGCGAACCTCGAAGGACCACGGCAAGTCGTGGACGAAGGTCTTTGTAGGCATCTACCGACGCCCGAGGTCCTAGATGCGCCCGGCGTGAATTGTGAGCCGCCCCGCCGGGTGATGGATCTCGCCGCGTGCTCGCTCGGCCGTCGCTTCGCGACTCTCATCGTCGCCTACCTCGGTAAGCTTCCTCTTCGCCGAATGACCACGCGG
>JBCBRU010000370.1:0-8681 GCA_039819565.1 Myxococcota bacterium | reverse complement strand
GCGAGCTTCGCCAAAAGTATCGCCCTCCCGGGGATAGGCGAAGAGCGTGTTGCGATAGCTTTGAATACCCTGGTTATTGACCCGAATGTTCTCCGTGTTCTTTCCGTTGTCCCTGATCTTGACTCGATCCCCGGAGCTTATCCCGTAGAAGGTGTTGTGGAGCACCCGGTTGTACCGAGCGTAGTTGCCGTTGTCCTCGGCGCTGTGGGGGGGGTTCATCCCCGAAAGCGCGGCATAGTTGACCCCCGAGACCCCCTCGTCGTCGTTGCAGTAGGGCTTGAATCCGGTCAGGCCATTGTCCCGCGACCCGATATGAATCGCGGGCTCGTCGTCGTTGAGGAAGTCGCTGCTCAGATCGTAGAAGTCGTTGCCCTCGATGACGTTGTATTCCGGCCCCGTCCAGCGAATCCCGCCGCCTTCGCCGCAGTTCCGATAGAGCCAGATGCCTCCTTCTTCTTTGACGTGCTCGGTAAACAGGTTGTTTTTGATGTGGTTGTGGTGAGACCCGTCCACGGCGATCTCAGGGAAGGTTCTCCGGTACACCAAGTAGTCCGTATCTTGATTCCGAGCCCTGAAGGTATTGCGTACGACGAGGTTGTGGGAGGAGCTCACATCCATATACATGGTGCTTCGGTTCAAGTTGCCACTGAAGGTCGAGTCGCGCACCGTCACGTGATGAACGCCGGGCGTGAGGTAGAGGGGCGTCCGCTTCTTGGGGGTGAAGTCCACGTTTTCGATCACCACGTGCGAAGGGGCGTTGTCCCGGAGCCGGTCCAAATGTCCCGGGCGACGGGAGGACCGCACCACCTCCGCCGCTTCTCCGTTTGAACCCATCCCTCGGATGCGAATCGACCCACGGATGCGGCAGTTCTTGACCGTGACGTACTGGGGAACATCGTACTCTCCATCCCAAGAGGGCTCGGGCTGGCGCGCGATGGAGTTGATCTCGATCATCTCCGTCGATCGGCGGTCTTCGGTGTTGTAGTTCGGCCCCACCCACCCGTTGATGAGGGCGCCGTTGCAGTCGATGGTCACCCCGCTGGCGGCGCTCCCCTTCACGATCAGCCGGTAGAAGATCTCATCATCCGGACGAAGGGTGAGGTTACACCGGACGCTCTTGAACTCGCGGTTCACGAAGGTCCCGTCCGGATGCCGCTCGAACGCGTCCAGCGGGGTGCGGAGAGACTCCACGAAATCCGCGGAGCAGTCGGGGGCCGAAGCCTTGGCCGACCAGTAGAGAATTGAGGTCTCGTCGGCCCCTACCGCGTCAGGGTTGGGACCCGAGTCCGCCGCCTGGGCCAGCGCCACCGGGAGAAGAGTTGGAATCAGAACGAGATACTTGAGTTTCTTCATATCGGTCCTCGAGAGTTGCCTCGATAGGTTGATGGATCTCACATCCAGCGAGACCCACCGTGTTGTGGCGAGGCAACTCAGCAAGGCCAGGGCCAACTCCATCGCGAACCCACGGGCTCCGAGCGGCCCGTTGATTTGGATATGTATGGCGATGTCGGGTAAGAGTATTGGACCTACGCGACTGAGGAGAAACCAAGCCGGTCGGAGCGTTTCACGGAAGGACCGGCCGACCGCGCCGTGCAGCTCCAGATCCAAGGGCGGCGAGAGGAGGGGCCGATGGCCAGGTTGCAGGTGTTGCAGGGTTATGTATCACCAGCCCCAACGAGGCCGGGGGGAGAGCCGCTCACAGACTTCCTTGGCCGGTCTTCCGGCAACGAAGTCGGCTAAGCGAGTCCGAAGGTCGCGCGAAGGTCCGGATCCTGGACCAAAGCGCGGAGACGCGCCGAAAAGTCGGGTCCTTTGCGCTGAGGGTGGCTGCGGAACAGCGCCGCGGCCCGCTCCTCGGCGTGCATCACGACGTGCTGAGCGTCCGGAGCCAGCTGCTCCAGTCGACGTACGTGCGGATCCACGAACTTCAGGTTCTCCGGGTCCACCCAACCCTCCCGAATGAAGGCCTTCGTCTTCTTGTGGCAACGACAGGGGTTGGCGGGGTCTACAAGCCCGCAGGTCCCTTGCATGAATGCGGCTAAGTCGGAGCGCGCCCGCTCTAGGCGCTTACGGAACGCAGCCGCACCGATCTCCATGATCTCGGCCCCTACCGAGCTTGGGACCCCGAAGATCTCCCCCAGGACGAAGACCCACCGCTGTTCTCGGTCGAGACAAAGCAGCATCCCCAGCATGCAACCCACGCTTGCCTCCTCGACCAGCAGCTGGCGCTCCGGTCCGGGGCCGGGCTCCGCGAGCGCCTCCAGAGGGAGCCCATCGAGCTCCTCGCCGTAGGCGTCGAAGGACGTGATGGCGCGCTCCATGGGCCGCCGCTGAGCGTCGAGAAACACGTTCTTCAGGATTCGATAGGCCCATGTTCGAAAGCTGGACCGCGCCTCAAAGGTTGAAAGGCGAGTGACGATGCGCACCACCGTCTCCTGGGCGAGGTCTTCGGCGTCGGCGGGACTGAGAACCAGGCGTAGAGCCACGTTGTAGAGCCAGGACTGATGACGGCGCACGAGCTCCGTCAGCGCCTCGCTGTCTCCCGACGCGGCCCGACCGGCCAGCTCAGCATCGAGCCGGTCTCCCTCGTCGAAGGCCTTCACGCAGCGTGGACCTTCTCGAAGAGCGCGAAGACGGACATCTCCGGCGCCCCTTCGAAGAAGGAGGCGAGCTCCGGATAGGCGTTCAGGACCATCTTCGGTCCCTCTCGCATGGCCTCGGGGCTGACCCAACCCAGAATGTCGAGCGCGCCGGGGGTCCGCTCGGTCTCCTCCCCCTCGGCGAAGGCGGCCACCCGCGCCCGCACTTCGGGTCGCCCCTCGAGGGCGCGGTGGACCTGGGCGCGGACCTCCTGGGCCTCGACCGGTCCTCGCGGATAGCCAGCCAGCTCGAAGAAGGGCGAGGTCTCCAAGGCGGCCAGGTGCTCGGGGGTCGCGCCGCGGTAGTGGTGGAACACTCGGATCTCGGCGATGGCCCCGAAGAAAGAGGCGAGATCGCGGCGTTTGGGGATGACCTCGGCCGCCGCCTGCGCAGCCCTCGCGGAGGCCCACAGGACCAGGTCGGCGCGCAGAGGCGAGCGTTCAGGACCGCTCGCGCGGAGGGGGAGCGAGGCCACGTAGCCCTCGGCGCCCCGCAGCGCCCGATGAAGCTCGAGATGGAGACGGTCGGTGAGTTCAGGGGCCGCATCGAACACGGCCACTTCCAAGCAGGTGTCTTTCACGACCCGGAGACGTGCGGGGAGCCGAGCTGTGACCGCGGCGGGCGAAATCTCTCAGCGCGAGCTCGGAAACTTGGCGAGCTTTCGCTGCAGGGTGCGGCGATGCATCCCGAGCATCCGCGCCGCGGCCCGGATGCTCCCGCCGCTCTCCTCCATCACCCGGCTGATGTGCTCCCACTCGGCTCGGGCCAAGCTGGGCACCTCCAGCGGCGGCGTGGGACGCTCATCGCCCGGCTCTCGTAGGAAGGCGTGAATGATCTCGTCGGTGTCCGCGGGCTTTTGCAGAAAGTCGTGGGCGCCCCGCCGCACCGCCTCGAGGGCCGTCGCGATGCTCCCATAGGCGGTCAGCACCACCACCCTCGTTGCCGGCTCGAGCTCGAGGAGTTCCCGGAGCAGATCCAGGCCGGAGGTGCCGGGCATCTTGAGGTCGAGAACCAGCCACTCCGGGGCATGCCGCTCCACCTGCGACCGGGCTTCGGAGGGATGGCCTGCAGACCACACCTCGAAGCCGCGCTTCTGAAGGCTGAGGCTCAGGCGCTCCCGAAAGCGGTCGTCGTCGTCCACGACCAACACCGTGGTGGCAGCCTCGGCCCGCGGGGTCTCGGGGTTCTTCATGGCGGGGCGCTCCGGGGCAAGCGCACCGTGACCGTAGTGCCGGCGCCGGGTCGAGACTGGATGTCGAGGCCCCCGCGGAGCTGTTCGACGACCGTCGCGGCGAGAAAGAGCCCGAGGCCCCGCCCTCGCCCCGTCTCCTTCGTGGTGAAAAATGGCTCACGGACCCGCGGCAGATCTTCGGCGGGGATCCCGAGCCCATCGTCGACCACCTGAATCTCGAGATCGCGAGCCACGGCTCGAAACCGGACCTCGACGTCCGCCGACCGCCTCGCGTCGAGGGCGTTTCGGATGAGCTCCGCCACGCACTGACGGACGGACTCGAGGGGCCACCGAAGCGCGTTCGTGCCGTCCTCGACGGTGATGCTCACGGCCGCCTCGGCCTCCAAGCGCTGCCGAAGGGAGGCCACGAAGGCGTCGACCGATACCGGCTGTAGACCCTCTCCGAGGAGCTCACCCGACGCCGAGGCCATGCCTCGAAGCACTCCCCGCGCGCGCTCCACCTCTTCGAGAATCACCCGCGCATCCCCCGCCCATTCGGGATGGCTCCCCGCGGCGTCGAGCTCGCGGACGAGATCTGCCGCCACCAGCTTGATGGTGCCCAGAGGATTACCGAGCTCATGGGCGGCGCCGGCCGCGAGCGTGGTCAACCCAAGGTGTCTCGCAGCGCGGGCGCGCATCTCCCTCTCCTGTCGGAGCGCGCGCCCGAGCGCGGACACGAAGCCCCCGAGGAGAACCGCGGTGAGCGTAAACGCGATCCACATGCCCTGAAGGTGGGACTCGAAGGCGTGGTGAGCCCCGTTTCCAGGTCCTTCGACGAGAAAGAGGGACGCGTAGCCGGCGCTGCTCACGAACACCACCAAAGCGGTCGCGGCCGGACGAGCGGTGACCGCCGCAACCACCACGTGGACGAAGTAGAGCAGCGTGAAGGGGTTCGAGCTTCCACCGGCCACGGCGAGCACGGCGGTGAGCACGAGCGCGTCGAACACGAGTCGGCCCGCTCGAGCCGAGGGACTCCGGCGAAGACGCGCGAAGACCCCCGCCGCGCTCATCCCCGCCGCCGCCGCCGTCAACGCCAGGAGCCCTGCGAAGGCCACGGGGTCGGCCCGCTGCCGGACCTCTACGAGTACGAACAGAAAAGCCACGAGGTGAAAAACGAGGCGCAGCCCCCTCACCCAGGGCTCGAAGGCCGGCCCGGTCTCGGCGGAAGCCAGCCCGGGCTCCACATGGCCGGGACCTGGAGTCACCGCGATGGGCCCTTCGGGTCCGAGAACCGAGGGTCGGTGAGGAAAGTCGGGTCGGTGAGCGACTCGAGAAAGGCCACGAGGTCCGCCCGCTCCTCCGGGGTCAGTCGAAACCCGCTCACGAAGCCGCTCTTGAGGGGACTGCGCGAACCGTCCCCGGCCCGGGGGCCGGCGTCGATCCGACGCCCGCCGCGGGCGTAGATGTCGATGACCTCCTCCAGCGTCTTCGCGGTGCCATCGTCGAGATAGGGCGCAGTGACGGCTACGTTGCGCAAGCTCGGGGCGCGAAAGCGACCCATGTCCTCGGGGACGCCCGTAATTTCGATGAGTCCGGGGTTGTCGAGGGGATAGGCCCCCGCCCCGTCGAGATTGTAGAGACCGGTATTGAAGAAGCCCCCCTCGGGGAGGACGAGCCCCTCGTGATTCACCGCCTCGGAAAACAGGAAGCCTCCGTGGCAGTGAAAACACTCGAGCTCGTCCGAGAAGAACAGTTCCAAGCCGCGTTGGGCGGCCGGGGACAGCGCCGCTGCGTCGCCTTCCAGGTACCGATCATAGGGGCTGTCGAAGCTGAGGAGGGTCCGCTCGAAGCTCGCCAGCGCGGCCGCGATCCGGTCGAAGCGCACCGGGTCCGCCTCGTCCGGGAACGCCCTGCGAAAGCGATCTTGCCAGACCTCGGTGCGAAAGCGGTCCAAGATCGCGGCCTCGTTTCCTACCACCCCGAGCTCGACGGGAAACTCGCCGAAGAGCGGCACCGCCGCCTGCTGCTCGAGGGTCACGAGCAGGGGGTTCGCCCACGTCAGCGACGAGGCGTAGGCCACGTTGGCTAAACCCTGTGCATTCCTCGGGTGCACCTGTCCCGTCGAGCCCACGGCCCGGTCCCGACCTTCGGCGAAAGCTCGAGCCTGCTCGTGGCAGCTCGCGCAAGCCTGACTTTGGTTGGCCGAGAGCTCCTTCGCGTAGAAGAGATGCCGGCCCAGCTCGACCTTGGCGGTCGTCATGGGGTTATCGACGGGAACCTTGGGGGCCGGAATCCGGGCGGGCAGATCAAAGCTCCAGGTCTCCTGGCCGGGGTCACCGTCCCCGCACGCGACGACCAAACCCGCGGACAGAAGACCGCAAGCGAGGCTCGAACGGCGAATCATAGCCATCGCCCTCCCGGCGGGAAGCTCAGGGCATCGCCTGGATGAAGGTCTGGCTCATGCAGTCGCCGGTCGTGCACTGACCCGTGGCGAAGTCGAGCCCGAGGCTCCCGAAGACCGGGCTGCAGTCCTCCGGCTCGAGGGGCGAGCTCATGCACCCCGGCGGCGTATCCGCCGTGTTCGTGCTGGTGTCGGAGCCGGTCAGGAGCTGAGCCAGATCGAGCTGGATGCCGCGGTCGAAGTCGACGTTCGACAACACCACCGTGGGACGGTTCGGGCGATCGCAGCGGGTCGGCGACTCCACCGCGGTGCTCGCGTCGCACGCGGTCGAGCCCAGGTGAACGTTGAACGGGTTCATCCCGTCGCGCAGGTCGATGCGAATGAACTTGTAGCCCCCGCGCCAGTTCCAAAACATCGAGCCGGTGCTCAGCGGCGGAGGCTGGGTGGCGGTGTCGAAGTGATTCCGAGCGAAGGGCACCCCGATCTCGAAGCGAATCCCCGTGGGCGACTCGACGGACGCGGTGCCCACCAGGGTCGTGTGGGTGGCTGCGTTTCCGCTCTCGCTGCATCCGCCGGTCCCGTCTTCAAAGTCCATCAGCGCCACTTCGCCGTCCTGCCACTGGCCGTCCTGCTCCAGGGTGAGAGGGACTCGGGTGCCGTCCGCGGCGACGATCTCGACGTTGGACACGAACATCCGAAAGTCCCGGACTTCGACCGAGCGGCCGGAGATCATCGAGGGCTGACTGCAGCTGATGGGCTGCCCGCCCACCGTGGCGGAGAAGGGTATCGAGAAGGAGGTCGCGACGCCCGCATCGGGGGTGGGCGGGTCGTCTGCGGAGTCATCTCCGCAGGCCACGAGTCCGAACGAGAGGGCCAGGGCGCAGCTGGTGAGGCGCATGGGCCAAGAGCATGCCTCCGGCCCAGGCAGGGGTGGAGGTGGCGTATGGCCACCCTAGCATTTACCCCTATGCAGCCGCCTGCCGACGGTCGAGAAGCTCGCGAGCCAGCTGCAGGTACGCTTGGGCTCCGCGGCTCGGCATGTCGTAGAGAAGACACGGCTTTCCGAAGCTCGGCGCTTCCGAGAGGCGAATGTTTCGAGGGATCTTGGTCTCGAACACCTGCTCCCGAAAGAAGCCCTGAACCTCGTTCACGACCTGGTGGGCCAAGTTGTTCCTCGGGTCGTACATCGTGAACACGATGCCCTCGATGGTCAGGCCTTCGTTCAAAGCGCCGCGGACCATCTCGATCGTCTCGATGAGCTTCGACAGGCCTTCCATCGCGTAATACTCGCACTGGACCGGGACGAGCACCGAGTCGGCAGCGGTCAGGCCGTTGATGGTGAGGAGGTCGAGGGACGGCGGGCAGTCGATGAGCACATCGTCGAACTGACTGCGGGCTGGCACGAGGGCGTCACGCAGGCGTACGTGCGCATCGTCCAGGTTGACCAGCTCGAGGGACGCGCCGGCGAGGTCTCGGTTCGCAGGCGAGAGCCGCAAGGTAGGCAGCTCCGTGTTCATCATCACGTCCTGCAGGCTCGCCTGTCCGATGAGCGCTTGGTAGGTCCCCGCAGACAGGCTATCCGGCGGAATACCCAGCCCGGAAGTTGCATTGCCCTGCGGGTCGACGTCGAGCACGAGGACCTTGCGGCCGTCGGCGGCCAGCGAAGCCCCGAGGTTCACTGCCGTCGTTGTCTTCCCGACCCCGCCCTTCTGATTGGCAATGGCAATCACCCTGGTCACGACCCAGGCGCGTAACACCGGAGTCACGGGCCGGCAACGGTTGACACGCGAGTCAACTCCGACATAGGCCCAGCTTTGCACCATTGACACAGTGCGCCATGAACCACTGCTCATTGCCGACACTCAACGGTCGCGGCGTTCGGTGGTATGCGACGGCGGCGCGGCGTAAGGCGTCGCGCGAAGGAGGGAGTCCCCATGAAGATTCTCGTCACCGTGAAGCGGGTCACGGACTACGAGCGGAAAGTGAAGATCGCGCCGGATGGCGCCAGCCTCGTCACCGAGGGGATGGGCTTCGTGGCCAACCCCTTCGACGAGATCGCGGTCGAGGAGGCCTTGCGCCTGACCAAGGCCCACGGCGGCGAAGTCGTCGTGGTCAGCGTGGGCAGCAAAGAGTCGACCACCGAGATCCGTAAAGCGCTCGCCATGGGCGCTCAGCGAGGCCTCCTGGTGGTCGCGGACGACGTGGACTCGGACATCTACGCGCGCGCACTCCAGAAGCTGGTGGAGAAGGAAAACCCTGATCTGGTGATCATGGGAAAACAAAACACCGACGATGACGCCAACCAGGAAGGCCAGCTTCTCGCCGGCTACCTCGGCTGGCCCCAGGCGACCTTCGCTTCGAAGGAAGAGGGTCTCGACTCCGCAGAGGAGAAGGCCCAAAAGCCAGGCATCCAGATCGACGGCGGAAAGGCCACGGTGATCCGCGAAGCAGACGGCGGCCTCGAGCATC
>JBCBRU010000369.1:0-8715 GCA_039819565.1 Myxococcota bacterium | reverse complement strand
GTCCATGATCCTCGAGCCCTCCAGCAAAGCGTCCGTCAACCGGGTCCACTCGTTGGCGGGGACCCCCAGCACGCCCGTCTCGAGGTCGGCGAGACTGGAAGCTGCGGTCCTTCCCACCGTACCGGCCCTCGAGGGGGTTCGAGCTTCGCCAACGGCTCTCCTCACCGCCACCAGCAGTCTCGCCGTGACTTGGATCCCCACCGATGAGGGCGACACCGTCGAGCTCCGAGTCGTCGACGAGGGTCTCGACCATACCCTCACCTGCCGGGCCCTGCCTTTCGATGGGGCTCTCGACGTCCCTCAGGCTGCTCTCGCCGCTTGGTTCGCCTTGAACCCAAGCGCGAGTGACGTTCAGCTCGTTGTCTTCTATCAGGCCGAGAGTGAGATCGAAGAGCTCGATGGTCCGCGATACCCTCTCGTGTTTCGCGTCGGACGCACGGTGCCCCTTCCCCTGCCCTGAGGCCCCGCCATGCTTCTTCTCGCGCTCTCAGCGGCCTGGCTCGCGCCCTCGACCTATCCCGACGTTCTGGACCTCCTCCGGGCCAGTGGGGCCAAACCCCGGGTCAATCTGCTCCTGGACGCCTCCGGCTCGATGGCTTTTGGTGGCGCCCCCGCGCCTTGCCCTTGGTACGTAGGCGAGCACAATGGAGGAAACGTCACTCTCACCCCCTCGGACCAAATGAAGGCCGCCCTCATCGGGTGCGCCAGCGCGACGGATGGGATCCTCGATCGCTGGGTCACCCAGGCCGACCTCGCTATCACCAAGTTCGGAAGCCAAACGACCAACCTCGCTCCGTTCGGCTCCAGTCTCGCCGACCTCGAGACGGGCGTGCTGGGGGTCCCCGCCAACGAGTGGACCCGGTTGACGGACGCTTTGCTGGAGGGCTCGAGGATCATGGACTCGACCTTTTCGGATGCCGCGGCGAGCTCCTGCGATACGTTCTTTCAGATCTTGGTCACGGACGGTACCCCGGCGGGAGGACTAGATCGGACGTACGACAAGGCTTGCGTCGCTCCTCCTGACCCAACCTTCGTACCCTGGACCACCCCCCAACTCGGCGCCGGCTATCTCAACACCGAGGATAGCGACATGATGTGTAGCCTGTCTGGGAACCAGGTCCTCCGCAGCCATACTATCGGCCTCGGCGTCCCGGGGGCCTACAGCCCGCGCTTCCTGCAGGTGATCGCTCGCAACGGGGGAGGAAAGTACTTTCACGCCCGACGCACCGACGAGATGGCCCGAGCCTTCGACAGCATCCTGCTCTCCGTCAATGCGAGGAGCAACGTCTTTTCCGGGGCCACGATCGAACAAGAGGGTTTCTTCACCGGAAACGCGGCCTATTACTCTTCATACCGCCCCGCTCTCTCCGGGGCCTGGCAAGGGAACCTCCACCGTGTGTGTGTCCTACCCCGGGTCCTGAGAAACGGTGACTACGATACCACCAACGAGCGATGCCTGTTCCGGTCCGCGGACGGTCGAACTCTCGTCGCCAACCCGAGCCCGGTGGATTCGTGGTCTGGGGCTCTCCTTCAAGACCCTCTGCAGGGAGGTCATAACCACGTTCTCAAGCAGGCTTTGGGCCCTACCCCCTCGGCCCCCTTCTACACGAAGCGAAGTATCTTCACGTGGACGTCGCCCGGGCAGCTCATGCCTCTGACCCCGACCGCCGTGGGTGCCTCCGTCGCCCGAACCCAAGGCTGCGCCCTGACGTCGCTCGTCGCCCAGATCCACGGGTACGCCTCAGATATCGACTGTGACACGCTTCTTCCCACCCGCGTCGATCCCACCCCGATGGCCGACGTCGTGCACGGAGCCCCCGTGATCCTGCCCTATGGTCGCTGCTCATCGGAAGCGGGGGTGCCGGTGCCCAACCGCTGTTTCCTCGCCGTGGCCACCAACGAGGGCCTCCTCAAGCTCGTGGATGCGGCCAGCGGCAAGGAGACGTCAGCGCTGCTCCCGGGTGACCTGTGGGGGGACCGCGTATCCTCGCGCAGCCTCCTCGCCGAGCTCGACGACCAACCCTCATCCGAGTTCTCTCATCGCTACTATCTCGACACGCCCCCCGCTCTCGACTTTGAAGACGGCGATGCCGACGGGTACATCGATCCGGGAGAAGAGGCGGTTCTGTGGTTTGGACAGGGGCGGGGCGGGCGGAGCCGATACGTCCTGGACCTTGCGAGCCTCACCCAAGGCACGCTGACCGCTCAGACGGCGGTACGTTCCATCACCCCCAGGGCCGGGGGGGTCTTCTCCTTCCTCCGGGAATCTTGGGCCAAGCCGTGGTTTGGCCGCCTCCGGGTAGGGGCCACCGACACCGATGTGGCGGTCTTCGGCTCGGGTCACGTATCGTCCTTCGATCTTCCCCTCCCCTCGACCGGTCTTCCCTCGCCCGCGGTCACGGGGCAGCCGGGTGACCGGCGCCGCGTGGCCTGCTCCGGATCCGGCGGCCTGTCGGAGCTCAACGGATATACGGGCAACACCTTGTGTACGGGCTTCTATCTCCCCAACTGCTCCGGAAACCTTCAAAACCCTTGCTACGACGGAGCCTTGGTGCCCCTCGATCACTACTCCTTTCCTCTCGGTCTATCCGACGGTCACCACCGCCAGGCCGCGATTCGCTTTCGTTTTAGCACTTTCGACCTCGGCCCCGCCGACGAGCTCCGAATTGAGGACGGTCAGGGAAACCTTGCCGCCGCCTATCGCCTCGACGAGCTCAAGGACGGATGGACGGACTGGGTATACGCTGAGTCGGCCATTCTCCGACTCGTCACCGATGGCGTCGATTCCGTCGCTGACGGATACGTGCTGGAGGAGGCGGAGTGGGAACTGGGTCGACCCCTCGACGAGCTACGGCCGTCCAACCAGCCCCGCGACGCTCTCTCGGAGCATCCTCCGATGTTATACATGGTCGATCTCGATAAGGTTCAAGCGGCCCTCACCGCCGGGCCGATCGGGGCTCCGCTCGACGCGTCGGTGCTGGCCATGGTCATCGCCCGGGACTGTCCGGGGGGATCGGCCGTCCCCTGCCTCGACCGGAGCACCGCCCCGGACCTCGTTCACTTCGTATGTCCGGTGAGCCACGAGCTCACCGCGGTGCTGCGCGGGGACGAAGTCGAGGCGCTCTACTTTGCGGACGAATGCGGACAGATCTTCAAGTATTTCGAGTCTTCCAGCGGAACCTGGACGGTGAAGAGGCTCCTCAACCTCAACGGTGGGACGGTGGGGACCGGGCCCGAGTATCGAAAGATCTTCACCCGTCTGGAGGTGATCGAAACCATGTGCACGGGCGAGGAGCGTACCGGAATCTTCTTCGGCACCGGCGACATGCAGCGGGCCAAGTCTGGGGCTCGGCTTCCAGCTCCGGGTGTCAACGATGGGCGAGACGTCTTCGGGCTCTTGCTCGATCACCCGGACGCGGCGGGAAACTGGACCCAGGACGATCTGGAGGACCGAACCACCCTCGGACCGGGACCACACGCTTCCCCTACCGATCCCGGATGGCGGATTCACTTCGACAGCGGGGAGAAGGTGCTCCGGGACCCGTGGGTGCTCCGAGGCCAAGCCTTCGTGCGCACCTTCGAGCCGGACACGTCTCCCAACGCATGCCGGGTGTCCTCGGGTACGGACCGCATCTATGCCCTCGACGCCTGCACCGCGGCCGCTCTCGACGGTGCCCCCACCCCGAACGGGCGTAAGGTGAGCGAAGCCGAGGACGACCTGGGGACGGGTCTTTTGCTGATCGCCCCGAAGGACGAGGGGGCCTTCATCACCGGATCAAACCCAGAGGGGCTCTCCCCTCCCAAACTGGAGCCCGGAGCCTCCACGAGACCCCGCCTAGAGCTCTTTCTCATGAGGCAGCTGCCATGACCCGTTGGCTTTCACTCCTGTGTATCCTCGGAGGGCTGCTTGCGGGCCGCACCTCGGCGCAATGCGAGTCGCTTCTCCTCGAGGCCCGCCTCGAGGGGGTTGTCGACTCTCAGGTCCTCATCTCGACGGCAGCCTCGGCGGCGCAGCGCCGCATCCTCGTCAAACGGGGCGTCCCCGAGGTGAAGCGGAGCGAAGAGGTGCGCCACGATACTCTTTTCCGCGGTCGCTACTATCGTCGGTTCGGGGTGGCGGCCGAGGTCAGCGCGGACGATCTCCTCCTGTGGCGAGAGCGCCTCGGTGAGGAGATCAAGGTGGTGCTGAGGCGAGGACCTCGTAACCATCTCGTCGTGGAGTCGCTCCTCGGTCGAGGCTAGCCGCGCTCGCGCGGTCCGGAGGGCCGCACCACGCGTACGCAAACCGCCACTTCTTGACGGGGAGCGGGAGGAAGGGCCAGGAGCCGGCGGCGCGAGTATGAGGGACAAGGGGCGGCCAGGGAAGCCGCTGTCCGTCGGCCCCTACGTCCCGGTCGGTGAAGAGGAGCAGCGCCTCCGGATGCTCGCGGCAGACCTCGGGATAGTCCTCGCGGAAGGCCCCGATCACCCTGGTCTCAGAGGGGACCGCGAAGGATGCCCCGAACCCCGGATAGCGATCTGGATAGTCCCCTTGACGGGCGTCGAAGCGGCCGTAGTAGGGCTGCTGGGTCACGAGCACGGACGGCCTCAGTCTCCATAGGGCGAAGTCGAAGGCCCGCCGAGGACGGACCAGATCCAGGCCTGAGTACAGAGCCAGCATCCCGAGGTTGAGAGCCACGACAACCTTTGAGATGCGGGGACCAAAGGCCCACTGAGGTCGCGCGGACCCGGCGAGGGCATAAAGGGCGAGAATGACCGCCGCGGGGACCAGCGGAACGAGGAAACGCGGCTCCTTGTGAGGGATGAGGGTGTGAGCGAGCAGAAAAGCTCCGAAGCCGAGACTCACGGAACGGGGCCAAGCCCGTGACCAGCTCACCCTCACGCCCTGAACGATCCAAACCCAGATGAGCGGGTTGAGGGTGAAGCCGATCCCGACCAGGAGATAGAAGGGCCACGGGTCGGTGCCAAACTCGCTCGCCTTTCCTTCGAAGACGTTCTTCGTGAGATAGCGGAGAGGGCTGAGCACCCATGCTCCGTACCCCCAACGGTCGATCAGAACACCGACCGCCCCCGCCAGCGCCCCTCCCGCCGCGGCCCCGGGGAGGGCCCGCCGGGGCAAGAGGGCGAGAAGCGGGAGGGTTAAGAAGGCGGTTTGAAACCGAGCCCAGAAGGCCAGTCCCGCGAAGAGCCCGGACAGAACCCCCTTCGCCCCCCGATGGGCGGCGTGGCTACGCTCCAAGCTGCCGACGACGAAGAGGGTGGCCAGAGCTTCGGAGGAGTGCCGAACCAGCATCGAGGGGGCAAACCACATCGAAGCCAACGCAAGCGTGCCCCAGCGAAGGACCGGGGATGGATCGCCCCGCCCTGGAGCGCAGCGGCGCAGCGCCCACAGGGCGGGCAAAAGAGCGAGGGCGTGGAGGACGTGGAGGGCCCGCTCCGCCCAAAGATGGTGGTAACCCATCCCGATCCACGGGCCAAGGAGGGCCGCGTAGAGCCCGGGCTGGAGCCAGGGACGAATCTGCTCATAAAACTCCCAGGCCATCTCGTCGGGGGCGTGAAGCCCTAGACGAAGGAGATAGAAAGCGGTGATCTGGTACCACTCGTCCGCGTGGAGGGGGCCGTAGACGGCGAACGCGCTCACCGCGGCGATGCCCCACCACGCCATGAGCAGCCGGCCCGAATCCGTGGTGGGAAGCACGGCCGAAGGCTACGCGTGCCGGGTCCGCCCCGCTAGCGGGCCGGACCTGACGCCCAACTCTCGGTCCTCGAGCCCCAAGAGCTGAGCCATCGATCTGCCCTGCGTCGGAGTGCCCTCCCAAGCACCGTAGCGGCGAGCTGACTCGGCGAGGCCGCTCGCTCCAGTGAGCGATCCTGGCCTCTCGACGGGCCTCCTCGGCCTCGTAGTCTTGGATACGTCGAGAGAACCGAATCTGAACCTGATGCCAGCCTAAAGCGAGCGCCCCTCGGATACTCTCGCCTCGTCTCCTGCTCCTTCGGGGTCGGAGAAGGCAGGCCGCGCGCTCAGCCCCGTCAACCGCCCGTAGCCGCCTCCCTCGACCCAGGCGTCGAGGTGCTTGGCCCGAAGGATGGGAAAGGGGTGGGTGCGAAACGCGGTGAGGAGCATCTTGTAACTTCGGTTGAGGCCGGATCGATCCGCGTCTTCGTAGGCTCGAATCTGATCAACGAAGGCATGCGGATTCATGTCCTTGCCCATGCCTCGTCCCCCCCCCGCAAGCTTCATGAAGGCACGAAGGGCAACATCTCGATCCTGCACGGTCAGTAGCCCAGCTCGGTCCGCGGACAACTGAGCCTTTCGAGACCAATCAAAGAGGGCGATCTCGAGACCGGTTCCCAGAAGGGCGCTCAAGCCAAAGGTGATCGGGCCAACCGGCGACAGGATGGCAGAGATGTTGCGAGCGACCATCGTATAGAGAACGTGCTCGCACTTGATGTGCCCCACCTCGATGCCAATGAGAAAGGAGAGCTCGTCCTCATCCATGATCTCTAGAAGGCCCGAGCTCAAGGTCACGAAGGGCTGGCTCTGACCGTAGGTGAAGGCGTGCGCCTCCGGGTCATCGACCATATAGAGCTCGGGGAGGGGGACGTCGAGGACCTCGCAGGCCCACTCCAAGCAGGCATGAACCCTCGGAAACTGTCGCTCCGAGATGCGTACGTTTTCCGCTGTGTTCTCGATGTAGTAGGCCCTTTCGAACCCATACTCCATTACCCAAGTACTCAAACGGTCGAATCCCGGAACGCCTCGCAGCGTCCGCGTGGCGGAGATATCTTGGGGGTGCTGAAAGTCCGGCGCGCGGAGCCCGGGAAAGGTCTTGAGGGCTCGTCGGTCCATCTCCGACCGATGTATCAGCGTGCCCTGTTCGTGGCGAGCGGCAGAATCAGGCGGCTCGGGCCCGGACCATACGGCGTTCGAGGTAGTCCACCACGCGCGCGAAGGGGTTCGCGATCCCGAAGGCGGCGGCCACGGCGGGGCGAAGGTTGGAGTTCGCGTTGACGTCGTAGAACACGGGCTCACCGTCGACGAGTGCGTACTCGAGTCCTGCGATGTCCAGGCCCCCGGCCCTAGCGACCCGCAGCGCGTCGGCCACGGCCCGATCCGGGACTTCGGGATAGGGGTGAAACTCCACCCTGGGCGCCTCCGGAGGACGCGCGGCGCACGCACCGGAAAGCCCCGCGGTCGGATGACAGACCTCGGACGGGCAAAGGTTGAAGCCTCCGTGGGCCACGACGCGCATCGCATAAAGGAGCTCGCCCCCCACGATCTCGATGCGCACGATGCCAAACTCAGGATCGTACTGAAGCTTCTCTTGCAAGATGAGAACGGGGTCCGGGGACCAGAGCTCAGGCCCCGCCACCGCCTGGCGGACCGCGTCGAGGCTCGAGACCTCGACCATTCTCGCGCCGCTTCCGCCCTGATCCGGCTTTATCAGGGCGGGAAATGGGAACTCCGTTCGGCGAAGTCGATCCGCCAGGGCCTCCACGTCGTCGAAGACGACGGAGCGTGGGGCTCGGACTCCGATGCGCTCCATGAGCGCGAGCTGGGCCGCCTTCGAGAGCTCCAGCGAGAACGCCTCGTCCCCGTTGACTACGGGTATCCCCGCTGCCGAATACGACCGGAGCAGGGTCCGAGCGAGAGGGACCGCCCGCTCGTGATGACGGACGTAGGCGGACGGACTCGCCTGGTTGAAGACCACTCGGGCGGCCGGAAGCCTTCGCGGGTCGAAGGCTCCGCGCTTCAAATCGAACGCCTCATAGCTGAGGCCCCGAGCCTCTAGAGCCTCGAAAAGGGGCTTCTGCCACTCCGGGTGCTCAAACAAAACGACGACGTCGACGTCTCCCATGCATCCGCTTTAGCAGATTTTCGCGACGAGGGGATGAAATGACGAACGGCCCGTCCAGGCGACGACGCTCAAAGAGCGTACCCAGGGCAGGTCAAAGGTAGGGAAGCCACATGAAGGCGACAGCGCCACCGAGCCCGATGCACGCACTCAAGGTCGCGCACCCGAGCGCGGCGGCTACGGCGAAACGCGCAGCCGGCCCTCCTCGACGCTCAACCCAAAGGTACAGCTCGAGAAGAACTAACGGAACCAGGTAGCAGCCGAACACCCAGAACCGGTCGAAATCCCCGTCCATGCGTCGGGTCATCCCGGCCCCTCCGAAGGCCAGGGCCACGAACATGTAGCCCACCCGAAGTGTCCACACCCCATTCGCGGCCATGAAGGTACGAAGCGCCCAGCGACGATGGGCATCGAAAGCTCCGCGGCGGGCCGTCGCCACGGCATATACAGCGAAGATGACAATGAGGATGCCGTCTACGGTGATGGCCACGGCCGGAACCAAACTAAGGTAGGTTCCCCGCAACCATACCTGCCCGATCCCCCCCAGGGCGAGCGCGACGGCCGTCGACACGAAGACACGCCCGGAGACTCGGTGAAAACGTGGCCACCGCGCCCGAAGCCCCGGTAGCAACTGAAGGGTCCCGCAGGCAGTCATGACGGCCGCCAGGAGCGCGTGAACGGCGAAGGCGGCATTGCCGAGACCGTCGCCTTCCACATAGCCGGTGATCAGGGGCTTCGGGCGCGGTGGCCACGTTTTCACCGAGTCTCCGGGCGTGTCTTCGTGTCGACGGCCGTCGCGCTCGCCCTGGGGGGGATCGGGCAGGTATGGTTGCGGGGAACCTACCTTAGTTTGGTTCCG
>JBCBRU010000368.1:0-8727 GCA_039819565.1 Myxococcota bacterium | reverse complement strand
TTCGAAGCCGGTGATATCTCTCCCTACCTCGGCTTCGGAGGCGTTCCTCAACATGTAAGAGTTGAGAGAGTGCTCGTCCTGCACCACCTTCGAGATCATGACGTCGCCAACCCGACCGTTGAGCGTCGCCGCCTTTCCCATAACGTAGACCCCGCGCAACTCACCCACTCCTTGCCCGAGCCGAGACAGAAGATGATAAGCGGCCATGCCCAACGGGTAGTCGATGTTGATCACCACGGCGTCTGAGTCGACGAGCCGCTCGACACCTGGGACCTTGATGCGAGGATCCAAGCAGTCCGGGTCCAGGCGGGACAGCTCAATAACCTGTGCCGAAACCTCCACATGCCCCGGATCTAGGACGGTACGAAGCCCGCAGTTCGCGTCCCAGGCTTGCACGGCCGCTCGCCGCTGAGGGTCTCGACCAAGATAGTTACGTACGCAGAAGTGAAGGAGGTTGGGGAGATCGCTCGAGTTCTCGGCGAGGGCACGTTCGAGGTCGGGCCACACTCCGCCAGGGTTGTTCTCGCGCGCAGCGGCCACGACCTCCTCCCGATGCCGAAGGGCATAGCCCCCGAACAGATTAGGGAAGGCGTGCGTGTTGGAGGACACGAAGTATACCGGGCGCCGAGAAACCTGGGCCTTGGGCGCATAGATGGGCTCGATGGCGCCCCACCATCGCTGGGCGGCCCGCTGGTAGAGGCTAAAGGACCCCGCAAGGAGAATGAGTCGCAGGTCTGACGACCGCGCTTGGATAGCGGCCAGAAGCGGATCGAGGTCCGCCCCGAGGCCATTGCGGAGGTGGGTAATGGCGTCGTCTTCGACGCCGAGCGCCTGCGCCACGGCAGCGTCGTCGGACAGATCGATGGCAGCATCCCGCAACAGCTCGTGCATCTTGTTCCATTCGATCTGGTAGGCGGCGAGAATGGGGACCACGTCGTCGATGTCGGATTCCGACGCAATGAACATGGCCAGAACGCCGTTCTTTTCGAGCATTCTTCGGCGGCGTCCCTTGCTCTTCACGGAGCGCGCATCCTCGAGGTCCACCCCATGCTGCGCGAACAGCTCCCGTGACTGGCCGAGGACCACGCGCTCGTTGTCCGGCATGGAGGGGGGCAGCCGCGCCGCTGCGTAGCCGAAGGCCCCGAGGTCGGGCTCGGGACTCCGCGCCCCTAGATGGAGCGACGAATCGCTGAAGAGGTGTGCCTCCTCAAGGGAGCGTACTCGCACTTCGCCGCTGCTCCTCAAAAGCGAGTAGATCGAACGGAGGTACAAAAGGACGTCGTTGCCGGTCGTATCGGGCCGCTGGCGGTCCATACCTGGGCTCTACACCACGGATGGGCCGAGGTGCTCGTGAAACTTCGCGGGACAGCCGAGTGGAGCCCCGTTTCTTCCCATCAGCGCGTCGCGACTCGATACGAGCCCAGGCTCTTCCTCGACTCAGGCCGGTGGACACCGAGCCAGCAGCTGCGCGAGGTGACGAGCGTCGTCGCCCGCCTCAACCCAAGCTTCCTGGTACTCGTGGACTTCGAGACCGGCCTCCGCGGCCCGTTGGCGAAGCTCACCGGGGGAGAAGAGGAAGCGCGCGCTCGGTTTATCGTGCCGCTCGAGGTTCACCGTGGTGGGCTGCACGTAGAGGAGATGTCCACCCGGTTGCAGGCGTTGGCCCAGCTCTCTCCAGCGTGCCAGCGGAAGAAGGAACCAGGCCACCACGACCGTCGCGAACGGTCCCTCCGGAAGAGCGTCATGGGTGAAGTCGACGGACACCGTATCTAGGTCCAGACCCACCGCCGACAACGCCCTTCGGGCCTTCCCCAGGCCGGTCGGGGAGATATCGGCGAGCGTCGTCGAGTATCCCGCCTCGGCCAGGCACCAGGCATGCCGCCCTAGACCGCCCGCCACGTCCAGCGCCCGGGCCCCCGGCGCGGGGGACCCGAGTCGCCTAATGGCCGCAGCGACGAAAGGCTCTGGGGTGCCGAGCCGGGCGTCCTCACGTCCGTACCGGGCCTCCCACTTCTCCAGATCGGACGAGACGACCACGCTCAGAAGTGGGCGACGTCGAAGGTGAGAAGGGCCTCATGGCCCTCCGTCACCACCGGAAGAAGGCCTGCCACTTTGGGAAGGAGACCGTCTGCGTAGTACCGAGTGGTCGCCACCTTCGCGGTCAGATAGCCGTCGTGATCCGCCCCGTTGGCGAGCTTCGCGGCGGCCGCTGCGCCCACCTGGGCCAGATAGTAGCCCCCCGCAGTCAGACCCCACATCTCGAGAAAGGCCCGCGAACTGGCGGCGAGGGCGGCGGCGTTCCCTCGGCCGTTCTTCACCACCCATTGCGTCGCCGCTTCGGTGTCCGACGCGGCCGCGAGCAGCCGCGCCCCAACCCCCTCCAGTTCCGAGGGCAAGCCCTTCGCGAAGCTTCGGATCTCCTCGATGAGGGCACGAGCCGCCGAGCCCTCGTCACGAGCCGTCTTGCGGAAGACGAGGTCCGCAGCTTGGATGCCGTTCGTTCCTTCGTAGATGGGCGCGATACGCGCGTCGCGCAGATGCTGAGCCGCTCCCGTCTCCTCGACGTAGCCCATACCGCCGTGGACCTGCACTCCGAGAGAGGCCACGTCTACCCCGTTGTCGGTGCACCACGCCTTGACGATCGGCGTCAGGAAGTCCACAAGCTGCTGCTGCTGCAAACGAACTTGCGTATCCGGATGTCGTTTAGAGCGGTCGATGGCACTGGCCGCGACGTACGTCAGGGCTCTTCCCGCCTCGACCAGCGCCCGCATGGACAGCAGCATGCGCCGGACGTCCGGGTGCTCGATGATCGTCACGGGCTCACCCTTGGGATGGGCAACGGACTTCGACTGGACCCGGTCGCGGGCGTAATGAACAGCCTGGTCGTAGGCCCGGGCGCCAATCGCCACGCCCTCGAGGCCCACCGCAAGCCGAGCGTTATTCATCATCGTGAACATCATGCGAATCCCGCCCATCGGGTCGCCGCCCACGAGGTAGCCGATGGCGCCGTCACCGCCATCGCCGAAGGCCATCGTGCAAGTGGGGCTCGCGTTAATGCCGAGCTTCGACTCGATGGAGACGCAGCGGACGTCGTTGCGCTCTCCGACCGCGCCCTCCGCGGTGGGGAGGAATTTGGGCACGATGAAGAGCCCCAGCCCCTTCGTACCTTCGGGCGCCTCAGGGGTACGGGCCAAGACCATATGAACGACGTTCTCGGCGAGATCGTGTTCGCCGTAGGTGATGTAGATCTTCTGGCCCGAGATTCGGTAGGCGCCCTCTCCGATATCCGGCGCCGGCACCGCCTTGGTGCGCACCGGACCGAGATCCGAACCCGCTTGGGGCTCGGTGAGATTCATGGTGCCGGTCCACTCTCCGGAGATCATCTTGGTCAGGAAGACCTGCTTTTGCTCCTCGGTCCCGTGAGCTTCGAGAAGCTCCACCGCCCCCTGGTTGAGCATCGGGCACAGGCCGAAAGCCATGTTCGAGGAATGAAGCATCTCCTGGACGGCGAACGCCACCGCCCACGGCAGACCCTGCCCCCCGTACTCCGGGTCGAAGGGGAGGGAGTTCCATCCGCCGTCCCGATACTCTGCGTACGCTTCCCGAAACCCGGGAGGCATGGTGACTTCGCCCTCCGACCAGCGAGCGTGGACCTCGTCTCCCTTTCCGTTGATCGGAGCGAGCACCGTGGACGCGAGCTTGGCCGCCTCATCGAGGACGGCGGACACCATGTCAGGCGTCGCGTCCTCGAAACCGGGCAGCTTCGAGAGGGCCTCGAGGTCCACTAAGGACTCGAGAACAAAACGCATGTCGTGAATGGGAGCGTTGTAGGGCACGTCGTTCATCTGGGTCACCTCCAGGTCGAGCTTCGGTCGCTGAACCGCGATTCATACAGCATCCGGGCACAGCGCAGCGCAACGACTATGCCCGAACTCACGCAGGCGAGGGGGGTTCGCCCAGCTGTTCTGGACGGGAACGGGGCATCGCCTACAGGATGGACCCGATGGCCGCACCCATCACGACTCCGGCGCCCCCCGCTCCCGTAGAGGCCGCGCTCATGGACCGCGTGGAAGAGGCTTTCGCGCTCCGCCACGAAGACCCCGAGACCGCGGAGAAGACGGCTCGAGACGTCCGAAACGCGGCGGAAGGGTCGGGATTCGACTGCGCTTCAGCGGCTGCCGACATCGTCCTCATCTACACCGAGGACATCAGTGAAAGCGGCGAGGAGGCCCTCGAACGCCTCCTCCGCGCCCACGACCGTCTCGAAAGGGAGGGCGAGGAGCAGTTTCGACTTCGGGCCGCGGACATGCTCTCCACGATCTACGAAGGGATTGGCGACTACCCTGAGGCCCTTCGCTTTGCGGACGTTGCTCTGAACCTCGCAAAAGCCAAGGGCGATCGGCTTTTCCAGGGCTACGCCTTGAGCAGCCTCGCGGGGATTCTCACCGCGATCGGCGACTACGAAGCTGCGCAGCGAAAAATTGCCTACGGGCTGAAACTCGCAGAGGAGCTCGGATCCAATCCCCTCGCGGCACGCCTGCAGCTGCGTCGAGGGCGCGCTCATCGTCTCGAAGGCGAGCTCCTCCGGTCCCGTGAAGCCCTCGAGATCGCCCTCAGCCTGGCTCAGCAGGAGAAGCGGGTGTTCTCCGAGGTGGATGCCCTCACGGAGCTCGCCCGCATTGCCGAGCTCGAGGGCAACCTCGATGCGGCGGAAGCGCACCTCGCCGCGGCGCGGACCTATGACGACGGGGACGTCTGGCGGGTGGCCGGGCCCCGGGCCCTGCTCGCCCTGGCCCGGGTCCATCTTCGGCGTGGCCAGTACGACCTCGTCGAGAGCGCCTGCACCGAACTCGAGCCCCTCGCGCACGGATTTCATATGTTTCCCCTCCTCGCCGAGGCAGCGGCGCTCCGCGCGGAGGCCTACGAGCGCCAAGGGCGTGAGGCTGAGGCCCTTCGTTTCCTCCGCAAGCACATCGATCTGCGTGAGCAGGTGATGGAGCGGGAAGCTCAGCGGGCGGTCAAGCGCATGCAGATTCGATGGGAGGTCGCCTCTGCCCGGGCCGAAACGGAGCGCGAGCGCCTTCGCTATCTCGAGCTCGAGGCCATGCAGACCCAACTCCTCGAGGCGGAGCGAATGGCCGCCGTGGGCGGGCTCGTGGCTGGCGTCGCCCACGAAATGAACACTCCGCTTGGGGTCCTACGGAGCAATCTCGACATCCACGCCCGAGCCCTCGAGCGTCTAGGAGACAGCCTGGGTGAGGAGGCCCCCCGCGCCGCGACCCAATCGGTTCGCGCTCTGGCTCGGGCTGGAGAGACTTCTCAGGCCGCCCTGGAACGTCTCGAAACCTGGGTCCGCGGCCTCCGCCGTTTCGCGCGACTCGACGAAGCCGAGAAGCAGATTTTCGACGTCATCGAAGGACTCGAGTCCACCCTCGACCTGGTGCGTCCCGGGCTACCCGCCGGCATTCAGCTCGAAGCCAACCTCGGCTCGGTATCCCTCCTGGACGGCTGGCCCGGCCGACTTAACCAGGCCTTCCTAACCTTGGTCCGCAATGCCGTGGAAGCGCTCGGCGATCGAGGGACCGTCCGCGTGACGGCCGGAGACGAGGCGAGTGCGGTGGTGGTGACCATCGCGGACGATGGTCCCGGGATCCCAGAGGAAGTTCAGCCCCGCCTCTTTGAGCTCTCCTTCGAGGCGGACGGCCCCCGAACCCGATTCCGGGTAGGTCTGGCCACCGTACGGTCGATTGTCACTCGCCATGGGGGTACCATCGATTTCGACACCGCCCCGGACCGCGGGACGACCTTCACCCTCCGTTTCCCATGCCTCTCTCGCGCCTGAGCTCTTCGTATCCCCAACTCACCCTCGTTGCTGGGAGTCTCTTATTCGGCTGTGTGCAGCCGGAACCGACGTGGGGCCGTCGAACCCTCGTTCAGAACCAGGCCCCCATCGAGAAATATCCGGGGCCGACCTCCTCCGATCGCGGGCGAGCTCGGCCGGTTCGGCCACAGGGGACCCGAAGGACGCGACGTGAGGTCGGTGGAGGTCCGTGCAATCTAGACAAGCTGTTTGTCCACAAAACCCGCAACGACGGCGAACGGGGGATCCTCCATGGACAGGGTGCGGTCGTGTACAAGGCGCGCTACGCGACGAACACCGACGGCGCTCCCTCCTCCTACCACCCAGACGACCCATGGGGATCCAAGGGGCTTGCCGTCAATACCATTTGCAACGGTGCTGACGCCTACACTCCGTCGGGTGAGAAGGTCGATTACCGGCAGTGTAAGCGGCTCATCGGGCTGTATCGTCAGGCTCAGGCCGCAGGTTGGGTCAAACAGCGAAACACCCCGTACATGCGCTTTTACGGGGTGGCCACGCAGGACTGGAACCAGCGGGTCCCCTGCGTCATCTCCGAGGGTCGCTACACGGGCTACTTCGTCTCCACCACGACCTGGCGCGCTCCGGGCCGAGATCCCTGCGAGCCATCGCGATACCTCGACGCCCTGACGATTCCGTTTATCGTCGTGCCCAACGATCAGAAGTTTCGTCGACTCGGGATGGGCATGGGAGATGTCGCCGTCGTTTATGCGCCTAAGACCGACACCTTGGTCTACGCCGTGGTCGGAGATCTCGGTCCGGCGGAGGGCCTAGGCGAAGGTTCCATTGCGATCTCCAGGGAGCTCACCGACACCCGGGAGCTCCCGCAGCGTCGTGCGGACATCAAGGCTTATCGTCTCCCCGAAGTCGTGACCCTCGTCCTGACCGAGCGCGTCATTTCTGATCCCCGATCTCGCCGGGACATCGAGCGGACGGCCCGCAAAGCGTTCGAGCAGTTCGGGGGGCTGCGTCGACTGCAGGCCTGCGCCGCCGAGCTGGGTAAGCCTCGCTACGTCCTGGAATGATCAGGGCATGGTGTAGATAGGGCTGGGCATGAAACACCCGACCAACACCACCAAACATGCACCGGCCAGCACGTGATGCAGGGCGGTGAGGGAGCGGTCGTCATCAGGTGTGGGGGGATGCTCGAGACCTAGCCAGGTGGCCAGCCCCGCCCACAGAAGAAGCCCCGGCGACAGCCACGGACGAAGAAAGGCCACGCTGCGCGCCCACTCGAGGTCCCACCATTCCGTAGCGTTGACGAGGAGGCCGGAAACGCCCAGGACCAGCAAGCATACCTGCGCGACCCGAGCGACGAGGTGAGCCTTGCTCGGCCATAGGGCGTGCACGATGTGCCCTCCGTCCAGCTGGCCCATCGGCAGGAGGTTGAGCGCGGTCACAAGGAACCCCGCCCAAGCCGCAATGTATACGGGGTGCACGAAAAGCTCCTCGCCCGGGCCGACCGGAGGCGCAAACGCCGCTTCCAGCCCCCAAGAGATGAGCGAAGAGCCGAAGAAGACGAGACCTTCCGTGCTCTCAAGAGGCGTCGGCGTGGAAAGCTGAAGACCGAGGATCATGGCCGGGACCGCCACCAAGAAACCGGCGAGAGGGCCAGCCGCCCCAATGATCAGCAGAGGCCCACGGGCGGCAGGCCCGGCATCCATCCGAATCACCGCTCCCAGGGTTCCCAGCGAGAACGCCGGCAAAGGCGGCGGCAAAGGCGGAAGAGGTATGAAATGCGGCGGGGAGGCAGGCACTCCAAGGTACCGAGCCGCAACGAAGTGCCCCATCTCGTGGGCGCCGAGGATCCCGAGGAGGGTGGCCGCGTAAGCCGTGCCCTGAGCCCAGCTCGCTCCGGCCATCGGGCCTTGGGCGAGGGTCGTGGTGAGGGCGGTGAGAAGGAGGAGGACGAGGGGCCAGCGCCAGGCGGCCCAGCCTCGGGCAAGTTGCGGGCTCGGCGGCGTCACGGAGCGGAAGCAGGAGTGAGCGTGGCGCCCTCACCGGACCGGGCGGGGGGCGGAAGCGCGTCCGGCTTCGGGACTTGGACGATCGTGCCATCCTCGATGCGGAGAATCTTGAGCTCCTTTTGAGCATCCGTACGTCCGGCAAAGCTCGTCGTCCCGGTCACGCCGGGAAAGCGGACCACGCTTCGCATCGCCTCCGCGAAAGCGGCCCTGTCGGCCGGCTGCTGAGTCGCTACGATGGAGCGAAGAATGCGGGCGGAGTCGAAGATGAGCGCCTCCGGATACAGGCGCGGCACCCGCGAGTATCGATCTCGATATACCTGGACGAAGCGCGCGGTGCGCTCATCGTCCGATTCGGCGAAGAAGCCGTCGACGAAGACCGCGTTTTCCACGGTGCGCCCCGTGCTGTCGGTGATCTTGTCGGAGTTCCATCCGCTCGCCCCCAGCAAGGTGACGATCTTCGGGCTATGGCCGAGGGTCTTTTCGATGACCCGCAGCCGTCGTGGGTCCTGCTCGACAATGATGTCCTCAGCGGCGAGGGCCGCCGCGACCATACGGATCGTGCGAGCGTAGTCCGGAATGAACAGGCCATCGAAGCCTATGACGTGAGCGCGACGACGTTCTCAGGGCAGGTCAAGAGCATGGTGGGGCGCCTCGAGCCGGAGCGGCGACCGGACTATCGAGCTGCGTTGTTGGCCTGCGATGAGCAGCCCGACCCGTACCGAGTCAAGCGCTGCAAGGACGAAGCGAAGAAGAACCTTCGCCCGATCGTCGATTTCGATGGCCTGTTCATTCCGGACTACGCTCGCACGATCCGTATGGTCGGGCTGCTCATCGCAGGCCAACAACGCAGCTCGATAGTCCGGTCGCCGCTCCGGCTCGAGG
>JBCBRU010000367.1:0-8731 GCA_039819565.1 Myxococcota bacterium | reverse complement strand
GGACTCGAGCGCGAGCGCATCGGGCGGTTCATATTGGGGACGATCCTCGGACTGGTGACCTATACCACCTTCATCGGAACCCTAGGTTCTGCCCGGGAGATGGGATTGCGTCCCGAGCTCGTGACCTCACCCATCTTGCTTTTCCACGTGGCCCTCGTGGTGTGGTTCATCCGTCGGAGCCGCTTCCCTCTCGCGTTCTTTGGATTGACCCTCCATCGGTGGCCGGCCCGTGCGATGGAGGCGATCATATGGTCCTTGCCGATCCTGGCCCTCTCTGTCGTTCTGAAGGCCATCTTGGTCGGCGGCACCGACACACCGCTCCTCGCCGCATGGCCGGGATCTCCAGGAGGAGTTTCCTACCCTCCCGGTTACCTGGCTATCTACCTTGCGTTCGTGCCCGCGCAGGAGCTCATATTCCGGGGCTTTCTTCAGAGCTGCTTACGCTCCTTCTTCGTGTCGCGGCACCGTGCCATAGAGGCGAACCTAGCCACGAATCTCGTATTCTTCGTGACCCATCTCCATCTTTCGGTCCCGCTGGGGATCGCCGCCTTTGTGGCGGGTCTTGTGTGGGGCCAGCTCTACGAACGACAGAACTCTCTTGTCGGCGTCTCGGTGGCTCACGCCCTGGTGGGCTTCTGGAGCTTCGCGGTGCTGGGCCTTCCGGGGTTCTACTAATGGTGGGCAAGATCTATCGAGGCGGATCCGAGAGCCGATGGACCTCGGGCCCATCGCCGCTCATCGATCATCAGTCGGTTCGCGACAGCTACCGGCGGTGGGCTCCGATCTATGACTGGACCTTTGGACGAGCTACGCAGCGTGGGCGCCGCATGGTGGCGCGGGCCGTCAACCGAGGCTCGGGACGCGTGCTCGAGGTCGGCGTCGGCACGGGGCTCTCGCTCTCTCTGTACCAGCGCCATCTTCAGGTGGAAGGCATCGATCTTTCCAAGGAGATGCTCCATCGAGCGCGACGTCGAGTTGCGCGCGAGGCGCTCGAGCATGTCGTCGGGCTCTACGAGATGGACGCACAAGCGCTGAGCTTCGACGACGAGACTTTCGAGACGGTGGTCGCGATGTTCACCATCACCGTCGTTCCCGACGCCGACCAAGCGATGCGGGAGATGACTCGGGTCCTCCGTCCTGGAGGCCGGCTCTTCCTCGTCAATCACTTTAGTCAGCGGGATGGACCTCTGGCCCGCCTCGAGCGCTTCGTCGACCGATTCTCTGGGTGGGTGGGCTTTCACTCGCTGTTCGAGACCCAGAGAGTGCTTGGTCAGCCCGAGCTCGAGCTTGTCGGTACCCATCCTCTCGGACCCTTCGGATCCTTTCTCGTCGTCGAGCTGAGAAAAGATCTCGCGGAATCGGCAACGCGAGTCTGAGCCACTGTTTCGGGCTTGGGTGTGCCGGACCTTGGATATAGGCGGAACAGGGCTCGAACCTGCGACCCGCGGCTTGTAAGGCCGCTGCTCTACCAACTGAGCTATCCGCCTGGGGACCCGGAGCGTTAGCACGGACGGCCGATGGCGTGGAGTGGTTTTGATGCGCGCCCGGCGGGGGACACGGATGCCGTCAGGCCGGACCGAAGCGTGCCTCTAGGTCGGCGAGGAGGAGGGCCACAGCGCCTCTCCAGTCGCCCGCTGAGGGGGCTGAGAAGGTCTCCACGGTGGGGTACCAGGTGTTCGCGCCCTGTCCCCAGCGCCAATCGGGAAAGGCGGCCAGGAGGAGGGCGGCGGGGACTCCGAGGGCTCCGGCGAGATGCACCGGGGCGCTATCGATCGAGACCACCAGATCCAGATTCATCATCACCGCCGCGGTGTCGAGGAACGCCCCGTCGACATCCACCGGTCCTTCGAGGGTCCGAGGACGTAGCTCGTCCGGCAGCGCCTCGAGTTGGTCGAGGCCATGCACGGACTGCAGCGACCAAAACTCGAAGTCCGGCTGCTCCAGCAGCGGCCTGAGGTGCTCCACGGGGATCGACCGCGAGCGGTCTCGGACGTGGCCCGGGTTGCCTTGCCACACGAGCCCGATACGCGGCCGGGTCCGGGGGCCGAGGCGACGCGCGCCGTCCTCGATCCGCGCCTCCGTGACCTTGAGGTACGGAATGTCTATCGGTTGCCGCGATACAGATCCTCCGAGAAGGTGGGGGAGGCTCATGAGCGGAGCATAAGTCCCGGGCCAGGGCTCGAGCTGAAAGGGTTCGATCTCGATCCCATCTATCTGCAGGCTCTCCCGCAAGAAGGGGACCAAGCGCTCTTGGGCACGGAAGATCAACCTGCCCACCCGCGTCTTGGCCTCCGCGAGGAAACGGGCGAACATCAGCGTGTCGCCCAGTCCCTGCTCGCGCTCGATGACCACGGTGGCTTCGGTCGGCTGTCCGTCCCACGGGAGTCCGAAGCCTTCCCGTCCGAGCTGGGGCAGGCGCTCGCGACGCGCCTCGTAGTGTTTCCAACCGGAGGACCAGTCGCCATGGAAGAGATGAGTGAGGCCGAGGTTCCAGCGAACGTCGAGGTCCTCCGGATCGTCGACGAAGGCTTGCTCCTGCTCCTCGCGCCCCTCGTCCAGCCGCCCCGAGAGGCGATGAATCACCCCCAGGCTAGTTCTCGCTCGCCCATGCTTGGCGTCGAGGGCTAGGCAGCGCTCGAAAGCGGTCCGTGCGTCGCCGATCTCACCGAGGCGGAAGCGGGTGCCGCCATAGTTGAAGAGCAGCTCGGGTTCCTCGGGAGCGAGCTTGACGGCGTGGGCGTGGCCGGCGTCGGCAGCCTCGATCCGACCCCAGGCCAAGTAGGCGTTGGCGAGGTTGCTCCAAAGAAGCGGATGGTTCGGAGCGAGATCCAAAGCCCGCTCCTGCGCATTGACCGCCTCTTCATACCGCCCCACTTTGGTGAGAGCGTTTCCGTAGACGCTCTGAACGGCGGGGTCCTCGGGAAGCGCAGAGACGACTTCCGTGAGGGTGTCCACCGCGATGTCGACCGACCCCAGATCGAGGGCGAGCGTTCCGAAGTTGAACTTGCGCTCGAGATTCTCCGGGTCGGCGGCTACGGCCTGGCCCATCAGATCGAGCGCGCGTGGTCCGTCCCCTTCGTGCGCGGCCAGGACACCGAGCACGTGCAGTGCATCCGCACCCTGCTGAGGATCCAAACGTAGCCCCTCGGCCACCGCAGCGGCTTCGAGGAGGTCGCCCGCCTCCATGAGCCGAAGGCTCTCTTCCATCGAGGTCACAGGTCCGGATTCGGACAAGCCCGATGGAGGTGTACAGACCCAGAGCGGTCGTGCGTCCTCAGCCGTGTTCGGCCGCGACTCTTTCGTCGCGACGGGGCGGTGCGGCAACCTCTGCGAAACTCAAGCCCGCGGCCTGAAAGCGCTCAGTGTTGAAGCGTTGAGAGGTGGGCTCGGGCCGCTCGCTCCCCCTGGAGGCGAAGGAAGAATGCGTCCGGGTCCTCGAGCACCAGGGCGTGGCGAAGAACCTCATCGACGTGGTGCACGCGGACGAGTTCGACCGCCTGGCGAATCGTCTTTGGGATGTCGTCGATGTCGCGAAGGTTTTCCTCAGGAAGGAGGATCTTGCTCATCCCGGCGCGGTGGGCGGCGAGGGCTTTCTCCTTGAGTCCGCCAATGGGAAGTACTCGACCACGCAAAGTGATCTCCCCGGTCATGGCCACGTCTCGTCGCACCGGGATGCCGGTGAGCGCTGACACGAGGGCGGTAGTGATGGTGATACCCGCGCTAGGACCGTCCTTAGGCATGGCTCCGTCGGGCACGTGCACGTGGATGTCGACCTTCGAGTAGAAGCTTCGTTCGATGCCGAGAAGGTCGGCCCGCGACCTCACATAGGATACGGCGGCTTGCGCAGACTCACGCATTACGTCGCCCAGCTTGCCGGTCAGGATGAGCTTCCCCCGTCCCGGCATGATCGTGACTTCGGTGAGGAGGATCTCCCCACCCGATTGGGTCCAGGCTAGCCCTACCGCAAGCCCAATTTCGTCCTGCTTTTCACCGGCGCGCTCGGGATAGGGGGGCTTGCCGAGGCGCTCGCCCACCCTGCGTTCGGTTACGCGAACGTTGCCTTGCCCCTTCTTGACCACGTCGCGGGCCACCTTCCGACAGAGGGAGGCTACCTGTCGCTCGAGGCCCCGAACCCCGGCCTCGCGGGTGTAGCGGCGAATGAGCAGCCGCAGGGCCCCGTCCGTGAAGCGGACGTCCCACCCGGACAGACCGGTCGCCTCCCGCTGTTTGGGCACGAGGTAGCGTTTGGCGATGTCCAGCTTCTCGGTCTCCGTGTAGCCAGCCAGACGAATCAGCTCCATCCGATCTAGCAGCGGCTCGGGGATGCCGGCGGTGGTGTTCGCGGTAGCCAGGAACAGCACTCGGGAAAGATCATAGTCGAGGTCGAGATAGTGATCGGCGAAAGCCGAGTTCTGCTCCGGGTCCAAGACCTCGAGCAGCGCCGAAGAAGGATCGCCGCGAAAGTCCGTGGACATCTTGTCGATCTCGTCGAGCAGAAAGACCGGGTTTTGAGCCCCCGCCCGCTTGAGGCTCTGCAAGATCTTCCCGGGCATGGCGCCGATATACGTGCGCCGATGCCCCCGGATCTCGGCCTCGTCTCGAACCCCTCCGAGGGACATACGTACGAAGCGGCGGCTCATAGCCCGCGCGACCGACTTTGCGAGGGACGTCTTTCCGACGCCGGGCGGACCCACGAGGCAGAGAATGGGCCCTCGCGGGGCCTCCACTAGGGCCTGAACGGCGAGGTGCTCCAGGATGCGCTCCTTGACCTTTTCGAGGCCGTGGTGGTCTTCGTCGAGGACCCGCTCGGCTACCGATACGTCGAGGCTGTCCTGAGTGCTCTCTGTCCAGGGCAGGGCGAGGATCCAGTCGAGATAGTTGCGCGCCACCGTAGCTTCCGCCGACATTGGTGACATGGACCTCAACTTTCGAACCTCTTGACGACACCGGGTTTCGGCGTCCTCAGGGAGACCCTTCCGAGCGATGCGCTCCTCCAGCTCCTGGAGGTCGCTCTTGAACTCGTCGCGCTCACCCAGCTCCTTCTGGATGGCCTGCATCTGCTCGTTGAGGTAGTATTCCTTCTGGGTCTTCTCCATCTGTTTCTTGACCCGCGTTCGAATCTTCTTTTCGACCTGAAGGATTTCGATCTCGGACTGCATGAGCTCATGCAGTCGCTCCAGTCGCTCGCGGGGAGACTCGGTCTCGAGCAAACGCTGCTTGTCGCTGAGTTTGAGAGTTAGATAGCCCACGATGGTGTCCGCGACCCTCACCGGGTCTTCGATCGTGGTAACCACCGACAACGTGTCGGGGGGGACCCGCTTGTTCAGCTTCACATAGGCTTCGAACGTGTTCTCGACGCTGCGAATGAGCGCGGCGAGCTCCACCGGGTCTTCGTCGAGCTCGGGGAAGGTCTCGTACTCGACCTCGAAGTGCGGCTCTTCGGACGACCAGCCGATGATGCGCACCCGCTCCTTACCCTCAACCAGAACTTTCACGGTGCCATCGGGGAGACGCAAGGGCTGGATGATGGTGGCCAAGGTCCCGACCGCGTGGATGTCGTCCGGGCGCGGTTCGTTGGTCTTGGCCCGCCGCTGGGCAGCCAGGACGATGGTGCGATTGGCCTCGTCAGCAGCCTCAACCGCAGCAATGGACCGATCCCGGCCCACAAAGAGGGGAACCACCTGGTGAGGGAAGACGATGATGTCCCGCAGGGGTAGGAGCGGCGCCGACGGCATTCGGCTCATGCTTCCATCCGGGTGCCGCGCAGGCAACGACGGCCTGCGCGCGCGATCGGGGTCACTCCCCGAAATCGAAGGCGAAGCGGACGGTGCGACCCCGGGTCACGGCCAGCTCGACCTCGGTTTCGTCCCCGTCGCGAACCAAGCGCACGACGCGTCGTCCGGGCTTGACCCGAACCGCTTCAACCTCCCGGGCCAGCCCCAGTCGGCGTCCGTCCAGAAAGATGGCGACCGCGGGAGGTGTCACCTCGAAGTGGATACGGGTGGCTTTACGGCTTCGCGGTGCGGCCTCGGCGCGGGACGCGTCGGACGCCGCGAGCGCCCCACCGGCCAGCACCAAAGACAAGACTAGAGCTGAGACCCGCGCGAACATGTCTCGGTTGTGATCCCCACGGAAGCTCCATGACAAGGGTCGGTTGACGGACCCGGTCGACTATGGGGTCCCCGCAACCTCTTCGCCATGGGCCGCGGAGCCGAGACGGTCCCGCCACAGCGGGACGAGATCCGAAGCCTCCACGGGGTCCGCCCGGTCGATGAGACCGAGTCCGAGGGCCATAGCCGCGATGAGCACAGGGGCTTCGGTGCCGCGGTCGCGGAGGGGCTTAGCGGTCGCCCCGCCGTGGCGCTTGGCGAGCCTCCGACCCTGCTCGTCCCGTACCAGAGGTGCGTGGAGGGTCTCCAAGGGCGGAGCGTCGGCGTCCAGGAGATGTCGCAAGTAGAGCTGACGGGCGGTCGAGCCTGCGAGATCTTCGCCGCGCACGACGCACGTGATGCCCTGATCGAGGTCGTCCACGGAGACGGCCATCTGGTAGGCCCAGAGCCCGTCCGCCCGCTTGAGTACGAAGTCGCCGACCGTACGCTCGACGTCGTGTCCGATCTGCCCTAGGCGTCGATCCGTGTGGAGGACGGGGACGCTACGGGTGCGCAGCCGAAGAGAAGGCTGGCGACCAGGTTTGGCGATGGCGCCTTTGCGGCAGGTGCCGGGATAGCGGGGCCCCTCGTCCCCAGCGTGGGGAGCCGAAGCCTCGCGGATCTCGCGGCGGGAGCAGGTGCACGGATAGACCAGACCTCGGGAGCGGAGCCGATCGAGGGCTGCGGCGTAGCGAGCCTCGCGATCGCTCTGGAAGACCACCGGACCCTCCCAAGTCAGGCCCAGCCATTCGAGGTCGCGCAGGAGGTCGTCCGCGGAACCCGCCACCACCCGGGGAGTGTCGACGTCTTCGAACCTCAAACGGAGCTCGCCCTCGTGAGCTCGGGCATCGAGCCAGGCGAGGAGGGAGGTCTGAGCGATCCCGAGATGCATGACTCCGGTAGGACTGGGAGCGAGTCGCCCAATGTAGGGGCTACGCGCAGGCTGGGCCCGCAGGACTGACTCAAGATCGTTCGGCACGCGCCGAATGCCTCTCATGGAGTCCGACTGCCATGAAGCCCGTCTCGATGTTGATCCTGTCCGATGCTGGCGCCGCGGGGCGCGAGCTGCTCGCGCGTCGCGATGTGGAGCTGGGCTGGTCCCTCGAGGTCCAGGAGGCATGTGCAGCTCTCGAGCGCCGCCGCCCTCGCGTGGTCCTGGCACGAGAGGCCCTCGCAATTGAGCTCCTTGAGTCGGCCCGCGCTCTTCTCGAACGGGTTCCGGTGGTGGTGCTGCTCGAGCCGGACGGTTGGGAAAATCGTGCTCGCTACTTCGCGGCTGGGGCCACCGCGCTGGTATCCGCGGGAAGCCTCCCTCGCATCCTGGAGGCCGTCACGGAGCTGACCGGTCTTCCCACCCGACACGCCCCCAGAGTCCCCTATCCCCAGGTCGTCGACGTCTCCTTGATGGGAGCCAAGCTCTACCTCGAGGCGACGGAGCTCGGGGCCGGAGGCATCGCGATTCGAGATTTCCCGCCGGCGCGCATCGGAGACCGGGTCGAAGTGGGCCTGGTGATGATGGAGGCTCCTCTGGTGTTGAGCGGGATGGTCGTACGAAGCCACGTCGGACGCAGCGGCGCCGTTACCGAGATCGCCTTCAACGCCCTCGACGACGAAGAGCGTACGGTGCTCGAGCGCTTTGTGTTGGAGGAGCGCTCGCGCTCCGCGACCTTCCCGGATCCAGTGGGCCTGACCTCGGACCTCGCTGGCGGCACATTCACCCTCGACCTGTTCGCCGCCGACGATGGCTCGACGGACCGCTGGCTCGACCTCCTTCGGAAGCGAGTGGCGTCGGATCACGACGTGAAGGCCCCGAAGTGGCTTCGACGCCTCGAGCGGGACCTCACCGAGCTCGAGCGTCGATACCTCTCCGGGGCGAGGACTCCCGCCTTCGTGCGGGGGGCACTGGAGATGAGGGTGGACCTCGGGCGGGCTCAGGCTCGCCTGGAGAACCCGCAGGCGCTGCGCGAGACCTGCGAGCTGGCGCTCGACTTCTGCCGATCGCTGACGGTCGAGGCTCGAGGCGCGCAGGCCGATGCCCTCGGCCAGGTGCCAGACATTCGGGCGGGCATCCTCACTCAGATTTACGGGTGGGCTGCAGTCGAGGGCGACGACACCGGTATCCGGGCCGCATAGTTCCCGGCCTTGATGTGGTCCGCCAATCGGTGGGCGAGGGCCACGATGGTGAGGGTCGGGTTCGCGTAGCTGCCGGTGGGAAAGACCGACGAGCTGGCTACGTAGAGATTGTCCGTGCCGTGAACTCGGAGGTTCGCATCCACAACTCCGAACTCGGGACTCTCGTGCATCCGGGTCGCGCCCATATGGTGGGCCAACGTCGCGTAACGGTCGCGCTCGTAGAAACGCTGGTACGGGGCGAGGTTCGTCTCGCCGTAGCCACTCCGATTCCAAGCCTCGGCCAAGAAGCCCTGCGTACGCTTCATCGAATCGATGTCGAGCTCGTTCCAACGCCAGTTGAGCCGCACCCGCCGCACCCCCAGCGCGTCGCGCTCTTCGCCCAGCTCGATACGGTTGTGCGGGTTGGGGGTTTGCTCGAGAAAGGCGAACAGCTCGAAGTCCTGGAAGCG
>JBCBRU010000366.1:0-8736 GCA_039819565.1 Myxococcota bacterium | reverse complement strand
CGGACCTCGATCGCGTCCTTCCCGAGAACGTGATTCGTTTGCGCTCACTCACGAAAGACTACGGACTCGCGGGCCTCCGAGTGGGGTACGCGATCGGGCCGGCCGCTTGGGTCGAGAGGATGGATGCGGTCCGACCACGGTGGACCGTCAACGGTCTCGCGCAGGCGGTGGTGCCCGCGGCCCTGTCCGCGGAGTCCGAGCTCGGCCAGGTCCGGACACGGCTGTTTCGGGCCCGCGAGAGTCTCATCGCCTCCACGCGCGCGGCGGGGTTTGCGGCGCGCTCCAGCGCCACCATCTACGTCCTGCTGGACGTCGGGGAGGCCAGGCGCCTCAAAACCCAGCTTCTCGCTCGGCACGCGATCCGCGTCCGGGATTGTACGAGCTTCGGCCTCCCGCGATATATCCGGGTTGCGGCCCGTGAAGGGGACGCGACAGACCGGCTCATCGCAGCGTTGAGGGCGGAACTATGAGCGAGGCCCTGGCCCCGGTGCTCATGGTCCAGGGGACGAGCTCTGACGCCGGGAAGTCCTTCGTGGTGTCGGGTCTTCTCCGGTGGGCGCGCCAACAGGGGATCCGGGCGGCCCCCTTCAAGGCTCAGAACATGGCGCTGAATGCGGCGGTGACGCCCGACGGGGGGGAGATCGGGCGGGCCCAGGCCGCGCAGGCAGAGGCGGCTGGGGTGGACCCTCACGTGGACATGAACCCCATCCTTCTCAAGCCGGAAGCAGGCTTCGTGAGCCAGGTGATCGTCCTCGGGCGGTCCGTCGGGACCCACTCGTGGCGCGCCTACGGCGGGATGAAGGACAGGTTGCGAGGGGAGGTGCTCGAGGCACTCGAGCGTCTTCGTGCTCGGTACGAGCTCGTCATCGTCGAAGGCGCGGGGAGCCCGGCGGAGATCAACCTCCGAGACGGTGACCTCGTGAACATGTTCGTGGCTCGGGCGGTGGGCGCGCCGGTGTTGCTGGTGAGCGACATCGACCGGGGCGGAGCCTTTGCCTCGCTCTACGGAACGTGGTCGCTCCTTCGCCCCGACGAGCAAGCCCTCATTCGAGGCTTCGTGATGAACCGAATCCGGGGCGAGCCGAGCCTCCTCGAGCCTGGATATGTCGAGCTCGAAGCCCGGACCGGCGTTCCGGTACTTGGGGCCATACCCTTTCTCGAAGCCTACGAAGGGGCTGAGGAGGATAGTCTCGCTCTAGCCCGCCGAAGAGGGCAGGCTCGAGCGGCCTGGTCGGAGACCGAAGTGACCGTCGTGGACCTCCCTCATCTGTCGAACTATGACGAGTTCCGACTCCTCGAGGGGCGTACCCACGTCCGGTACGCCCGCAACCCTCGGGAAGCCTTCGGCTCTGACCTCGTCATTCTCCCGGGGTCGAAGCACACGCTGGCCGACCTCGTCTGGGTGAGAGAGAGCGGATGGGCTGAGGCCCTGACCGAGCGTGCTCGTGTCGAAGGCGCGATCCTCGGGATCTGTGGAGGCTGCCAAATCTTGGGACAGGTCCTGAGGACGGAGGGAGGGCCGGTCCCGGGGCTGGGCCTCCTCCCCGTCGAGGCGCGCTTTCTCCCCGACAAGCGCACCACCCGAGTGCAGGCACGTTTGCAGGGACTGCCCGGGGAGGTCTGCGCCGAGGGCTATGAGATTCATCACGGACGGGTCGCGCCCACCCATCGCACGCGGCCCTTCGCGCAACTCGTCGGCGCGGAGGGCCCTCGTCCGGACGGAGCCTGCGCCGGTTCCGTGCGCGGAACCATGGTCCACGGGCTCTTCGAGTCTTCCCAGGCGGCGCAGGCCCTCCTGTCCTGGGCAGCCCCGAAGAAGACGCGGCCGGAGCCGATGCGGTCGCTCGAAGACGTCCATGATCGGGCCGCGGGCGCGCTCGCGTCGCTTCCTTTGGCGCGCTTCTTCCGGGACGAGCTCTCGCTCGACGCGGGAGAGCCTCGGTGACAGGCGGCCGCGTAGTGCTGGTCGGAGGCGGGGTTCGTTCGGGAAAAAGCCGCTTCGCCGTCGACCTCGCCCTCAAACGGGGCGAGCGTCGGGTCTTCATCGCCACCGCTCAAGCCTTCGACGACGAGATGGCGGATCGCATCGCTCGTCATCGGGTCGAGCGAGCCGAGGCCTTCGAGACCGTCGAGGCTCCCACCGATCTCGTGGCCGCCCTGCGGCTTCGTCCCCACGCGGAGGTGGTGCTCATCGATTGCTTGACCCTCTGGCTCTCCAACCTCCTCCTTCGAGGCGATACGGAGGCAGACATCGCCGTCGAGGTGGGCCGGCTGGCTGAGGCGGTGGCCCGGCGCCGCTCCCACGTCGTGATCGTGACCAACGAGGTTGGGATGGGGATCGTTCCAGAGTCCCGTCTGGGTCGCGTGTTTCGCGACGTGGCCGGCCGTGCCCATCAGCGCTTGGCGCAGGAGGCCGACGAAATCTACTTTGCGGTCCTGGGCGCGATCGTCCGCTTGCGACCGAGCGCCGACGAAGTGCCCCCGGGCTCGACACCATAAAGCAAGGTCTGGAGATCCTGGGCGGCGTCGACGAGACCGAGCCCGGGATCGCTGTGATTGCTTTCGGGCATCTCGACGACTCGCCCTCCTTCTCCGCACGCCGAGAGCCGACCGAGCAGTGCATGTCCACAGATCAATGTCGTTCGGCCTTTAGAGGTCACGATGACCGGCGGATTCAGGTCGATGAGCTGCTCGGGGCTGTAGCGCGGCCATCCCGTGAAGCCGCGTTCGGCGGCGAGGTCGCGAATCCCTCCGAAGTGAAGTAAGTCTGCGTAGCTCGTGCCTTGGGTGCCTCCGAATAGACTGTCCCCGAGAACGCTGAGATAGATACCCCAGGGTTGGTCGCGGCTCCCTACCTCGGCTCTGAGAGCGGCGAGGTTGCGAAGAAAGTCGTCTTCGATGCGAGTGGCCCGGTCGGGCTGCCTCAGCAGCGCGCCGAGGGTCTGGATATGCGCTACGGTGTCTTGGACCCCCCGCATCTCTCCCAGATCGAAGACTTGAACGCCGAGCTCCCGGAGCCGGGCGAGGTAGGCTTCGCCTGCAAATTTCGAGACCACTACGAGGTCTGGTCGGAGCGACAGAATCGCTTCTACGTCCTTCGAGCGAGGGATTCCGCGCGCCGTCCCGAAGCGGTAGCCGATGGGGTTCTTGTCCAGAGTGTGAGCGCTGACCCCCACCAGACGCTCCGGCTCGACGAGCTCGAGAAGGACCGCGTCGGCCACGGCGTGAAGGGAGACGATGCGACGATACGCTCCCGCGGGGACCGAGCGCCCTCGCGCATCCTCGAGGGACCCCTCTGAAGAGACTTCCCGTGGGCGCTCCAGCGCGCCCTGAGGCATGGGTCGGCCCACCACGGTGACGAGCAACGCAGACAGCCCAAAGCTCACGAGCATCGCGGGCGCGTTGACCTGAGCCGCGTTCATGTCGTCCCCCCCGGGAGGAAGCATCGAAGCCCCGCGGCTTCTCGGAGGTCGACACCGTAGACCTCTTTGATCGGACCCGCGGACACGACCTCGCGAGCCGCCCCCGCGTGGAGGACGTGACCTCGATGGAGGAGGAGGGCTCGGTCGGCGTGCCGGTGGACCTCATCGAGACTATGGGCCACGACCACCACGCAGAACCCTCGCCCGGCTAGCCGTCGAAACAGGCGATGGAGGATCAGGACGTGGCGAGCGTCCAGCGCCGCGGTCGGCTCGTCGAAGAGAAGGATACGCGCTTCCGTGGCCAGCGCCCGGGCGATCAGCACCTTCTGCTGCTCGCCTCCCGACACGTCAGGAAAAGGTCGGTCCGCGAGATGGAGCGCGTCGACCTCACGGAGGGCGTGTTCCGTGACCACCCGATCCGTCGGGGAGGGGCTGACGAGCGGAGCTCGGTGGGGGAAGCGGCCTTGATCGACGACCTCGCGTACGCGAAGTCGCGCGTCGAGGCGACTCCTCTGCGGGACGTAGGCAACGGCGCGGGCGCGCGCCCTCGCGCTCAGGTCGGAGAGCCGGCGGCCGTCGATGCGGATCTCACCTTGGCTGGGCAGGAGCCCGATGATGGCCTTGAGGAGGCTGCTCTTTCCTGCTCCGTTCGGACCCACCACGGCCGTGACCTCTCCCCGCGGGCAGTCGGCATTGACGGCACGAACGACCTCGGGTCCACCTGAGTAGGCCACGGATAGGTCTCGCAGCGTGACTCCACCGCTCAAGTGAGCCTCCTGGCATCGGTGCGCTCAGAGAGGAGCTTCAAGAAGACCGGAGCCCCAACGAGGCCGGTGACGACGCCGAGAGGAATCGTGCCTCGAGCGGGAAGAGCGCGCACGAGGACATCTGCGAGAGCTACGAAGACGCCGCCTCCCAGGAAGGCGGCCGGGATCAATCGACGGTGCAGCGCACCCATCTGCGCCCTCAGGACGTGGGGGACCACGAGCCCGACGAAACTGACGTTGCCACCTATCGCGACCGCAGCCGCCGTGAGCACCGCCGTCCACGCGATGATCCATCGGCGCACGACAAGCACATCGACGCCGAGGGCAGCGGCCTCCTCCTCTCCCGTGAGGAGCAGGTCTAAGTGGCGGCCCCATCCCCAGGCGGCGACGAGCCCCCCTCCGATGAGAGGGAGAGCGAGGGCGACGTGCCGCGGTCCCTTCGACTCCACGCCGCCCAGCGTGAAAGCAATGATGGCTCGACCGAGCTCCCAAGACTCCTGAGCGAGGCTCGTGAGCAGGCTCCCTAGACTCAGAAAGAACGAGGACAGGATGAATCCGGTGAGGAGCAACGTGACGACGTCTGGGTTGCGACCTGTGACCGCGAGGAGCACGGACAGGGCCACCCAAGCACCCAGGAGGCATCCGACCGGAAGCACCAACTCGGGGGGAAAGGTCGAAGGCAGAAGATCGGCGATCGCGATATCCCACAGGAGGAGAACGGATGCGCCTCCGAGGCTTGCCCCCGCACTGGTTCCGAGGATGGACGGGGAGGCCAGCGGATTCCGAAAGAGGCCCTGCACCAGAACGCCTCCGGTGGCGAGCGCTCCACCCGCGAGGAAAGCGTTGGCGAACCGATAGCTCCGGAGCTCGAGGAACACCAGACGTAGCTTCGGGTCATCGAGATGACCTTCCCCGGCCAGGAGTGAGAGGACATAGGTCACGCCGACCCCGACGAGGAGAAGGATCCACGCCATCGACGATCGGTCGGCCCTAGAGTTCGCGTCCGCAATTTTCATTGCGAGATTCCTTCGGATAGAAGCAGCGGGCCCGTCTCTGGATCCCAGTACACGCGAGCAACCGCCTCATAGCCGCCGGTTCGAAGAATCAGCTCGTGACCGGGATGAAGCTGAGTGAAGCGCCGAGCTGGACTTCAAAACTCGACCCCTTTGCGGGCGCGAATCCCAGCCTGGTAGGCATGTTTGACCAAGCGCATCTCCGTCACCGTATCCGCCGCCTCGATCACGGCGGGGTGGGCGCCGCGACCCGTGACGATGATCGATACGTGCTCCGGCTTGGCTCGAAGCACCTCCGCAATGGCCTCTGGCTTCAGATATCCGTGCTTCGCAGCCACATTGATCTCGTCGAGGATGACGACGTCATGCTCGCCCGCGGCGATGAGGTTTCGGGCCGCCTCGAAACCGCGTTCCGCCGAGGCGATGTCCTGATCGCGGTCCTGGGTCTCCCACGTGAACCCGTCGCCCGAGACGATCCGCGTGACTTCGGGAAAGCGGTCGAAGAACTGGCCCTCGCCGGTCTTCCAAGTTCCTTTGATGAACTGCACGATGGCCACCCGTTGGCCGTGGCCGATGGCCCGTACGGCCACCCCGAAAGCGGAGGACGACTTACCTTTGCCGTCTCCCGTGTTCACCACCACGACGCCTCGCTTCTCCTTCCGGCTGCGGACTTCGGCGTCCTGCTTCGCCTTGAGGCGGCGCATGCGCTCCGCGTGTGTCTCGGCGGAGCTGCTCATGGGGAAGTTCCTTTGGGCAGGGATCGCACCCGGCGCGGAGGGAGGGGGCCGTCTTCGAACCCCCGGACCGCGCCCGCTGTGAAGCTGCCGTCGGCCTCTTCGGTGTAGAGGCGAAGGCCCGCGCTTCCGTCCGAGGCGTCGGGAAGGACGAGCTGCCTCGAGTCGGTCTCGAAGGCGGCCTCGCCGAGCGCGAAGGCGGAGGCAGCCTTGAAGAGCGAGGTCGCCTCCCCCTCGCCGACGTCGATGACGAAAGCCTCGTCTCCGCTCTCTCCAAAGGTTCCGTAGGCGATACCTAGGAAACGATCCGGGCCTAGAGCTACGACGTTGTACACGGCCACCGGATCCGGAGCGCTCCGTGGCTCCCACGACCACACGACCTCCGGGGCGGCACCGGTCAGTCGGATACGGTAGACTCCGGCGGAGGCGCGCACCTGGCTCTCGTTGCCGAACGGGCGGCCAAATCCCGAGCAGGCTACGAGGACGGAGTCCGAGGCCCCCGGAACACCCTGGACGGATCCGCAGTTGCGGGAGGGCTCCGGCAGCTCGAAGGCAGTGAGCGAGGCGGTGTCCACGTCGACGAGCGCGAGCTGACCTCGCGCCGCACCGTCGAACTCCACCGTGAGAAGGGCGAGTCCGACGGCGAGGGTGGAGCCCACTCGGGCGAGGCCGCTCGGGCGGGCGTAGGCGGTGGCGTTCTGCGGACCCTCGTCACGCATCACCGAGACCTCTGCATCGAAGCTTGCGAGGGACACTCGCCGCCCGGTCGCGGTCATCGCGCTCGGGTTGATCTCGATGACGTCGTTGGCCTGATCCATCGGGGGCGCGCTGGCATCGAGGTTGACGCTAAAGCGGCTCACCCAGGCTCGGGTCTCGTCCACGCTCACGAGATCTTGGGGGTTGGTCGAGAAGTCTCCCGGAGCCACCCGGAGCTGGCCCCGTACCGAGCCGTCCGAGAGGTCGAGCCGGGTGAGGACATCGGTACCGAGACGGTCGATGACCATGAGGACGCCGGGCTCCCCACCGCCGCTCGCGAGTACGACGTCCCCGGAGAGGGGCGCGACCAAGCCCGGAGCCTGGCTTCCGGAGCTCAAGAAGCTGGGCTCGGTGACCTCGGCAGCGGAGTCCAGGAGCGCGATCGCGGTCGTCTCAAAATCGCTCCGGACGACCGCGAAACGTGGCGCCGCACCGGCATCGCTGCCCGCCATCGGGGGGGAGGGATCGTCGTCGCCGCATGAGGTCGTCCACAGGGCGGAGAGAGTGAGAGCCCACGCCCACCGGGCGGTCGAGCTGCTGCTAAACCTTCGAGAGATACGATTCACGGGATAGATTCCTTCCATTCGAGGGCGACCTGCACCGCCCGGCCCGGACGGGGAAAGGCGAGGAGGTCGAGACCTGAGGCGTCCAAGAGGTTCATGACCGAGACAGCGATCGACAGACCGTCCTCGGGCGATCGGGCGCGCAGTCCCACGTTGATGAGGGTGAGGGGCAGCTGCTCGACCTGATTCGCCGAGTCCGTGAAGAAGCCGCTCCGGTGATCGATCTCCGACCAAACTGCGAGCCTCCTCGCCAGGAACTCCCAGCGAACTCGTTGAAAGTAGCGGAGCGGCACGCGTAGGGGCTGCTCGCGGGTGAAACCAGAGTTGTCGAAGTCTGAGGAGAGATAGGTGAGCGAGGCGTCCGTGGTGAGGCCCGGATGGAGAGCGAGCGAGAGGGCGGCTTCGAGCCCTCGCGTCTCACCCGAGCGCTCATTGCGAAAGGCGACCGTGTTCCGCGCCGTGCGTCGGGCAACGATGATGTCGTCGACCCGAAGGGAAAAGAAGCGAAGCTCCGAGCGGAGGTCGAGCGGCCCAAACCCGCGCTGAAAGAGGACTCCCGCGTCGACGGCGAGAGAGGTCTCCGGGATCAGATCTGGGTTTCCGACTACCGTGTCTCGATTGCCGAAAAGCTGCAGAACCGTCGGTACTTGGGCCCCGGAGCTGAGGTGCCCGCTCAGCTCCAAGCCGTGGAGCAGCTCTGCGCGGAGCTCGACACGAAAGTTGGGCGAGGTTTGGTCGAGCTCTCGCACCGTCGTGCCCTGAAGCTCGGAGGCGGTGAGTCGAGCCGAAGTGACCTGCAGCGAGGCGGAAGCGCGCGCCGAAACGGGCACGCCGAAGGGCTCGGCTTCGAGGAGCGCTTCCGTCGCCACCACGGTGAGATCGCGCTCGGAGGGTTGGTCCCCGGGCGTGGCGAAGCGGTTGCTCGGTCGAACGTCGTCCCAGCGACGAAAGACCGTGGCGCCGAGCGTGAGCGGGGGCACCACGCGAGCAAAAAACCCCGCGCGCGCATCTAGGCTCAGGTAGCGGTCGTCCGTGTCCTCACGACCCAGCCCGACCCGTCCGAGGAGGTCCCTCACTTGGTCTCGGTCGTAGCCCAAAGCCAGGGTGGCGAACCCCTCGACATCCACATCGCCCCAGGTCGCGTCCACGCGATACCCAAGTGAGGCGAACAGTCGAGTCCGCTCCTGTCGGCTCTCTCGACTTACTACGGTGGCGGGCCCAGGAAGCCCACGATCCTGGTGGAGCAGGAAGAGGAGCGCCGCCACTCGGTGCGAGCCGCTCTCCAGGCTGCCCGCGAAGAAGCCATGTCCTTGCCCAACCTCTGCGTTGACGCGCTCGACCACCTCGTCGTCCGTGGGATCCGCGAAGGTTGCATTGTCATCGAGATAGGAAAAATCATTGTTCGACCAGAATGCTCCTCCGGAGGCCACGGCCCCAAAAGAGCCACTCCAGCCTTCGGCCTCCATCCGCGCCTCCTGAGT
>JBCBRU010000365.1:0-8790 GCA_039819565.1 Myxococcota bacterium | reverse complement strand
GGGACCCAGGACAACAACTCTTCCTGCGGACCTTCTCGAACCACCGACCACGAGGGGATCTTCAACGAAGATTGGACGGTGCTCGTCGGCGGAGATGGTTACGAGCCGCAGATCGACCCCACCGACCCCAACGTCGTGTACGCCCAGTACCAATACGGGGGCCTCGCTCGCTACGACTTCACGACGGGCGAGAGGGTCTTCATCGCCCCCCAACCGGGCGCGGGGGAGCGGCAGCTCAAATGGAACTGGAACACTCCGCTGCTCATCAGCCCTCACAATCCCAAGCGCCTCTACTACGGGGCCGAGAAGCTCTACCGAAGCGACGACCGGGGCAGCAGCTGGCAGGCGATGAGTCCGGATCTGTCTCGCAAGGTCGACCGCAACAAGCTCGAAGTCATGGGTCGCGTGTGGAGCGTCGACGCGGTGGCCAAAAATGACTCCACTTCCTTTTGGGGGAGCCTCATCGCCATCAGCGAGAGTCCCAAACAAGCCGACCTCGTGTACGCGGGGACCGACGACGGCCTCATCCACGTGACCGAGAACGGAGGCGAGACGTGGCGGACCATCAAGTCCCTCCCGGGGGTTCCGGACATGAGCTACGTCGAGGACATCGAGGCTTCCCGGCACGACGTCGACACGGTGTACGTGGTGGTCGACAACCATAAGCGGGGGGACTTCAAGCCCTACGTGCTCAAGTCGACCAACCGCGGCAAGTCCTGGCGGTCCATCGGGACCAAGCTTCATCGGGGTCCGGCCCATGCTTTGGTAGAGGACACCGTGGACCCCAATCTGCTGTTCGTGGGCACCGAGTGGGGGCTGAACTTCACCCAGGACGGAGGCAAGAGCTGGCACGCCCTGAGCGGGAAGCTCCCCACGATCGACGTACGGGATCTCGAGATTCAGCGGCGCGAGGACGACCTCGTGGTGGGGACTTTCGGACGCGGGATCTATATCCTCGATAGTATCGCTCCCCTCCGGGTACCCAAGGCCGGTCTCGGGGCGGCTCCAGTCCTCTTTTCGATCGAGGATGCCTGGCTCTACGTCGAGCGAGATCGCTGGTCGGGGAAGCACAGTCGCGGCAAAAACTACTGGTCCGCCGCGAACCCTCCGTTCGGAGCCGTGTTCAACTACTTCCTGCCGGAAGGGTTACAGACCCGAAAGGCCGCCCGCCGAAAGGCGGAGCGGGAGCGCTTGAAGAAGGGCGAAGACAATCCCTATCCGAGCTGGGAGACGCTTCGCCGAGAGGACCGGGAGAAGGCACCCGCCATCGTGCTCACCGTTCGTGACGCGGCCGGCGCGGTCATCCGCCGAGTGACGGGCCCGACCGCGAAGGGCTTTCATCAGGTGGCCTGGGACCTCCGCTACCCGCCCAGCGATCCGATCGAGCTGTCGCCCCCCAAGGACCGTCCTCCTTGGTACGAGCCGCCCGTAGGGCCCTTGGTTCTCCCCGGGACCTACACCGCTCAGCTCGCGCAACGCGTGGACGGAAAATGGAAGACCCTCTCGAAGCCGATGAGTTTCGTGGTCAAGCCTCTCGATCAAGGGAGCCCGCTGGTGACCAAGGATCGCGGCGCGCTTTTGACCTTTCAGAAGCAGACCGCGGAGCTTTGGCGGTCGGCGCGGGGGGCGGCGGAGTCGCTGAAGGAGCTCAAGCGTCGTCTTTCCCACGTCGAGGCGGCGATCGATCGGACGCCGGCGGCGGACGAGTCGGTGCGGGGTCGAGCGAGAGGCATCGAAACCCAGGTCGAAGATCTGTCCACGGCGCTGGTGGGCGAGCGTACCCGTCGATCGCGCAACGAGCCGGCCCCGTGGTCCATCTCCCAGCGTTTGGGTTCCATCGTGTACGGGCACTGGCACAGCCAGGCCGAAGCCACGGCGACGCACCAGCAGGCTTTCGCCATCGCGAAAAAGGATCTTGCCGCGGCCCTCACCAAGCTCAAGGCCGTGCACGGTCAGCTGAGCTCGCTCGAGAAGGAGCTCGAGGCCATGGGAGCCCCGTGGACGCCGTCGCGCATCCCGAGCCTCCCTGCGGACGCCAGCCCCACCCCCTAAAGGGGAGCCCTCGATTGACCCGATCCCTCAGCGCTGCCACGCTCCGAGCGTGACGGAGCAGCTCCAGAAGGGCACCGCCTACCGCGAGTCCGGGCGTTGGAACCCGAACTATCTCATTCGATTCTTTGGTTTGGGAGCTGGAGCGGGGCTCGTTCTCGGTGCGATATATTCTATCTTCACCTTCTATAACCCCTTTCCCTACTTTTCGGTGGTGGGGACGCTCCTCTTAGCGAAAGCGCTGGGAATGGCGGTAAAGGAAGCGAGCAAGGCAGCGCACGTTCGGAGTCGATGGGTTCGATTCGCGGGTGGCCTCCTGACGGGCCTGTCCGCGGAGTATGCGGCGTGGGTGATCGTCATCCGTCTCCTTTTCCCTCCGGAGGTTCCGACGATTCTCAATCCCTTGGAGTTCGGGTCGGCTCTGCAGCAGATCGCCGAGGCCGGGTACTACTCGCTCGGCACTATCGACGTGAGAGGCAATATTCTCTGGGGTTTTTGGGGCATCGAGTTCGCCATCGTCGTCGTGGGCACGGCCCTCTCCAGCTTCTCGGCCTATGGCGTCTACAGCGAGGCTTCGGGGGGGTGGTGCACCGAGGAACGGGATGTCGTCCGGCTTCGGGGAAATGAGTATGGCTTCCTAAAAAAGCTCGGCGAGCAGCGGTACGGGGGTTTGATGGACAACGTCGAGTTCGTCGCAGAGGGCGTCTATCCCTATATCCGCGTCGACCTCTTCGTGCCGCCTAAGGAGCACGCAGCGCACTATCTCTCTGCGGTCTTGATGTCCCGCACGGACGACGGGAAGGACATTGAGACGGAACTTCTCGAGCCGATTGAAGTCCCGTCGCGGGTCGTCATGGACGTGCGTAGTCGGGCTGCACCCGCCTAGGGAGCGTTCGCGAGCTCGAGGAGGACCCGGAGGAGCACGTTGGCGCCGGCCTCCAGGTCGGCCGGGTCGGTGTGCTCTTTGACGTTGTGACTGAGGCCCCCCACGCTCGGCACGAACACCATCCCCGCGGGGCAGTTCGGCGCGAACATCTGCGCGTCGTGCCCGGCGCCGCTCGGGAGGGGCCGGACCGAAAGGCCGAGCGCCCGGGCCGAGCGCTCGACGAGCTCGACCACATTCGGATCGAAGGCTACCGGGGCGAGGTCGGCCAGGACCCGGGTCGAGATGGCCACCCCCTCTCGTCGGGCGAGCTCCTCGATGAACGTCGACAGGCGCGCCTTCGCGTCCGCCAGGACCTCCGCGTCCGTGTTGCGCAGGTCCACCGTCAGGGTCGCGCGGTGGGCGACCACGTTGACGAGGTTGGGCGCGAGCTGCAGCGCGCCCACGGTGCCGACTTGCGCCCCTCCGATGTCCTCGACGAGGCGGCGAACGAAGACCGCGATCTCCGCGGCGGCGTAGCCCGCGTCGGCGCGCATCGACATGGGGGTCGTCCCCGCGTGGTTCGAGGTCCCGGTGATGGTGACCTCGGTCCAAGAGATCCCCTGCACGCCGGTGACGGCGCCAATCTGCAGACCCTCGCGCTCGAGCACGGGGCCTTGTTCGATGTGTAGCTCGACGAAGGCCTCGGCGGTCTCGGTCCCTACCGGAGCCTCCCCGGCGTATCCGATCCGCGCGAGCTCGTCGCCAAGCCGGGCGCCGTCGATACCCCGCACGTCCAGCATGGCCTCGAGCTCGAGAGCGCCTTGGTGGACGGCGCTGCCCATCATGTCCGGCGCGAAGCGCGCGCCTTCCTCGTTCGTAAAGAACCCCACCGCCAGCGGTCGTCGCGTCCGGAGCTCGCGCTCGTTGAGGCATTCGATGACTTCGAGGCCGGCGATGACCCCGAGGTTTCCGTCGTAGAGGCCGCCGGTGCGCACGGTGTCGATGTGCGAGCCCGTCATCACCGGCGGCCCCGGCTCCGTTCCTGCTCGCAAACCCACCACATTGCCGATCCCGTCAATCCGGATTTCGAGACCGAGTTCGCGCATCCAACCCACCACGAGGTCTCGACCGGCCCGATCCTCATCGGTGAGAGCGAGACGAGACACCCCTCCGCCTTCGAGGGCCCCCACTCGACCGAGGGCCTCGATCCGCGCGAGCAGACGAGGGGCGTTGACGTGGGTCGGCGGAGACCGAAGCTCTAGGGTGGCCATGGGGATGTCCCCTTATCGCACCGGAAGCCTCGTGGCGCACGACGGCATGACCGCGGTCGTGTGTCCCCGGCGGGTCGTCGTCTCAGCTTGCCGCGGGGGTACGTCCAGGCGTGAGCGTTGCGGACTTCACGGCACGGAGACGTGGTCTGCACGGGCGGCCTTAGCCTTGGGGAGTCATCTATCTCCTCCCGACCCGAGGGGCATGAGAAAGTCCCCGCTCCTTCTGCCTAGAGTTGTAGGTTCCAGGCGAGAACAGAAGAAGAGATCTGGGGGCGAGCGCACCGGCCGGGCCTACGGCTCGCGCCTCAGCGGGTGGGGTCCGCCGCTTCGGCGTCGAGATGGGCTTTCACGGCGCGATACAGTCGCTTATTCTCTTCGTACTGCCGCGCTTGAGCGATCTCGACGAAGAGCAGCGTCGCCACGGCCCCCATCAGCGCCGCCCCGGTTTCGAAGACCAGGTCCACGACGACGCTGGCTACGAAACTGCCGGTGAGGTCGTGGAGGAAGTAGGCTGCGAGCTTGGAGCTGGCCACGAGAAGCACGGCGAGGGCGAGAATCCAGCCGATCATGTTTCGTCGCACGGTTTCGCGGTTCAGGAGCTCATGGACTTCGTTGGGGTGGCGTCGATAGTACGCTAGGTCTTCGGCGGAGATACTCTCCAGCTCGGGGGTGGATGTCATGCGGCCGCCGTATTCCGTCCGTTCCGCTCGCGCCAGCACAAAGCGTCCCGCGGTCATGGGGGTCCACGCGCGGTCGAGCTCAGGGCAGCGGAGGCGGCTCGGCAGGGCGGCGGTGTTCTCGATACATCCGCAGCGTGAATTCGCCGGCCGGGTGCTCCCGGTAGGTGCGCACGATCTCTTGCGCGTCGGGTTCGAGTCCCTCGAGGAGGGGAAGACTCACGCCATACTCGGGTGGGAATACGGCGGGGGCCATCATGGAGGCGAAGCCCAGGTCGGCCACGCTGAAGTCCTCTCCGCACAAGTAGGGGCGCCCGTCGGCCAACCGCGCGGCCGCTTTGTCTGCAGCCTGCCGAATCCGATCGAGGGAGGTGCGGTAGCCCCGCTCGTCGATCTGGAGAGCTCTCCGCAAAAAGGCCCGCCCCACCGGGAAGAAGGCTCGAAAGAGGACAGCCTGCGGGCGGTCCACTTGAGCGTCGGCGAGCCCGAACAGCAGGGAGGGTCGGGCCAGTCCGAAGTAATAGACCACGCGCCGGGTGTGAGGGCCGAGGTGCTCGGCATACTCTCGGTCGAGAGCTTCGGCCTCTTTCGGAGCGAAGAGCGATCCGGTTCCGTGGTGAGTATCTACGTAGCGCGCGATCTCCCGGCTGTCGGAGACGCGGAGCGCGCCGCGGGAGAGGAGGGGCGTGGAGTAGCGGCTCGAAGCGCTATCCCTCGTACCCACGTCGCTGCCTCGGAGCTTCCAGGCCACGTACGGTAGGTGGAGGGCGGGCATGAACGGAGTCTCGCGATACCTCACGCCCGCCAAATCCAGGGCCCATCGCGCCTTTTCGCAGTAGTGGGAAAAGGAGATGGTCACCAGCTCGTACACGCTCAGTGGGTCATAGCAGAGCTGCCGATGTCCCGGACCCGAAAACGCTGGCGGTAGGCTTCGGGCGAGACTCCGAAGTGACGACGGAAGGCCCGCCGCATGACTTCGGCGCTCGTGAACCCCCATCGGCCGGCCAGCTCGGTGAGGTCTTCGGCTCCGACCTCGAGCCCGTTCCGGACCGCCTCGACCCGGCATCGCTCCACGTGCTTGCCCGGACTCACGCCCACCTCGGCCCGGAAGGTTCGAGCGAAGTGACGCGGGCTCATAGCGGCCTGGGCTGCGAGACCCTCCACGGTGAGACGCTCCCCGAGGTGCTCGGAGATGTAGATCTGCGCTCTTCGGATCCGGTCGTCTCCCGCCGGAGGCGCCTCGAGGTAGGCGCTGAACTGAGATTGGCCCCCGGGCCGGCGGAGGAAGACGACGAGCTCACGGGCAATCCTTCCCGCAAGCTGACTTCCGCAGTCCACTTCGACGAGAGCAAGGGCCAGGTCGATACCGGCCGTCACCCCCGCGGAGGTCCATACGTCGTCGCTCTGAACGTACACCGCCTCGCGATCCACCCTGACCTGCGGGAAGCGCTCCGCGAACCTCTCGGAGGCGGCCCAGTGGGTGGCCGCGGTGCGTCCGTCGAGCCACCCTGCCTCCGCGAAGATGAAGGCTCCCGTGCATACGGACACGCGCCGGGCGCAAGCCGGGCTTCGGCGGAGCCAGCGCACGAGGCTCTCGGGGGCTTTCGAGGAGCCGCTCGGGAAGCCGGGGACGATCAAAGTGTGGGGCTTCACGTCGCGGAGACGAGCTTCGGCGTGGAGCACCATGCCCGAGGCGGTGGTGATCGGCCCCGTCTTCACGCCCGCTCGCACCACCTCGTAGGCGGGCTTGCCCCGTCGCCCCGTCCACGCGGCGGCGAGGGCGAAGACCTCGTGCGGCCCCATCACGTCCAGGGCTACGCACCCTGGGTAGAGTGCGAAGACGACGGTGCGGGTCACGGAGCAGGCGTCTCCCGGGCACGGAGCTGCTCCGCTACCGCCCGATGGACCTCCGCGGTCCTGGCCATCCGCTCCGCCCGCATCGCGGTTACCATCTCCAAGACCTCCCGCGGCGCGGTGGCTGGGGTTCCGCTCGAGTACGGAGGTTGGGGGTCGTACTCGAGCCCGAGCTGGAGCCCCTGGGCCACCTCGGGCCCCGCAAGCTCGGCCGCGAGCGTAAACGCGAAATCGATCCCCGCCGTCACGCCTCCCCCCGTGATTCGGTTTCGGTCCCGGACCACTCGGGCCTCCGTCGGCTCGGCTCCAAACCAAGCCAGGTGATCCCGCACCGACCAGTGGGAGGTGGCTCGGTAGCCGTCAAGAAGACCTGCGGCGGCGAGGAGAAGGGAGCCGGTGCACACGGACGTCACGAAACGCGCCCCTTCTCCCTGTCGACGGAGGAAGTCGAGGAGCGGACCATCCGTCATGTGATCGACCTGTCCGGGGCCGCCCGGAACGCACAGGACGTCCAGCGCCGGGCACGCTTCGAAGGTGACGGAGGGCACCACGGTGAGCCCGGTGTCCGAGACCACCGGATCCCCGGTGCTCGCGACCAGGTGCACTTGGGCTCCGGGCAGCCGGGCCAAAACCTCGAAGGGGCCCATGGCGTCGAGCTGGGTGAAGCGGGGGAAGAGAACGATACCGATGGCCGTCATGAGGACAACCTAAGGGGGCGAGGTCTCGTCCGAAAGGACGTTGACCCCACGATTTCGGACGAACTCCGGCAGGAGCCGGCCTTCGCCCCGCGGGAGAGCGTCGCGCACTCCGTATCGGGCCCGGGCTTACCTACGGATCTCACGTCGAGCGAGCTACCCAGCTCCGCGGCTCCGAGCCCCGCATGCCCTCGGGACGCGAACCCTGCCCCGGAGGCGGTCCTCTCCAGGTCGCCTTGAAAACGGGTGAGGGCTGTGGTCTGCCTCCGGCATGGGCGCCCCTCAGCCGATCCTTCATCACTACTGGCCCTCCCCCTACTCGGAAAAGGTGCGGGTGATGTTCGGTCTCAAGCAGATCGAGTGGGGCTCGGTGGTGATTCCGTCGGTCATGCCCAAGCCGGAGTACACGCCCTTGACCGGTGGGTATCGGCGTACGCCCTCGCTTCAGGTGGGGGCCGACGTCTACTGCGATACCCGGCTCATTGCTGACTATCTCGAGCGACGCTACCCCTCACCGAGCCTCTACGGAGATGCCTCCGCCGGTCTGTGCGAGGCGATCACGACGTGGGCCGAAGACAGATTGTTCTGGCCCATTGCCCGCTACGTCATCGGCATCAACGCCGAGGAGGTCGGTCCGGCCCTCCACGCCGACCGGGCCGCGATGCGCGGTCGCCCGCCCATCCCCGCGGACAAGGTGAAGGCGGCGGCGCCCGGCAACCTTCCCGACATCCATCTGCAGCTATCCTGGATCGAGGACATGCTGGCGCGCTCAGATGGATACATTCTCGGCGCCCAACCTTCTCTCGCGGATATGTCGGTCTATCACTGCGTGTGGTTCTTGGGGGCGCTGCCCGTGTCCGCGGCCTCGCTGCTGGCGGGGTATCCCAACACCAGCCTGTGGGTGGAGCGGATGAAATCCTTGGGCCACGGGAGCCGACAGAAGATGAAGGGCCCGGAGGCTCTCGAGGTTGCCGCCTCGTCCACGCCAGAACCCTTCCTCCCTTCCGAGGATGAACCTGCTCTGCCTCTGGGCACGCCGGTAGGCATCCGGCCCGTCGAGTTTGGCGTCGATGTGGTGGAGGGCGAGCTCGTCTCGATGGGGCCTCGACACGTGACGCTGCTTCGACGGGACGTCGAAAGCCTTGGCGACATCGCCGTCCACTTTCCGCGTTTTCAGTACGTCATCAAGCCCGTCCAGCCCTGACCGCAAGCCCACTGGGGACGAGCAGGCCGGCGGCGAGGGCGGGTGAAACGAGCCCGAGACCCACGGCGCCCTAACGAAGCTCTGAGGCCGCTCCTAGCAGCCCGTTGATTTGGAGGTGTGTGGCGATGTCGAGGCAGGCTTTTCGTGAAACGATTCGACGACGAGGTGAGCGTAT
>JBCBRU010000364.1:0-8794 GCA_039819565.1 Myxococcota bacterium | reverse complement strand
TCGATGGCGTCCAGGAGGAGCAGAGCCACGTCCGAGCGTTCGAGACCTTTGAGGGCCGCGAACACGCTAAACCGCTCCACCCGGTGTACGATGGAGCGCTTTCGGCGAATGCCCGCGGTGTCGATGAAGAGGTAGCGGTCCTCAAAGGTCTCGAACGCTCGGACGTGGCTCTGCTCCTCCTGGACGCCATCGAAGATGTAGCCAAGCAGGACGCGCGGGTGTCGTCCTTCGCCTACGAGAAGGGCAAAGCGGTGGTGTTGGTGGTCTCCAAGTGGGACCTCGTCTCGGGCACCACCACCAAGGCCCATACCGAGAAGCTGCGTGAGGCCATGCCCCACCTCGCCTACGCCCCCGTCGTCTACACCAGCGCCCATACCGGCCGTGGCCTCGACAAGCTTCTCCCCCTCATCCGACGAACCCACCGCCAGTATCAGCAGAGAATTCCCACGGGGGAGCTCAACCGTTTCGTCGAAGCGATCATGGAGCGCCATCCTCCGCCCTCCAAGAAGGGGAGGTCGGGGCGGATCTATTACGCCACCCAGATCGATGTCCGGCCCCCGCGGTTTCTCATCTCCGTCAACGACCCGGAGCTCATCCACTTCTCCTACCGGAGGTTTCTCGTGAACGAGATTCGCCGAACCTACGGGTTCGACGGGGTCCCGCTGCTCGTCGGCTATCGCTCCCACAAAGGGGACAAGGTGCCTCGAAAGACCTTCGAGAAGGGCGAGGCGGCCGCACTCAACGACCGTCGAAAGAGGGCGACGGCAGCCAAGAGGGCGCGGAAGAAGGGTAAGTCAGGCGGAGGCTCGCCGGGCGCCAAGCCCCGAGCCGGAAAGAAGATCCCGCGAAAGACGAGCATCAAGCGCCAATTCGACTGAGCCTCCGGTCTGCGCTATCCCCAGGGGACATGAAGCGCTTGATGAGCGGCCTGGGGGTGGGGTTCCTGCTCGTCCTTCTCTACTTTCTTCTTTGGCCCGTCGAGGTCGAACCGGTGGCGTGGTCGCCGGCGCCGGACCGCGGCTATACCGGGGCCTTCGCTCGCAATGACCGACTCTCATCCGTGCAGCGGGTTCAGGTCCCCGACCTCACGGGACCGGAAGACCTCGCCGCAGATCCCCAGGGCACTCTCTACACGACCTCCCACGAGGGTTGGATCGCCCGACGCTCTCCCGGACAGAAGGTCTTCGAGCGATGGATCGACACCGGGGGGCGACCGCTGGGCATCGACTGGGACGGGGCCGCAGACCGCTTGGTGGTGGCGGACGCCCACCGTGGCCTCCTCGCCGTGGACCGCGAGGGACGGCTCACCGTGCTCGCCGACGAGGTCGAAGGCACGCCGATCCTCTACGCCGACGATGCCGTCTGCCTTCCGAGCGGGGAGATCTATTTCACCGACGCCTCTACGAAGTTCGGGGCTGAGGCCTTTGGGGGCACCTACGCCGCGAGTCTCCTCGACATCATGGAGCATGGGGGTCACGGCCGGCTCCTGCGATGGTCGCCAGACACGCAGGCGGTGACCACGGCGGTGGACGGCCTCCAGTTCGCCAACGGGGTGGCGCTCGGACCGGAGGGGAGGTCGATACTATTGGCCGAGACCGGGAGTTATCGCATCCTCAGATACTTCTTCGCCGGTCCCGACAAGGGCGAGACGAAGGTCGTTATAGACAACCTTCCCGGCTTCCCTGACAACCTCAACCGCGGTGGAGAAGGGCGCTACTGGGTAGGTATCGTCTCGGGACGGCGCGCCATCGTCGACGCGATCGGACCCTATCCTTTTCTTCGCAAGATGGTGACCCGCGTGCCCACGTCGTTTCGTCCCGAAGCGACCCGCTACGGACACGTCGTGGCCTTCTCCGTCGAAGGAGAAGTCTTGCTCGATCTCCAAGACCACGAGGAGGCTTTCGTCCGGACCACGGGAGCCTTCGAGCACGGGGGCGAGCTCTGGATTACGAGCCTTCACGAGCCGGACCTAGGACGCCTCTCCGTCGATCTCCCGCCCGTGACCACGACAACCTCAACGCCGGGATAGCTGAGACTTTACCCTCGGTTGGCCAGGGCGTCAGGGCTTGTCTGGCCGTCAAGAGGTCCGTACTCTTTTTCCATGCCTGGGTCGGTGGAGTTTTGGTTCGACTTCTCGTGTCCCTACGCTTACCTCGCCGCTCAACGTCTCGATTATCTCGAAGCTCGGACGGGGGCGCATATCGAGCTTTGTCCCTTTCTGCTCGGGGGTGTGTTCAGGTCGCTCGAGGTCCCCCAAAACCTGATGGCGGCCCAGTCGCCGGCCAAGGTCCGACACAACGCCCTCGATCTCCAACGGCACGCTCGCTCCTACGGGGTGCCTTTTGAAATGCCGGCCGAGCATCCTCGCCGCACCGTCGACGCCCTCCGCGTGCTGCTCGCCGCCCCCGAGCCCTCGAGGCGCGCCCTCATGCATGACATCTTCACTGCGTACTGGGTGCGTGGATGGGATGTCGCGGACCGCGGTGTGCTTCAGACCATTCTCGCCGGACAAGGTCTCGAGGGGCCCGCCCTCCTCGAGCGCATCGGTCACGAGGATGTGAAAGCCGACCTGCGAGCGCGGACCGAGCGGGCTCTCGAGCGCGGCGTGTTTGGGGCGCCCGCCTTCGTGGTCGACGGCGAGTTGTATTGGGGTCACGACCGCATGGACATGGTGGAGTCTGCGCTCGGGGGAGCGCCCACCTGTCCCTTCCCGGAGGTGCGCTCCGAGCGACTTCGGCCGGTCGAGGTCTGGTTCGACTACTCGAGCCCTTTCGCCTATCTCGGGGTCAACGCCGCCCGCGCTCGGCTGGGGAGCGCGGTGCGCTGGCGTCCCATGCTCCTCGGGGCGGTCTTCAAGGCCATCGGCCAGGCCAATGTCCCCATGTCGACCTTCTCGGAGCCGAAGCGCCGATACTATCTCCGAGACATACAGCGCCAGGCGGAAGCGATCGGAGTGCCGTTCCGTCTTCCGGAGAACTTTCCCATCAACTCGGTGCCCGCGCTTCGCCTCACCCTCGCCGCCCAGGCTCGAGGCGACGACCCTTGGCCCCTCATTGAGCGCATCTATAGGGCGGTATGGGACGAAGGTCGCGACATCTCCGACCTGGGCGTTCTCGAAGGTCTCGCGGAGGAGGTCGCGCCGGAGCCGGAGGTCCTCGTCGACATGGTCCAGGACGCTGACATCAAGCAGGCGCTGCGTACGGCTACGGAGGCGGCTCTGGCCGAAGGTGCGTTCGGGGCTCCGACCTATGTCGTGCACCGAGCGGACGGCCGAAAGAGCCTCTACTTCGGTGTGGACCGGCTTCCCTTGGCCGCTCAGGCCGCGGCCGGGCACTCCGCGGTGTATTAGCGAAGGGGAGCGTCTCTTTGGGTGACCCCGCAGGGGCGAGGTTTCGCTTGGTGGGCTGCCGCTGTCATGGCTAGGGTGAGGGGGTGTCCGACCTGGCCGACCGCGAGTGCATCCCCTGCCAAGGGGGCGTCGCGCCCCTGAAGGGCGACGAGCTTCGGAACCTCCTCTCCAGTCTGGGAGAGGGTTGGTCGATCGTCGACGAGCATCACCTCTCGCGTACCTACACCTTCCCCGACTTCATGCAGGCCCTCGGCTTCGTGAACCGAGTGGGTGCCCTGGCCGAAGAGATCGGGCATCACCCGGACATCTATTTTACGTGGGGCCGGGCTCGACTCGAGATCTTTACCCACAAGATCGACGGGCTCGCCGAGGCCGATTTCGTGCTGGCGGCGAAGTGCGACCGGCTCGTCGCGGCTGAGTGATGCTCCGGCTCATGGCCGAGACGCCGGCCGACTGGGCCCGGCGCGCCGCCGAGAGCATCGACGTCGTTCTGCTTGATCACTGTCATCTCGAAAAGAAGGCCGCCTCGACCGCCCTCACCCTCATCTTCCGTTACCCCGAGCATGCTCCCCTGGCGCGTCCGCTCTCGGAGCTCGCGCGGGAGGAGCTCGAGCACTTCGAGCTGGTCCTCAGCCACCTCGAAGCCCGCGGCGTACCCTATGCGCGGCTTCGCCCCGCGCCCTACGCTGGCAAACTCATGACCATCGTCCGAGCCCAGGAGCCCGAACGACTGCTGGACACGCTGTTGGTGTGTGCCTTCATCGAGGCCCGCAGCTGCGAGCGTATGAAGTGCCTGGCCGAGGTCCTCGACGGTGAGCTGGGTCAGATGTACCAGGACCTCCTCGCCTCCGAGGCGAGACATCACGCCCTCTACGTGGAGCTCGCCCGAGACCTCTTCGGTCGATCGACCGTCGATGCACGCCTGCCCGAAGTCGCCGCGCACGAAGCCCAAGTCATGGCCTCGGCGCCGCGCGAGCCGCGCCTACACAACGGGTAGGCCACCGAAGGGGTCGAGGGCTCGGCGCTCGAGGCCAGGGAAGTACGAGATGGAAGGCGGTCTCGGGGAGTGGCAGGCTCCGCGCATGGCACGAGGCTACTGGCTCTTCAAGAGCGAGCCGGACGTCTTCGGTTGGGACCATCTCGTGGCCTGTCCGAACCAGACGGATCACTGGGACGGGGTGCGGAACTACCAGGCCCGCAACCTCCTCAGAGACGAGATCAAGAAGGGTGATTGGGGTTTCTTCTATCACTCTCGGACCCAGCCTCCCCACGTCGTGGGTGTCGTCGAGATCACCCGAGGGGGCTATCCCGACCCCACCCAGTTCGACCCGGACGCGAAGTACTACGACCCCAAGTCCTCGCCCGACGACCCTCGGTGGTTCGTGGTCGACGTGCGGGCCAAGCGAAAGCTCGGTCGCGCCGTTTCTCTGGCGGAGCTGAAGGAGACGGCAGGACTGGAAGACATGCGGGTGGTCCAGAAGGGCTCTCGGCTCTCGGTGCAGCCGGTGACCAAGGAGGAGTGGGACATCGTCCTGGCCCTCGGCCGCGCGAAGAAGTGAGCGCGGGGGCCGACGAAACGCCCCTCAGGGTGGAGGGGGGCTCGCAGAAGCTGCGCCGATGGGTTACAGGGTCGACTGCCTGATGCGGAGTAAGAAGAAGCGCGCCGCCGACGAGAGCGCCGTCGATATCACGCCGATGATCGACATCGTCTTCATCATGCTGATCTTCTTCATCGTCACGGCCTCCTTCGTGAAGGAGTCCGGCGTGGAAGTGGATCGGCCCGAGAACGTGCGGAACGAAGACCAGAGCGAGAAGGCTTCGATCCCGGTCCTCATCGACGAGAACAACCAGGTCTGGGTGGGCGGTCGGCCGGTCGACATTCGAGCCGTGCGCGCCAACATCGAGCGGGTCCGGGCGGAAAACCCGGAAGGCGGCGTCGTGGTCAACGCCAACCCCCGCTCCAAAAACGGCGTCCTGGTCATGGTCGTCGACGCGGCCAAGCTCGCGGGGGCGCCCAGCGTCTCCCTCGCACCCCGAAAGTAGCTCAGCGCGGCGGGGGCCGCTTGGTCTCGAGCCGGTAGAAGCGCTCCCCGTCGAAGACGAGCTCGTCCTCCGCGTCTCCGACGCGGGTGCTCAGGAGCGCCTCGCCTTGGAGCCACGCCAGGCTCTGGACGATCTCGAGCGGTGCCCCCCCATCGTCGTGGGCACCTTCGCCCTCCCAAAAGAGCTCCACCCCTTCTTCGTACCCTTCCGGGACCCAGAGGTCCCAGCCGTCCAAAAAGAGGCGCCAGGGCTCAACGAGTCGCGCATCGCCGAAGCCCGCGAGGAGAGGACCGAGCTCTTCGCCCAGGGTTCGACGGAGCGCCGGGGCCACCCGGCTCGCTGGGAGCTCGTGCAGCGCCGGCGCGCCGGCGATGTGCGCGAGGCCCTCGAGGAGGTCGTCCAGGTCGGGACCTTCGAGCAGCCTTCGGGTTCGAGGGCTCGCTCGGCCCCGGACGCGCAGATACACGTCGCGCATCGCCTCCAGCGGGTTGAGAAACGGAGGCGGCCGAAGCTCGGGTTCGGGCAGCTCGGCGGCCCGCGCGGCCGCGACGGGGGAGAGGGCGAGGGGAGAGTCCTCACCGTCCTCGGCGTCGAGGAGCGCCTCCGCGGCGTCGGCGAGGCTGGGAGGGGGGAGCTCGAGCCCTTCGGCGCCGTGGCGGGCGCGGCGATGGGCGTCGTCGAACGCAAGGCGGGCTGCGCTCACCGGGGGGGCGGGCCGCTGCGGGCTGCGCGGACGGGGGAGGCTCTTCGTGGGGGGCGCCGCTTCGCCGAGGGCCTCGGCCATGCGGCGCTCGTGGAAGCGCTCGGCGTGGGCGTCGTCGATGTCCCGACCGGGTTTTTTGACGGCCATCTATGCGCCCGCCTCAGCCCTTGAAGAGGATGAACTTGGAGAGGTCGACGCCGAACTTCTGGTTCGTCTTCTTCAGGTAGTCCTGATGCTCGCTCACCATGTTCATCAGGTACTCCTGGAAGATGTCGACGAACAAACAGGCCATGTCGGCGGAGGTGTCCTCGAGACGCTGCAGAGCCTCCTCGCAACGCTCGCGAGCATCCGGAGCCGAGTCCTCACGAAACTCTTCTTGCAGCCGCACCCGCAGCGCCGGGGGCACCATGAGGAGCGCACGGAGGACGTCCGAGAGCTTGAAGCTCTGCTGCGCGCGCACCTTGGTGATGTAGCGGAGGATGGTGGTGAGGGTGTCCGGCTCGTCGGTCACCAGATAATCGCCGTAGGCTTCGAGGAGGTGCTCGAGGGTCTGCTGAAGCTCGGGCTTCGGGACCTTCATCCACGACGGGACCACCTCGGGGATCTCCACCAGGAGCTCCTCCACCACCTCCGCCCGATGGCGGTCGAGAAACTGGAACAGCTCGAGCACGTCGGCCCGGAGGCTACCAACCCGCGTCCTCACCGTCACTGGCGTGAGCTGAGACACGTGATTTCGAAGGCTTGAATGATACGCGGGGCCCGCGCGTACCAGAAAGCGAAGGAGGTCATGATGAACACTGCGACGAACAAGATCCTCTCCAAGCTCTCCCAGGTGTCTCCCCGTAAGCCTCTCCTGGCCGCGCTCGTCTTGGCCTTGCTGCCGGCGTGTGGCGCTGTGTGGGTGTACGACGACGTCACCCCGCTGGACCAGGACGGCGACGGGCTCCTCGATCGGGAGGAGCGCCAGTGGGGCACGAACCCCCTGGACGCCGACACCGACGGCGACGGGCTCTACGACGACGAAGAGATTCTCGACTACGACACCAACCCCCTGGACGTGGACACGGACGTCGACGGCCTCTGGGACGGCGAGGAGGTCTTCGAGTGGTACACCGACCCCCTCCACTGGGACTCGGACGGCGACGGCCTCTCCGACGGTCGCGAGGTCGAGCTCGGTCTCGACCCGCTGCGCTACGACTGAGGCGGGAGCGCTAGCCCCGGGAGAGCCGGGGGCTGGCGTCTTCCAGGCGCGCCCGCACCGCCTCGACGGTCTGACTGGCGGTCCGGGCCGCCTGCTCGGCGGACCCCGCCGGCACCGGCACCACGTCCTTGGGCGGCCAAAGCTCACTCACCCCGAAGCCGCTCCCCACCAGGGGCAGCTGCATGCCGAGGCGCTCATCCACATTGTAAAAGAGCGGGGCGAAGAGATTCACCGACAGCCGGCCGGGGACGTCTGCGTTGCGGATGATGACGCGAAGATCCGCGTCGTCCACGGACTCCAGATGAATCGGGTTGAGCTCGCCCTTTTTGGGCTCGGGCCGGTAGTCGAGGAGCAGATCCCGGATGGGGTCCATGGTCATCAACGCGATGTCGGGCTCGTCGATCGACTGGAGCCATTCGATCATCGGGGTTTCGTCGCGGACGAAGATGACCCAGCGCTTGCTCTGAAACCCAGGCAAGCCCTCGGGAAAGGTCACGATGGTGTCGGCGGGGATGTCCAACTCGCCGAAGCGCGGAGTCATGATTCTCATCAGGATTCGCCCCCCTCCGTCGGGTCCTTTTTGAGCGTCGTGAGCGCGGCCGGTAGCTCCGTGCCCTGATTCGCGGCCAGCTTGTTCGCCGCGCACAGCTCTTCGTAGATCTCTTCTCGCAAGACCCTCACCTGTGGGGGGGCCTCGATACCGATTTTGACCTGTCGGCCTCGTATCTCGCGGACCACGAGGACGATGTCCTCGCCGATGCGGATCTTTTGACCAGGTCGTCGTGCGAGCGAGAGCACTTTCGAGCCATCCTCCTCGATGGTCTACGGTTCAAGAGGCTTCGAGCGCCCAATGCGCCCTGCACCTCAGTGGCGGCGCCGCCCAGATCCCTCGGGCGGCAGGGTCACGCTCCATCGTGGACGCGACCCGTCGCGAGCAAGCCACCGTAACAGAACGGACGTCCCCGGCCCAACTGGAGGACGCGCCCCCCGGTTCACGGCAAGGACGCGACGCGTGCGGTGCCATCCAGCCCCATTTCCCCGTGGAGCGCACGAATCACGTCTTCGACGGATGCACGGGGGACGATGAGGCTGATGCGGAAGCTCGACGTCGACACGGACGCGACCTCGCCGAAGCGGCGGGAGACCTGAAGGGCCCGGCGCAGAAGATCGGGTCGCCGACCGATGCCCGGACCGATCACCGCTACCGCACCCACGTCCTCCCGGATCTTGAGTCCGGGGAGGGCGGCCGCAAGGGAGGCTTCGAGACTGTCCCGGGCATGAACATCGTCCAGACCAAAGGCCACCTCCAGCGCCCCTCCCGCGCGGTGCCCGAAGCCCCGCGGGGCCACGTCGAGGGTCTCGAGGGCGGCCAGGACGGCGTCCGCGGACGCGTCGCTGACCTCGGCCGCGGTGGCGAGGAGCACCTGCCGCTGGTGGGCGAGGCCTCGCACCCCGGACTCGGGCGCGGGCGCATTCGCGCGCACCACGGTGCCGGGAG
>JBCBRU010000363.1:0-8852 GCA_039819565.1 Myxococcota bacterium | reverse complement strand
GACCCTGGGGTTCATGACCGGGCGCTCCGGGAAGGATGTAGGGCTTCTCGCCTGTAATGCGCACCCGGGTCAAAACGCCTTCGCTCTCTCGAACGCGGAGCTCCTCGACAAACTCCGCCTTGAGAGTCTCGAGTTCCACGGGGTCCTCGGAGCGCCCGGTCATGAACCCCAGGGTCACGCCGAGACGATTGCCCCACGCCAGATCTCCGAGGTGGTTCTCTCCCCCTTCCCATCGGACGGGGTGAGACACGCGAAGCCCGCTCGAGCGGACCCGAAAGGTCTCGAGAGGAGGCCCCGCGGCGGCAAGCACGGGACCGGAAGCGAGAACGCCGCCCACCAGCACCGCAGATGCGGCCAGGGACCATCCGACGTGAGGTCCGGGGGCAAATCGAGGAACCATGGGTACGGTCACCAGCGCCCCCACCACAAGTCCCCCGAGATGAGCCCAGTTGTCCGTATCGGGGCTCGCGAAACCCACGTAGAGGATGAACAGCGCGAAGGGTAGTACGGCTCCTCCGAAGTATCTCCGGTATGGTTTTGGAAGGAGGTCTCCATACTTGTATCCAACGACGGAAGCGCTCCCGAAGAGCCCCAGCACGACTCCGCTCGAGCCTACGGAAGGCACGGAGGACATGGCGAGGGAAAGGGAAGTTGTGCCTAGCGCGGCACCAATGAGCACAAGCGAATAATCGCGCGTTCGCAGAGCGTTCTCTACGGCACCGCCTACGTTGAAGAGAAAGAACGTATTGAAACCGAGGTGGAGAACGTCTCGATGAAGGAGATTGGCGGTGAAGAGCCGCCATGTCTCTCCGAGTTCCAGAACGTTGGCCGAGACCTTCGCCCCAGACTGCACGAGGACGTCGAGGGGAAGGGAGCGCGCTCCTCGGGCCAGCGCGAGATATCCCAACACCTGGACCAGACAGAGAAGGGCCGTGATCCGAGGAAATCGGGTCAGGGAAACGTGGGACAGAGGCGCGCTCACGGCCGCCCCCGATACGCCGGGTGGGTACGGTCAGTCGTCAACGATGGCTTTGAACGGTCCGTACGCCTTTGCCTGACCGGAGGACAGGCGAGACGTCGGTACATCGGAGCCTACGGGGAAAGCCGCGCGATGGTCCGATTTCGCCCGAGGCCCTTCGCGCGGTACAGGCGCCGATCGGCCAGGTCCACGAGGGCTTCGGCCTCTTCAATCGGCTCTTCATCGCCTTCGCGCTCTCCCAGGGTAGCGACCCCGATCGACACGGTGCACGCCACCCCGTCACCCAACTCGACCTCGGAGGACGCAATGGCTCGTCTCACCCGCTCGGCGAGAAGGAAAGCGCCCTCGGCGTCGGTCGCACGAAGGAGGATGACGAACTCTTCCCCGCCAAAGCGCGCGAAGACATCCTCTTTCCTTTTGACGTCACGAACCCGGGCCGCGATCGCTCGCAGAACCCGATCGCCGGCCAGGTGTCCGTAGGTATCGTTGATGCGCTTAAAGTGATCTACGTCAAACATGAGAAGCGAGAGCGGCTCGTGGTGGCGCTTGGCGAAACCCACCTCCTTCTCGAGCTCGGTCACGAAAGCTCTCCGATTGAGGGCATCCGTGAGAGGATCGTGGGTCTTGTAGGTCTGCATGAGAGCGTGGAACTCGGCCTCGCGCTCATCCTGATAACGAAACTGAAGAATCGTCCCCGCTCCGAGATGAACCTGGTCCCCGTCCTCCAGCGCCCGTACGTCGATGCGCTCTCCATCGTGGAAGGTGCCATTCGTAGATCCCGTGTCCACGAGCACCCATCGGTCGCTCTCCCGCACCACCTTCGCGTGATGCCGAGACACGCCCTCGTCATCGAGAAACACGTCGCACTCCGGTGCCCGACCCACCGCGAGCTCGTTTCGCGACAGCAGGAACATCTGACCGATGGATCGGCCGCTGATACAGATCAGCGCGGCACGGCGGTTCTCGTCGGGCGCCGCGCGAAGCGCCGCGGTGCTGTAGATCCCGGTGTCTTCGATATCCGAGGTCACGGCGCCCGAAGCGGCCGACTCGATGTCCGTACTGCCGCTCATCGCGTGCCCGCCGAAGGTACGGGATGCGCCCATCCCGGCGAAAGCCCCGATTTCGCGTAGAAAGGGGGGCGCGACGAGCTTTCGTCGAGTTGACCCGCCCGCGGGCCCTGGTTAGGCAGGGTGCGCGATGCAAAGGCGTTCCTCCTTCGTCGTTGCGCTGATCGGTTTGTCGGCCGTAGGTGCGACCTGCAAGGGCTCCGAAACCACGGCCCCTCCGACCACGACCTCCCCCGCCGCGGCCGAAGAGCCGCTCGTGCGGGCCCCGGCCGTGACGGAGCTCGAGGGTGTGGATCTGTTCCAGGTGCCGAGCAGCGAGCGGGCGGCCGCGATCCGCATCCTCAACGAGTCCTTCTGCCATTGTGGTTGCGCCCGCACCGTCGCGGCCTGCCTCGGAAACCGCGAGCAGTGTAGCTGCGTGCAATGCTCGGAGCGGGTGGCGCAGTTCGTCATCGACAGCTACGCCCTCGGCATGACGACCGGCGATGTGGAGTCGGCGCTCGTCGAGGCCTTCAGCGAGTCCTATAACGCGCGGCCCTTCGCCTTCGACCTGGAGGGGCAGCCGTCCCTCGGCAACCCCGACGCCCCGCACATGCTCGTGGAGTTCGCCGATTTCCGCTGCCCTCACTGCAAGGACGCTTTCGGCGAGCTGGTCAGATTCGTGCAGTCTCGCGAGGACGTCCGGCTCGTCTACTACTTCTTCCCGCTGTCAGGATTCGGCGAGGAGAGCGTGATCTCCGCTCGAGCCGCCGAAGCGGCCCGGCGGCAGGGCAAGTTTTGGGAAATGGCCACCGTCCTCTACGCCAACCAGCTCGAGTTCACAGAGGCGTCGGTCCGCGGCTACGCCCAAGAGCTGGGTCTCGACATGGATGACTTCGAAGAGGACTTCACCAGCGAGGACGTCCGGTCCGTGGTCTTCGGCGATAAGGCCCTTGGAGCCGAAGTTGGGGTCCAGGGCACGCCCGCCGTGTACGTGGACGGCCGGCCGCTCGGCATGCGGCACAGCGCCAAGAACCTCGCCCTCCGCCTGGACATGGAGAACGACCGAGAGGCTTGCAATTGAAGCTCAATCCGCTTCCCGGTAAGACCTCCTCATCTTGCTGAGACCGCGCCTCTTTCCGACGATTCTGACCGCCGCCCTGGTGAACGCACTCACTGTGGCGGTTTCGGGCGCCGCCCTCGCAGACGACGAGCAAAAGGGGCCGCCTTTCGCCGATGGCCCTGATGCTCCGAAGATCCCGCCGCGTCCCAAGACGCGGACGTGGACGGTCGTGAAAGACGCCTTCACCTTCACGTTCCAGTTCGACCCCGGCATCGGGGTCAGGAACGAAGTCCTGGAGGTCAGCGTGACCAGCCTCGAGACGCCAACCCGGCCCGACCCCAAGTGGGGCTCGACCGTTCCCTTGATCGGAGCGCGCATGGTGGCCGAACACCTGAGCCCCGCCGGAGAGGTGCTCGCTCGCTACCGGATGCATGAGATCCCGCTCGTGAACGGCAAGTACGCGCTTCACCTCACGCCCAGCGAGGAGGGCCTCCACGGCCTGAGACTTCGCGGGCGACTCGCCGACGGCCGGGAGATCAGCGCGGCGCTGAAGCTTCCGGTCGACGTCTGGCCCCTGCCCAAAGAGCTCGAGGGCAAGGGCGACAGCGGGGGGGCCGTGCGTCGCCGCGTCGTACGCAAGCCGCTCACCGGTCAATGAGAAGGGAACCCATCGTGAAGATCATCACCTACGCCCTCCCTCTGTTCGCTCTGCTCATGGCGCCACCCCTGGGGCAGGCCGCGGACTCCGCCCGGCCTCGAATCGGAGATGCGGTCAATGGAGCCAAGCTCTTCGAAGCCCACTGCAAGAGCCGCTACGCCAAGACCGGTATCGGTCTCTTCACGTCCGATCAGATGAACCTCCTCACGGACCAGCAGCTCTTCTCGAAGGTGAGTGAAGGCGAATGCGTGACGTCGGAGCAGCCCGCCAAGTTCGACCCCGGGAGCCTTGCCTTTCTCGACCGCTGGGACGTCGTGGCGTTCATGAGGACCCTCCATATGAATCTGGACGACTTCTTTCCGAAGTCCTCCCGGTACATCTCTAAGGTTTACGAAATCGATGACTTCGGCCTGAAGCGGTATCGAGAAGCGGTGGGCGAGCTGAAGGCGGAAGCCCGCTCGGCCGCGGTCTTCACCTTCTTCGACTTCGAAGGAGAAGCCGGCAACTTAGCCTTCATACCGCAAGACCCCATTCAGCTCGATCAACTCAAGAAACGCTTTAAGGCGGGGTACCTCGTGTTCCTGCCGTTCGCCCACGGCGAGTTCCAAGGTGAGATCGGGATCGCGATGGACCCTAAGGGCAAGGTTGTCCGGATGATGGTCCACCCTCAGGCGAAGGGCGCCTCGAAACTCAACGCGGACCTCGCTGGGTTCGAAGGATGGGGCCAGCTGGGGAGCACCACGCCCCCCAAGACGAGCAAGAAGACCAAGGCTCTCGTGGCTGCCGTGTTTCCGGCCTATCTCCGAGCCGCGGAGACCGTGACCATGTACGTGCGAGACGAAAACGAACGCACCTGGGCCGACTAACTAAAGAGCACCCCGCTCGGGCTCCTAGAGCGCTAAGCGCCAGCGTCCGAGGACGTCCTCATCGGCGTCGGTCGAGAGGCTGGGCGCCGCTTCTTCGCCGATCTTCACGGCTCCTAGCCGCCGCGCGACCCCCTCACTGCGGGCATTGCGAACGTCGCAGAGCAGATCGATAGCCGTTACGGGTAGCTCGGCTCTCGCTGCCGACAGCAGTCCCCTCGCCGCCTCGGTGGCGTAGCCCATGCCCTCGGCCGACGGGGTCACCCAGTAGCCGAGCTCGAGATGCCCCGACGGCGCGTCGTCGCGAGCAAGGATGAGGACTTCACCGACCAGCGAGGTGCTCTCGAGCGGCCGAACCGCATATCGGTAGGACTCGCCTCGCTCGAAGGCCACCGCCCGAGCCGCGAGCTCCTCTCGGGTCGCTTCGAGACTCTGCGGCTCGTGGCGCATGAAGGGAATCCAGGGCCTGAGGTGGGCGTCGCTGGCATCGAGCACCGCCCGCAGCTCCTCCGCATCGTGGATCGCCCACCGAACGAGACGAAGGCGCGGGGTGAGGATCGCCGACGGCATGGGGCCGGGCCGAGATGTAGTCTCGTCAGACATCGCCGAGATGCTATGCACGGCCCATGACGGCAGCGACAGCCCGAGAGGAGGACGTCGACTACCTCGTGGTCGGGGCCGGTATCAGCGGGCTCTCCTTCGCCAACGCGATCCGCGAAGCGGCGATGACGCGGGGACGCCCGGAGCCTTCGGTGCGGGTGGTGGAGGCGGACGAAGAGCCGGGTGGATACTGCAAGACGATCCGAAAGGACGGCTTCGTTTGGGACTACTCCGGACACTTCTTTCACTTCAAACACCCGGCGATCGAAGCCTGGCTGCGCGCGCGAATGCCGGGCCAAGAAATTCGAACCGTCGAGAAGCGGACGTTCATCCGCTACGCCGAGCGGGACATCGATTTTCCCTTTCAGAAGAACATCCATCAGCTCCCGCAAGAGGACTTCATCGACTGCCTCCACGATCTCTGGTTTCGCGAGGCGGCTCCGGAGGGGCCGGAGAGCTTTAAACGCATGTTGTATCGCCGCTTCGGGCGCGGCATTGCCGAAGCCTTCCTCGTCCCTTACAACGAGAAACTCTACGCGTGCGACCTGGATACGCTCGACGTCAACGCGATGGGTCGGTTCTTTCCCAAAGGGGATGCCGACGACATCGTCCGGAACATGAAGCGGCCGGACAACCAATCCTACAACTCGACCTTCACCTATCCTCGAGGAGGGGCAATCGAGTACGTCCGAGCCTTCCTGCGCGACCTCCCCTCCACCACCGTTCAGTACGGGGAGCGGGTCGAACGCATCGATCTATCGGAGCAGAGAGCTCATACCACCCGTGGGTCGATCCGATTCCGACGCCTCGTCACTTCGCAACCCCTCCCTCATCTCCTCGCCGCGTGCCAACTCGACCACGATGCCAGCGCTTTCTCTTGGAACAAGGTCTTGGTTTTCAACCTCGGATTCGATCGCAAAGGGCCGGAGGTTCCCCACTGGATGTACTTCCCGGACCGCAGTCTCCGTTTCTACCGAGTCGGGTGGTATGACAACATCATGGGCGACGACCGCATGAGCCTCTACGTCGAGATCGGCGCAGACGCGAGGGCGACCTTCGACGTCGAAGCAGAGCGCCGACGGGTTCTCGACGACCTCGAACGGGAAGGTATCGTCTCAGGACACCGGCTCGTGTCGTGGCACCACGTCGTACTCGATCCGGCCTACGTCCACGTCAACGTCTCCGCGCAACGAGAGCAAGCTCGGTGGCGTCCGGTGCTCGAAGCCGCCGGGGTGTATCCGGTGGGCCGCTACGGAGGCTGGACCTACTGCTCCATCGAAGACAACATCGTGGAGACCCGAGCCCTGGCGGCCCGATTCGCACCGTCCCTCTGAGCGAGACCTCGCTTGAGGGTGCGACGACCTGGTCCCCAGCGCTTCGCCTTCATGACCTTCGATTTGAGCCGAGGTCTACCGGAAACGAACCTTCCTCCGGCTTCGTGCTCCAGGAAGCGACCCGGCCGCCTTCAGCGCCGCCTTTGCTTTGCCGTTGGGGATGAGCTTCGCGATGTTCCGGTCGGTGACCCGGCGACCCACCCTGTCTCAGCTTCGGTCCGTGCGAAAGAAGCTGGAGAACCGTCTCGGAACGGAACGGGTCACCGACGACGACGATATCCGTGACCGGTACGGCCGGGACTGGTCGGTGGCAAAGCCGGTGCTCCCGGACCTCGTCGTTCACGCACAATCGACCGCAGAGGTGAGTGAGGTGCTGCGCGCAGCCCAAGAGGACGAGGTTCCCGTGACCCCGCGGGGCCTGGGTTCCGGAAAGTCCGGAGGGGCTATCCCCGTCCACGGCGGCATCGTGTTGGCGCTCGAGGATCTGACCGGCGCCCCGTCGATATCCGAGCCCGACATGACCGTCGACGTCAGCGCCGGCACCGTCCTGTCGGTCCTGTGGCGAGCCGTCGAGGAGCGAGGGCTCTTCTATCCTCCGGACCCGAACAGCTTCGATCTCTGCACCATTGGCGGAAACATAGCCTGCAACGCCGGCGGGCCGCGGGCTCTGAAGTACGGGGTGACGCGCAACTACGTGCTCGGTTTGGAGGTCGTCCTCCCCGGAGGACAGGTTCTGCAGGTGGGTAAGCGAACCCTCAAGCACGTAACCGGCTACGACCTGGCCGGACTGATTGTCGGCTCTGAAGGTACGCTGGGAGTCATCACGAAGGCCACCCTGCGCCTTCTCCCAAAGCCAGCTGCGGTTGAAACCGGACTTGTCACGTTCTCCCACGTCGGAGAGGCCGCGCGCGCTCTCACCCTCCTGCTCGCGGAAGGACACAGCCCTCGGGTGCTGGAGCTGCTCGATCACCATGCCCTCGACGCGGTCCGGCGCTCCTCCCCCGGAGTTTTCCCAGAAGACGCGGGCGCACTCATCATCATTGAGACGGACGGGCACTCTCAGGCGCGGGCCTTCGAGGACCTCGAGCGCCTCGCCGCTCGATGCCTAGAAGAGGGCGCCCTCGACGTTCAGGTCGCTCACAACGAGGCGGATCGGAGGCGCATCTGGAAGCCCCGAAACACGCTGTCGGAGAGCCTCCGCACCACCGCCGAAGCCAAGATCTCGGAGGATATCGTGGTCCCTCGCTCCCGCATCCCCGATTTCATCGCGACCGCTGGCGCCCTCTCCGAACGCCACGGGGTGCGCGTGGCCACCTATGGCCACGCCGGCGACGGAAACCTCCACGTCAACGTGCTCTTCGACGAGGCGAACCGGCAGGCAGCTGAGGCTGCCGTCGTCGACGTCATGAAGGAGGCCGTCGCCTTCGGTGGCACCCTATCCGGCGAGCACGGGCTCGGACTCACAAAGAGAGCCTTTCTTCCCTTCGAACACCCCCCCGAGAAGATCGCCGTGCAGCGCGCCCTGAAGGCCACGCTCGATCCCCTCGACATCCTGAACCCGGGAAAGATCTTCCCGGAGGAAGTCCGGACCTCACCGTGACCGAGAGCCCAATCATGACCGAAGAGCTCACCATTGAGATCGATCCCTCCGCCCTGGAAGCGGTACCCATCTTCCCCCTCCCCGGCACCGTCCTCCTCCCTCAGACTTTGGTGTCGCTGCACGTGTTCGAGCCGAGATACCGCAAGATGATGGCCTACTGCCTCGAGGAACACCGGGTCATGGCCGTCGCTCTTCTTCACGAGCGCGGCGAGCCCGACGCCTTCGGCCGCCCGCCGATCCACGGCATGGCCGGCCTCGGCTACGTGCGACGCTCGGCGCGCCTACCGGACGGCCGGTACAACATCGTACTCGAGGGCGTGGCGCGTCTTGACGTTTCCCGTGAGCACCCGCCCGAGACGCCCTTTCGCCGGGCCCAGGGCCTCCTGATCGAACCCGACCCTGTGACCGAGTCGGCCTCCACGGTGCAGTCGGCCGGGCACGCCCTTAGAGCTCTCTGCTCTCGGGTCTTCTCGGCTCCTGGTCAGACCGAGACGCTCGAGGAGCTGTTTCGCCTTCCCCCCGGCCAGCTCGCTGACACCGTCGCTGCCTCGGCCATTGAGGACCCGCAGGAGCGGCAGCGAGTGCTGGAGACGGTTGACGTCCAGGAGCGCGTCGAGCTCGTCTCAGGGGCTCTGGGTGCCCTCATCCTGGGATCTGCGGCTCGTCGGATTCGTTCTGTGCGTTGTCTTCCTCGCGATCCAGGAGGAGG
>JBCBRU010000362.1:0-8867 GCA_039819565.1 Myxococcota bacterium | reverse complement strand
CCAATGCCTCGGACCACGGCTTTCATCGGGTCGCTGGCGACCATGACGGGGAGGCCAGTTTCGTCGCGGAGAAGGACGTCCAGGTTCTTCACGAGGGCGCCGCCTCCCGCGAGGACGATTCCGCGATCCACGATATCGGCGGCGAGCTCTGGGGGGGTTCGCCCTCGTGAAGAACCTGGACGTCCTTCTCCGCGACGAAACTGGCCTCCCCGTCATGGTCGCCAGCGACCCGATGAAAGCCGTGGTCCGAGGCATTGGCTCCACGCTCGACAAGCTTGATCTCCTCCAGGAGATCGCCGTCGCCTGACCGATGTGGCGCGCGCTGGAGCGGCTGCGGGCCCCGGTCATCTTCGCCCTCGCGATCCTCGTCCCGGCCGCGCTGTATCGAGCCCAGACGCGAGGTCCAGGTCAGGTCAACATCCTCGATCGCCTCTTGCTCGCCGCCTCTGCCCCGGTCCAAGCCGCGCTCGAGTCCACGGTCGGTGCGGCTTCCGATGCTTGGCATGGCTACGTGGACCTCACCGAGGCGCGAGCTACGGAGGTTCAGTTGCGCCGGCGGCTGGCTGAGGAGCGCAAGGCGCGGATGGCGCTCGAGGTCCTGGACGTCGAGAACGAGCATCTCAGAGCGCTTCTCGAGCTGAAGGCCAGAAACCCCAGCCAGGACTTCGTGGTGGCCCGGATCATCGCGGCTGGGTACGATCCGACGGTTTCGGTGGTGCGGGTCGACAAGGGAGCCCTCCAAGGACTGAAGCGCGGGGACCCGGTGCTCGGTGCCGACGGTCTGGTGGGGCGCGTGCTGTCCGTGGGTTGGACCACCTCGGACGTGCAGATCCTCGCCGATCCGCGGGTGTCGGTGCCGGCTCAGGCGCTTCGCACTGGCGCGAGGGGCCGACTCGAGGGCAAAGGCGACCGCGACCGCTTTGGGCTGGTGCTCAGCGAAGTCCTCCGATCCGACGACCTTCGTGCGGGAGATCGCATCATGACCAGCGGGCTGGGGAACACCTACCCTCGTGGGGTCCCGATCGGGATCGTGACTCGGGTCTTCACCCGGGACGGCGTCCCCCACCGGTTCGCCGACGTGGCCCCGTTTGTCGACTTCGCCCGGCTCGAGTTCGTTGAGGTGCTTCGCACGGCCGCCCCTGGCGTCCCCCTCGTAACCCCGGAGCCTCTTCTCCCTCCGGCACTGCGGGCTGCTCCGCCCGACGCGGGGCCACGGGATGTGGGGGTTTGGCCGCCGCCGCCGCCCGATGCCGGCGTCCTGAGTGGCGACTCCGGCATCGCCGAGGAGGGCTCCCGGTGAGCCTCTCTCTGGAGCCAGAGAGCCGATTCCGGCGAATTTCCGCGTGGGGGCTAGAGTCCGGAGGCCTGCGGGCGGCCTCCATCCTCGTAGTGGCAGCCCTCTCGACGGCCTTTTCGGGGGTCCTGGCCCGAGACACAGGTCTGCGGATTGATCCCGCGGCGCTGGGAGCCACTTTCTGTGCCCTGGAGGTTGGGCTGGCTCGAGGTCTCATCCTCGCAGCCAGCATCGGCTACATCGCCGACGTATCGTCTGGGCAGCCGAGGGGGCTATGGACCTTTGGAACCGTGGTGGCCTACGGAGTGCTCCGTTTGTTCGTGATTCGGGTCGTAGGGGCTCGCGCCGGCACGGTCATGATCCTCACCGCGTTGGCTGCGGGCACGGCCTACCTCGCTCGGTGGGGCCTCGAACTCCTGACCGGGAACGACGTGGGCCTGTGGGGGGTTCGAATGATGCTCGGGGTGGCCGGAACGACCCTCCTAGGCTACCCCGCCTTCGTCGTGTACGGGTGGGCCTCGGACCGCTTCCGGTCTCGAGAGGACACGCTTTTTCGCTGAGGACCGTCGGTGAGTGGAGACCAGCGCGACCCTTCGCCGGCGCTCGGCCGCGCCTACGCCATGGGCGTGGTCGTGGTGCTCGCCTTCACCGTGGTTCTGGCCCGGCTGTACGGTCTTCAGGTCCGTCAGGGTCCGGAGTTTCGCGAGCGCTCCCGAAACAACTTTTTCCAGTTCGAGCGCCTCGAGCACGATCGAGGTGAGATCGTGGACCGTCGGGGAAGGGTCCTTGTGACCAATCGTCCCTCGACGAACGTCTACGTCACCCCAGCGTTCTTTCCTCGCACCTCAAGACTGCTCCGGCGCCTCGGGCGACCCCTAGGGCTCTCGCGCAGCGACGCGGAGGATACCGCACGTGCCCTCGAGCGAGCGGCAGAGGAGGAAGGACCCCCAATTCTGCTCGCTGATGGCCTCACCCGAGCGACCGCCGAGGCTCTCCGGGCCATGCAGGAGCGGCTCGAGCTGCCTCTCGACGCCCTCCCGATCATCAAGACGGAGCGCGGTTTCGCCGCCTACGTGGATGCCTCGGTGTTCCCCAGTGCGCCTCGAGCCCTGCTTCGGCTTTCGGAGCTCGTCGGGCTGGATCGCACCGCCCGACGCAAGCTGGCCCTCAAGGTGCGTCGAACCCGCGGCCTCGACCGGTATCAGGACATCCTCGTGCGACGGGATCTTCCCCCCGAGGTAGAAGGACCCCTGACACTCGAGGTAGAGCTCGGCGAGCTTCCTGGGGTGACGGTCAGGCGAGCGTCCGCCCGAGACTACCGCTACGGAACGCTGGCCGCGCACACGATCGGATACGTCAATGAGGTGAGCCTGGACGACCTCGATCGGAGGAAAGGGCAGGGCTATCGGGTCGGAGACGTCATCGGGCGCCGCGGCATCGAGCGCACGTTCGAGGAGGAGCTGCGCGGGACAGACGGACGGGAGACCGTCGTCGTGGACTCGAAGGGGCGGACGCAGTCCACCGCCTTGGCGGACGTCTTGCAGCGTCAGGTCGGCATTCGAGAGGCGCCACGACCGGGGCATCGCGTGGTCCTCACGCTCGATCTCAATCTTCAGAGAGCGGCGGAGGCGGCCTTTGATGGCTTGGCGGGGTCCGTCGTCCTGCTCGAGGTCGAAACGGGCTCGTTGCTCGCTCTGACGAGCACCCCGTCCTTTGATCCGTCCAAGCTCGCGGGATACTTCGACCCTGCCGAAAAGGCCCGTCTCGACAGCATGGGCACGCTCAGGCCGTGGCGGTTCAGAGCGATCCAGGATCACTTCGCTCCGGGCTCGACGTTCAAAGTGGTGACCGCGCTGGCTGCCTTGCAGGGCCGACATACCCACGCGCACGAGCGAGTTTTCTGTCCGGGGCACTTCAAGCTGGGCGGTACGAAGTGGAGATGTTGGCGGGATGAAGGCCACGGGCAAGTAGACCTGCCGGTCTCGCTCGCGTGGTCCTGCGATACCTATTACTACACGCTGGGGGCGCGCATGGGCATCGACCCCATCGTTGACTTGGCGGCCGAGCTCGGGTTCGGGAGACCCACGGGCATCGCGTTGGGGCCGGAGTCGAGCGGCGTCCTGCCCACCCGGGAGTGGTTTCGGAAGCACCGCCGCACGTACACCACGGGCCAAGCGGTCAACGCGTCGATCGGCCAAGGGGCGGTATCGGTGACGCCACTCCAGTTGGCGGTGGCGTTCGCGGCCATCGCCAATGGCGGGAAGGTGTTGGTTCCGCGCATCGCCTCTCGCATCGAGACCTACGACGGTCAGCTCGTCGACCGTATCCAGCCGAAGGTCGCTCGCACCCTCAACGTAGATCCGGAGCACCTCGCGGTGGTCCAGGATGGTCTCTACCGCGTCGTCAACCACCCCACCGGCACCGCTTTCAGGAAGCGCCTGCGCAACCTCGAAGTCTCTGGAAAGACCGGGACCGCCCAGGTGCGAAAGATGGGAGATCGGCGAAAGAGCCGGACGGCGAGCTGGAAGTTCAAGGACCACGCGTGGTTCGCGGCCTACGCGCCCTCCGAGAATCCCGAGGTAGTAGTCGTCGTCTTCAACGAGCACGGCGGAGGAGGAAGCTCCACTGCAGCGCCGATTGCGATGCGGGTCCTGGACGCCTGGCGCACGCAACGTGAATGGACCGCCTCTCTCGGAGCCAAGCCTTGAACCCACGCCTCTTCATGCAGATCGACAAGCCGTTCGCGGCCTGCCTGCTGTCGATCATGGTGCTGGGCTTGTACAACCTCGCCTCCGCGGGAAAGCCCATGGGGGCGGCGCTCCATGTCTCTCACGGATCCCATCTTGTCTTGGGGGTGGGAGTGGCGCTGCTCGTGGCTTCCTTGCCCTATCGCCATCTCGAAGGTCTCGCCTATCCGGTGTTCTTCCTGGTGGTGGGGCTCTTGCTGTCGACGACGCTGTTCGGCCGGGTCGTCAACGGCTCCCGGAGATGGCTCACGGTGGGGCCCCTCAACCTACAAACCTCGGATCTCGCGAAGCTCGGGGTCATCGTCATTGTCGCGAGGACGCTCCACCAGGAGCGCTGGGAGGGAGGGGGCATGACCCTCCGAGATGTCTTTCGCCCCTTCAATCTCTCTCGGCCGGTCGTTGTGCTCACGGCAGTGCTCGCCGTCTCCCTTTTCGGCGAGGGGGTGCGACCGCCGAAACTGGAGACTTGGTCCCGTACCCGCTTCCGTCCCGCCCTCACGCTTCGCAGTACCGTGGAGGGGGTGGCTTTAGGGCGCGCCCGGCCCAAGAAAGGCGAGCGAGGTGTTCGGGTTCGGCATCGTGGGGTCGAGGCTCGTCACGCCCGTCTCGAACGCCGAGACGACGGCGCCTGGATCATCAGTCGGGTCTCCACCGAAGCCCCGGTGCTCCTTAACGACGAGCCCGTCACGGCGCCCGTCGCCCTGAGACATGGGGACGTGATTCAGCTGGGCGTGAGCCCTCGCGCCCGTCTCCGGTTCAGCTCTACCCTGGAGCGGGCGCGGCCGTTCTTGCCTTGGGTGGCGCTGCTCGGTTTGATTTGGCTGGGATATGCCCTCAGGCGTCAGTGGCAGCTGGGGCGATGGCGTTACGAGGACCTCATCGCGCCGATCGATGTCGTCCTCGTTCCGTGCGCGCTGATTCTCGGCCAGCCGGATCTTGGCACCACCCTGGTCGTGATGCTCATCGCCTTCTCGATGATTCTATATGTTGGTCTTCGCCCGGTGTCCCTGCTGACCTTGATTACGGGCGGACTGGCGTTTGCCGCGCTCGCCTGGCGCTTCATTCTCAAGTCGTACCAAAAGCAACGTGTCCTGACGTTCCTCAACCCCGCTGGAGACTTGGCGGGGGCTGGCTATCATCAGCATCAGTCCCTTATCGCCGTCGGAAGCGGTGAGTGGACGGGAAAGGGGCACGGGCAGGGGACGCAGACGCAACTTTCCTTTCTTCCTGAGCAGCAGACGGACTTCATCTTCTCCGTCTGGGCCGAGGAACAGGGATTCCTCGGGAGCGCCGTCGTTGTCCTTCTCTACATGGCTCTGATTTTGACCGGGCTTCGGGTGGCTCAGCGATCGAGGGATCGGTTCGGGGCATTGCTCGCCATCGGAGTTACCTCGATGCTGTTTTGGCACAGCATCGTGAACATGCTGATGGTTCTCCGGCTGGCCCCGGTGGTCGGAGTCCCTCTGCCGCTCTGGAGCAACGGTGGCTCCTTTGTCATCACGACGATGATCGGGGTGGGGCTCCTCCTCAACGTGAGCATGCGTCGGCGACTGTTCTAGAGAAGCTCCCGCACCACGGAGCGCACCCCCGGTTGCGGCCATGGGATAATCAATCCGCGACCGACACTGCGGGCCACTTCGTCTCCGTAGAGATGCGCAACGAGGTACATCGCGACGTCGAAGCTTTGAGCTCCGCCGGCCGAGGTGAGCAGGGGGCCATCGTGGACGAAGCTGACCCCCCGCTTGATCTCGAGGTGCGGGAACATCTCGGCGTAGCGGTCCTGGTCGGCGGGGAAGGTCGTCGACCAGCGGTTTTTGACAAGGCCCGCTTGGGCTAGGACGAAGGCGCCATCGCAAAGCGAGATGACGAAGCGAGCCCGCGTGCCCACATCGCGAACCCAGTCGATCAGCGGGGCGTTCTCGAGGTCGGAGTCCATGCTGTGCTCGGCGCTGGGGACTACGAGAATGTCGATGTCTGGAGCGCTGTCGAAGTCATGCTCGGGCTGAAGGACAAGACCCTCGAAGGTTCGAATCGGTGAGCGAGTGGGGGCGACCGTAAAGACCTCGATGCCCGGCTCGGTGTGAAAGGGCGTATGGTGAAAGATGTCGTAAGGAGCGGTGAGCTCGGTATTGTACACGCCGTCCACCACCAAGAATCCAGCCCTTAGGGGACGGTCCGGGAGCGCGGGGGAGGAGGCCCGGGTCGTAGACCGGGCCTCCGAGGCGCAAGCCGAGACGAGGCAGACAGCAATCCCCGCGATCGCGAGGGCGCGAAGGTTCATGGAACGAGGCTAGTCGCAGAGGCCCTCGGAGCGAAGACTCTCAAGGGCCATGTCGCACGCCGGTTCGTTTTCGAAGCCCACCACTGCGAGACAAGAAGGCTGGAGCTCTGGGCTGAGCTGCCCGCAGCACTGCATCAGGCCCTCGCAGCCGCTGCCTCCCCCGTCGACGCCCCCGCCCGCATCGGCACTACCAGTGTCGGCGGGGCCGGCATCCTCAGCGCCTGAGTCCATCGGACCGACGTCTTGGGCTCCGGCATCGCCGGCGCCCGCGTCCGGAGCTGCGCAGTACAAGGGCTCCGAAGCGGAGCAGACCGCTCCCCGGTTCATGTTAACGACGGCCTCGCAAGAAGCCTTGTCGGTGCTGGTGAGCGCATTACAGCAGATCTGAAGCGCAGCGCATTCCGTCGAGACCATCGACATGCCGGCGTCGGCACCCCCGGGATCGTCCTCGGGGCAGACGTCGCACGCGCTCGGAAGCTCACCCTCGTTAATCGAAGTGCAGGAGGCGGCGTCCAGCGCACTGAGGCAGCTATCGATCTGGCTGTTGCTCACTTCGCAGGTGGGACCTTCGACGCCCTCGCCGTCGTCACTTGGAGAGACGCAACGGGAGACGCACTCGTCCCGAGTCAGGAAGCCCATCAAGGTTCCGCAGGTGTCGAACTTGCCGCAGGCCGCGTCGCAAAAGCGGGCGACATCGTCGGCGCTCGGGGTGCCGTCTTCGCTGCACCCCGCGAGACCTAGTAGGAGCAGAGATGAAATAGCTAGCGCGAGATATCGCCCACTCATGGCTCCGGACACTAAATCTGGAAGGACTTCGTCTCAATCCTGATCGTAAGAACAGGAGTTCGTATATCGATACCGTTGTCTCTCGCTCTATCCCTTGGTCGCAAGCTCCCCCGAGAAGCCTCCGATTTGACGTCGCTTGGGTTGGCACGCTGCATGCTGTCGGGTTGTCCGCGATCGAGAGTCGCAGGAGGTACCGATGCACACCCTCGTGTTGAGTCCTGAGTGGGAGCCCGTACGTCAGATCGACTGGAAGCGTGCGGTGAAACTGGCCCTCTCGGGCATGGTCGAGGTCGTCGCGGAGTACGAAGACCGATTGATTCGCTCGGTGTCCATGACGATGCGGCAGCCCTTGATTCTTCGCCTCGTTCGCGGCGGAGGGCGCCGACCCCGGCGGGGCGTTCCGTACTCGAAGGACAACGTCTTCGTGCGGGATAAGGGAAGCTGTCAGTACTGCGGGACGAGTCTAAAGCGTCGCGAAGCCACCATCGATCACGTGTTTCCGCGTTCTCGAGGCGGCCGAACGCAATGGACCAACGTCGTGGTGGCTTGTCTAGCCTGCAACCAGCTCAAGGGGGATCGGACTCCTGAGGAAGCGGGGTTGCAGCTGGCCCGCACCCCGGAGCGACCGCGCCACCTCCCGGGGACCTTGCGGCTGTCGTTCCGACGAGCCGACGTCCCCGAGCCGTGGCGTCCGTTTCTCGTCTCGGTGGTGTACGCGGACGACGACGTCTCCCCTTGATTCGATTTCGTGTCGGTCGGGAGCTCTTCACGAGCTCCCGACCGCTCGCCTCCGGCTCAAGAGGAGAGCCTTCCCGCGTTATGCACTTGTTCCTGGCGTCGCGGCTCGGCAGCGTCTCCAAGTGCCGTTGCGCGCGCTCATTCTTGGACTTCTCACGCTGGCTGCCTGTGCCCACACGTCGCAGACGCCTACGCTTCGTTCCGAAGCTTGGCCCACGGCGGTTCGGATCGAGCTCGAGGAGATCGAAGACGAAGTGCTCCGGGCCGAATCGCCGGAGGATGTTCGACAGGGGGTAGCGAAGGCCCTCGCGCTCGCTCCGACCAGCGCTCAAGCCCATGACCTCGCGGCTCGACTGGCGCGGTTGGATGCAGACCTCGAGGGCGAGATCGAACACCTCCTACTTGCTGCCGCCGACCTCGAGGCGCCGGATCCCCTGGACATTCTCTACCGGCTCCAGAGGTCTTCGATGACTCAGGCTCAGCGGGGCGTCTGGATTGGGCTCCTCGCGAGGCTCGCGCTGGTCCATCCAAGCCCGGTCGTCCGCGCCCGAGCGCTCGCGGATCAGGCGGCCGCGTTGTGGCTCGACGGATGCTGGGAGAAGGCCAAGACCCTGGCCGAAAGGCTCCGACCAGGCTTCGAGTGGCGGGTGATCGGGGCTTTTGACAACGATCAGGGAAAAGGTTTCGACGAGGTGCTTCCTCCCGAGACGGGTCTTGCGCTGGACGATGCTTACGATGGCGCCCTGCTCGAGGTTCGTTGGCGGAAGCGGCCGGTGGAGCCCCCCGTGGGCCCAGCTATTGATTTCGGCAGCATAATGAGTCCGGCTCGATGGGTCGTGGCCTATGCCGTGACCTCTTTCGAGGTTGCGGAGTCCGGGCCGCTAGAGCTGCGCGTCCGCAGCCCTGTGGCCGTCAAGGCTTGGGTCGACGGCGTCCAGGTCCTCTCCGAGCGCACGGTCACTGGCGGAGGTCGCGATCCCTTCGTAGTGAGGCTCGAGATCGCCCCGGGGCGCCATCGTCT
>JBCBRU010000361.1:0-8886 GCA_039819565.1 Myxococcota bacterium | reverse complement strand
GGGTCACCTTGGATGAGGCCTATCGCTACGTGTACGGGCGTACCGTCGAGAGCACCCTAGCCACGGGAGCGGGGGTGCAGCATCCGACCTACAAGTACGAGCTCTCGGGTCAAGGCGCGGTGATCCTCACCTGGCTCGATCGTGCGCAGGGTATCCTGCGGTTTGGTGGGGGCGAGTTCGCAGTCACGAACGCAGCCACCGGTCAGCTCGTGGCCGAGGTGAGCACCCCCAAGGCTATCGGTCTCGCCCCCGGTCGCTATCAAATCGTGCGCCGCACCCACGACGCGCTGGCCAGCGGGCCCCTCGAGCTGAAGGCGGGCGACGAGGTCGAGGCGGAGGACGCTCTCATCGAGAGGAGCTCCTACGCCCGCCTCGTGCGCAAGGGCCGAGCGGACGGGCCCAACGCGGCGAGTGTGGTGCGGGTGCAGGCCGGGCTGCGCGGACCGGTCGGCTCCGGCCTCGGCGCCGCCCCCGTGTTTCGGGTGGGCTACGAGCTGGTTCTCCCGTGGTTGTCCCTGATGCCCTTCGTGGAGGGCACCCTCCCGGTGGGCTTCGAGACCCCGCGACTCCGCTTCGACAGTCAGGAGCTCGGGGTGGGGGTGATGGCGACCCGAGCCGCGGACTTTCGGTGGCTGACCCTCCGCGGCGGACTCGGAGCGGGGCTCGCGCGGTGGAGCCAGACTGAGGTCGAGGGGCGCGAGCCGGAGCGCACGAGCTGGGGCGGCGCCGTGACCCTTCAGGCGGCCGTGGAGTCGGCCCCTTGGGCCGAGATCTTCACTGCGGCCCTCGTGGGCGAAGGCGCGCTATACATGTATCCGTCCACAGCGGCGGTGCGAACTGAGCAAATCAACGGGTCCGAGGTCGACTTGGCCCTGACCTATCGGATCTTCCTGGCCCTGGGGGTGCAGTTTTGAGAGTGCGCGCCGCGTGCGTGGTGAGTCTCGCCGCGGGCCTGGCCGGATGCGGGGATCCCATCGTGGGGGAGACCTATCTCGGCACCCCCGCTTTTCAGGTCCGCGGCCCCGTGGTCCAAAGGGAGACCCGCATTCCCGCCAGCCATGGAACCCTCAGCGCCCGCGTGTTCTGGGTGGGGGCGCCCGCCGACGCCGAGGAGCAGCCGGCCACGCTCGACGGTGGCCTGGCCGAGTTCTCGATGACCTTCTTCGACCCTCCCCCGGGAGAGGCCACGACCTTCACCTCCGGAGGAGGGGCGGGGCGCCTGGGCCTCGGCATCATCGTCCTCTACGCCGACCGAGACGAGGATTCGCGGTTCGATCCAAAGCAGGACCTGTTGCTGGGGGCGAGCGCTCAGCATCTCGTCGTGTACGCCAGCTCCGCCGTGCGGTCAGAGGATCCACTCTTCTCTTTGCTGGGACCACTGGCGCCGGGATTTCACCTCTACGAGCACGACCGGGAGAGCCAGTGTCGCTTCGTGGCCGCGGAGAGCTGCGCCCCGGAAGGCGGGCTTGTCCCCGCTGAGGAAACGGGCGCGGTGACGCTGACCCTCTGGGCCACGCCGGAGGCGGTGATCGTCCCCGCCCCCGCCCTCGACGCCTCAGCGAGCATCTGGAGCGCGCCTTAGGGTTGGGTCCCGGGGCGAACATAGGCTGCAGCGCCGGTTGCCGGTTGTGCTCCGCCTCCTCACGTGTCAGAGCGACAGCAAAATGGTGTCCTCTAGGCGCACACTGACCGGCCTGTTGCTCTTGAGCATAGCGGCTTGTCTGAACGTGGAGACCCAGCAGTCCCTCGACTTCGTGGACCTCGACGTCGGCGACGAGCGGTGTCCCGCAGGAGGGCGACTGGTGTTGTCCGGCGTCGATGAAGATGGCGACGGACGGGTGAGTGAGGAAGAGGCGAAGGGAAGCAGCGTCCCGATCTGCTTTCCCATGGCCCCCGAAGTCATGGAGCCGCCGCCGCCGCCGCCGCCGCCGTTGATCTCCATGGAGACCACCCTCACGAGCACCTGCTACCGGATGACCACCGTCGTGGGCGCGGACGACAACTCGGATGGTCGGCTCGCCGAAGGAGAGATCGACAGTCGGGAGAGCGTGTGCGTTCCCGTCACGACCATTCCCGACGAACTGGTACGTCTGCCGGAGCGGTTCGTCGACCCCATGGAAGAAGACCTTCGAATCGAGGTCCGCTCCGATGCAGTGGAAGAGGATAAACCCAATGCCTTCCCGACGCTTCAAGCCGCCCTCGACTCGCTGCGGACCCGGAGGAAGTCGGGTCCGGTCGTCATCGAGATCACCGACCAGACTTTGACGCGACTGCCTGAAGTGGTCTTCGACGACCTCGACGGCCTCAGCATCGTGCTCACAGGGAGTCCCGGAACAAAGCCAGTCTTGGAGTTCATGGGGGATGGCTTCAGGATTCCGAGTGGGTACGACTTTGGCACGATACGAGGGCTCGAGCTCCGAACTGAGAGTGGTGATTCCAGAGGTATTCGAGTCGAGAGCGGAGCCCGCGTCGCCCTCGAAGACGTAGAGATTCGAGGCTTCAAATTTGGTCTCGAGGTCATCGGGGGACATGTCGAGGGACAGTCAGTGGTCGGGGACGACGATATCCCCTTGCAGCCGAGTGTCATCGTTGATTGCGAACGTCGGAACGATACGTCGTTCTCGGCGGGGGTTTGGGCGCGTGAGAACGCCGCCGTCCAACTCCAAAACTCTTCCGCTGCCGGATGCATCTTTGGCTTCTGGGCCGTGAAGGGATCGACCCTCAACGCGAACGGCAGCACCGCTGAAGATAACCACTCCAATGGGTTTCGGGCGGAGAAGGGCGCGGTCATGCAGCTCGACGCGACGACCGTGCGGAACAACGGCTTCGGCCCTGGTTCGGCGATCGACAGTCGGTCTGGATACCACGCGAGGGAAGGCGGGGTCATCTCGGCCGAGCGATGGATCGTTCCCGGAGGCAACAATGGCGACGCCGACATCGAAATCCTGAGTGGCTCGAGCATGAGCGTTTTAGGGGCGGGGCCTGAGAACTGTGGGGTGCTGCGCTGTGATCCCACGGCTGTCATTATTGGATGTCGCAACGTGACCTGCAGCCTGCCCCATCCATCCAGCGCCAACCCATAGACCTTCAGAATTCGCATTCACGCGAGAGCTCCACCAGCTTCCCCACCGTGCGGGCGTTTCTGGCGGTGGTGGGGACCCCCAGGATACGCTCGGCGCCCGCCGCGATCTTGGACCGACCTAGCCCGTCGGGGGCGTGGAGATAAAACACGCGACCGGCCAGAGAGTAACGCTCGTTGGCGCCGGCCTTGGCTCGGGCGGCGTCCTCATTCAGCTTCGCGGCCGCGCCGAGAAAGAAGTAGTGCACCGTCTTGTCCCGCCCCTCGACGTCTACGAACGGGTCGTTCTCGACGGCTTCGAGTAGCGCTGCGCGTGAGAGGACCATCACCTCGGGGCGAAAACCACGTTGCGCATCCACGACGGAGGCAATGCGCTCCGCCAGCTCCCGCGCCTCACCCCCTGAGCAAAAGACGACGTTCCCGCTCTGGATGTAACTACGGACCTCCTCGAGGCCCACTTCCTGGAGGCCCGCGCGAAGCTCGGCCATGGGGACGATGTTGCGGCCACCTACGTTGATGCCCCGGAAAAGTGCGATCCAGATGCTCACAGGGTGGTTGTCGCACGGCTCGTCTCGGTGGAAACCGGGGCGCGATCTTTTTTGGCCGGATTCTCAGCGCCCGTTCGTCCATGGCGCAGAACCGAGGCAGTCATGGGCGTCGACGAAGCATACAGAACGCTGTGGCCCATCGTGCGCGGCAAGTGTGCCCGCATGCTGGCCGACGCGGCCGAGGCGGAGGATGTGGCCCAGCTCACCTTCGTGAAGCTGTGGCGCTCCGGAATAGCCCGTCGTACTCCGAGCGCTCCACCTAAAGTGATCTGCGCCTGGATCTATCGGACCAGCACGCGCCTGGCCGTGGACCATCTGCGCCGCCGTCGCTTCGAGGGCACGGCCGCACCAGAGCTTTGCACCGAGGCGACCCCGGAGGGTCAGACGATCGCTCGGGCCGCGCTCGCGCGGATCGCCCGGCAGGTGCCCAAGCGGGAGCTTGAGACGGTGGTGTTGCACCGGCTCGACGGCTTGACTCAGCCCGAGGTGGCCGAGGTGCTCGGCGTATCCGAACGCACGGTGCGACGCCGACTGGCTCGGTTCGACGAAAGGAGACTCGAGGTATGAACGAACATCTCAGTCCGTGGGCTATCGATCGAGCCCGGCTCGGCGATCGTCCACCGGAGGTGCAAGCCCACCTGGACAGCTGCGAATACTGTCGCGGTCTGGTGCTCAAGCGAGCTTCCGGTCCGGTGCCCACGTGGGTGAAAGAGCTCGAGCCGGAAAAGCCCAGCGTCGAGCCGGGGTGGCTGTTCCCAGGATTGGGAGCTGCTGCAACCCTGGCTGCAGCCCTGGTTCTCTACGTAGGTCCGAGCTCGGTTCCGGCCCCCGCCTCCGGCCCCGCGGATAGCGGCGTCTACGTCGGCGAGAAGAGCGGTCATCCGTCCGTCACCGTCCATGTGGAGCGGGACGGTGAGGTTCGCGCCTGGTCCGGCGAGGCGCTCCACGGCGGGGACCGTCTGCAGCTCACCGTCGCGAACGCGAAGGGCCGGTATCTGACCCTCCTCGGAGCCCCTTCGAGCGAGGTCGCGGTCTACAGCGAGGCGATCCGCGCCTCCGAACAAGCCCTGGCGAAGAGCCTGAGGGTCGACGAAGACCGCGGGCCCGAGCGACTCTGGGTCGTCGTGTCCGACGCACCTCTCGGCCCGCCCTATCTCATCGAGCGACTGAAAGAAGCACCGCACGTCTGGATCGAGGCGTGGGTCTTCCCCAAGAAGGAGAGGTCAAGGCTATGAAATGGATGTTTTGCGCTGCCCTAGGGATGGGCCTCAGCCCCGTCGTTGCCCACGCCGCCGAACGCTACGCGGTTTTGGTGGGCTCAAACGCCGAGGTCCTCGGCCGAAGTCCGCTCCGCTACGCCCACGTCGACGCCAAGCGTCTGGCGGGAGCCCTCAGCGAGTTGGGTGAATTCGATGAGTCGAACCTGCGCCTGCTCCTCGACCCGCGGCCGCAAGAGGTTCTGGCGGCGCTGGATGGCTTGCTCGCCAAGGCGGTCCATGACCCCGACGCGGTGCTGCTCTTCTACTATTCGGGACACGCCGACCGGGGCTCCCTCTATCCGGACGGCGCGCCTCTTCCCCTCTCCGAGGTCCGCAAACGCCTCGAGGATCCAAGGGCGAGGCTCCGCCTGGGCATCGTCGACGCCTGCGAGGGGGGAGGCTGGACGGGCACCAAGGGTTTCAGCCCCGACGCGCCGATCGCTCTCCCCGATGAGCCCGCCCCGCGCGTCGAAGGCACCGTGTTCGTAGCCTCCAGCTCGGGCGGGCAGAGCGCTCACGAGTCGGACGCGGTGGGCGGGTCCTTCTTCACCCACCATCTCGTGGCCGCCTTGCGAGGAGCGGCCGACAAGGACGGCGACGGCACCGTGTCGTTGTCCGAGACCTTCGCCTACGCCCGGCGCCGCACCATCCGCGATGCCGCCACCTATACGGACGGAGAGCAGAGCCCAAGCTTCCGCCTCCGCCTCACCGGGCGTGAGGACGTGGCCCTCAGCTTCGTGGAGCGAGGCGAGAGTCATCTCGTGATCGGCGCCCGTCCCCAGCTGCTTCAGGTCGTGGATCTCGACTCCGGCGCGGCCGTGGCGGAGGTGCCCGCGAGCGAAAAGGACCTCACCTTGGCTCTTCGCGCCGGCCGCTATCTCATCCGGCAAAGAGACGCCGAGGGCACTCGTCACGCGCGCGAGGTCCAGCTCGAAAAGGACCAGCGTCGCCGCCTCGAGCACGAGGAGCTGTTCGCGGTGGCCTCACCGCCAGCCCGAACCAAGAATGCAGGCCTCCTTCAGCCGGCGCTCCAGCCGCCCTCGACGCGAGGGTCGCTCGGCTTTCGACAGGGCTTGGCGGCGGTCCACCTGACCTCCGATGAACCGCTGACCTATTTTCTGTCCACCGGCAACACGTTGGTCTCTCCGTCTTTTCAGGACGGCCTGAACAACAACATCGGGCAGAGCACCGGCTTCGTACAGGGGCTTCACTTCGAGAGGGTCTGCACCGCCCCTTGCCGGGCTGAGCTTCCCGTGGGGATGTCCGTGCTCGGGGTCACCCGGGGTGTGAATACCCACGTCCTGGCCGCGGAACCTATCGAGGTGGTGCCCGATCTCACCATCGAAGGCACCTACATCGACAACAGCAGCAAGCGCCTGGCGGGGGTGGGTTTGATCGGCACCGGACTCGCAATCCTCGCCGGCACCGCGATCGCTGTCTTCGCCAACTCGCCCGAGTTCGGGGACGACTTCGGGAGCACGCTGGAGAGCAACGCGGTGATGCTCGGCGTGGGGAGTGGGCTGGCCGCAGTTTTTACCTTCACGGGTATCGGAGTCATCGGCGCCAACCCCGACCGCCTCGAGCTCCAGACCCGTTGAAACCCAACCGAGGCTCGCTCAAGGCGAGCGAGCCTCGAGCCCTTCTCACCAGGCTGAGTATCGTCCGGGCAGAGCAACCTATTTGCGCGCGAAGAAATTGGCGCCCTCGACGCCGAACCGCCGGGCGATGTGTTCTTTGTTCGTGCCCGCAAAGGCATCGAAGCGCCGGATCTCTCGGACCTCGGACAAGCCCACCTCACGGAGGAGGGCCACGAGCTCTGCCGCCGGCAGAGCGCCTCCGATTCAACTGGTCCAGAGGTCGATGTCGCTTCGAATCCCTTCGGAGAGCGGCGCCCCTACCACGATGTCGCCAAGTTGGAGTCGGCCGCCCGGTCGTAGCACCCGAGCGATCTCGCTAAAGGCGCGGTTCTTGTCGGGGACGAGGTTGATGACCCCGTTGGAGATCACGACGTCGACCGACGCATCCTCCACCGGGAGTTCGAGCGCGTCCCCCGCCCGAACCTCGACCTGGGCGAGGCCGAGCGCCTCGGCGGCGGCCCGTGCCTTCGCGCGCATGGCCTCGGTCATGTCGACCCCGATAGCACGGCCCTCGGGTCCCACGGCGCGCGCGGCCAGCAACAGGTCCATCCCGGAGCCGCTCCCAATATCCAGAACCGTCTCCCCCGGGAGTAGGGGGGCGATTTTGTGAGGGTTGGCCACGCCTGCAAAGGAGGCGGTGGCGCCGTCGGGAAGCTCGGCGAGTTCGGCGCGGTCGTAGTCGAGCGCGCGGGCCGCGTAGTCGGGTCCGCGGTGGAAGTGAAAGTCGCCGGACGGGTCTTCGGCCACCTGTCCGTAGATGGCCTGCACCTCCGTTCGGAGCTGATCGACGTTGAGACCGATGGGGCATTGAGCACTCATGCGGACCACTCTCATCTGCTCCCGTGGTCGAAAGCGTGGTCGGAACCGTTGAACTCCGAGGTCTCGCGTACGCTAAAGCAGTAAAAGAATCGCCCGGTCGTTCATCATCTTAGACGAACCCTATTCTTTTAGGCCGATCTCGTTCGTTCGCGACGACGAACCCCCTAAGAGAACTGCCTTTTTTGAGAACCATGATCAAAGAGGGCTAAAGTTTGCCCTCTTTCGATGATTCGGCCGCCGAAAAGCGGTTCGAGAATTGGGAGGAGGCTCGTGAAGCGAAAGATCTGTGGAGCCTCGAGCCGGATCCCTTCGTAGAGCGTGGCCCAAGCCCCTGGCAGTTCTCCGGGTCTGCCCACGTTTCTTCCCACGACGTGGCTTCAGGGTCCCGAGCGTCGGCGCTGATGCCGACCCACTGTGCGGCCTGCTTCGGCCGCTCCGGAGACCCTCATGTTCTTCAATTGCGTCCGCTCGACCTCGCTCGTCACCCTCGTAGCTTCCCTCGGCCTCGCCTGCGGCGACGAATCCTCGAACCCTCCCGATCCCGTACCGGTGGACGCGGTGACCGCCGCCCTCGAGGGCGCCTCGCCCGTTCAGAATGCCTGGGAGTACTGGCGCTACGTCGTCGCCATCGAACGGAACGGCCACTACCGCTGCACGGGAGCCCTGTTCGACGCCCGATTCGTGATCACCGCGGCGCGCTGCAAGCCCGTGCCCGGAGATCGGGTCTCGTTCTTCTTCGCCTCGAGCCTGAGCGGGATCTTCCGCACCGTCACCGAGGTCTACTACCCAGACGACATCAACCCCTTTGACGGAGACCTCATGCAAGGACCTTGGAACGACAAGAAGAGGGCCGACTTCGCGGTGGTGAAGATGAACGCCGACAACCCGCTCCACAGCCAACCCGTGAGCCTGGGCACGGCGGAGGCAGGCGCGAACGTGGCCATCGTCTCCGGCGCTCCGCAGGGGTCGGTGCAGGATCCGCCCGTGCTCCAGCGTCGATGGATCCCGGTCAACCAGGTGACGGAGTCCTCCTATCGAATCACCGACGTCATGAACAAAGACCTCGATGTCGGATCCCCCATGATCGCGTGGAGCGGCTTTGATTTCAGGCTCGTCGGGGTCTACTCGGAAGACTCCGGGTCCTCGAGCGCCACCAGCTACTTCACCCGTCTGAAGTATCATGAGGGCTTCATCGCCGACGTGCTGAGCGGTCAGGAAGACAACTGGCTCCCCCTCCGCGGGGCGTACCGCTCGTTCGTCGACTACGCGGACATCAACACCCAGGACGGCGGGCCGGGGTATCGGCTCGACTCTCGCAACGTCGGAGACTCGGTCCTCTTTCCCCTTCGAAGCCGCACCATCTTCTGGAGCCCGGCATTCATCGGACCTCTGAAGTTCTTCGTTTGCCCGCACCCGGGCTCGGTTGCTCCCGCGCGGGCAAACGAAGAACTTCAGAGGTCCGATGAATGCCGGGCTCCAGAAGATGGTGCGGCTTCGAAGGGGAAAGAGGACCGAGTCTCCGACGTTGCGAGAGTCGAGCCGAT
>JBCBRU010000360.1:0-8898 GCA_039819565.1 Myxococcota bacterium | reverse complement strand
GTCCCGCATCGCGGCCCAGTGATCATCGACAGTGACGGCGTCGTCGGCGTCGAGTAGGGCTTTGAGGCGGCGGAACCGGTAGGAGGGCGAGATCAATCCCGAGAGAGGCTGGACCGGCACCGCCAACCACGACACCCGACCGACCGACTATCCCCACAACTACTCGACATACTTCTCGCCCTCCTACCGGTTCCGCCGCCTCAAAGCCCTACTCGACGCCGACGACGCCGTCACTGTCGATGATCACTGGGCCGCGATGCGGGACATCAAGAACCTGCAGGCCGCCCGCGTGGCCCCCATTCTCGTGCCCCTCTTGAAAGCGGCCAACCATGCCGATCTCGCCACGACCTTGGAGGGCTGGGACCACAAGGACGCGGCGTCACGTCGAGAGCCCATCCTTTACCAAGAGCTGTATCGCGCGCTGGCCCGGTCCACCTTCGAGGACGAACTCGGCCCCGCACTGACCACGGACATGCTGGGGTCTTGGTACTTCTGGCAGGAGCGTTTCGACACCCTGCTTCTGGATGAGGACTCGCCGTGGTTCGACGATGTTCGCACCCCCGAAAGGGAGACTCTGCAAGACGTCGTAGCCGTCGCCGCGAGCGCCGCTACGGACGCCCTGGCCAAATATGAGGCAGGGAGTGTTTGGGGCGACGTTCACCGCGTCCGCTTCGTGAGCCCGCTTCGCCGCTCGGGCTTTGGCAGCGACTGGCTCGGGGGAGGAGACTATCCGATGGACGGCAGCGGCGAGACGCTGATGCGCGCCCGCTATGGCTTCAGCGAACCCTACGACGTCGCGTTCTTTGCTTCGTTCATGATGGTTGCGGATCTGGCCGAGTCGGATCACCTGGTCACCGCGCTTCCTGGGGGCGTGGCCGCGCGCGTTCTCAACGATCACTACGACGATCAAATCCCCGGGTGGCACGCCGGCGATCAGCACCGAACCCCGATGACCCGATCCGCCGCCCAAGCCGCTGCGCAGAGCACGTTGATCCTCGCGCCAGGGGAGTAGCCGGCCTAGATGCGCGCAGGCGAGCCCATGCCCGACCCGAAAGACTCCGACCTCGTCCTCTACGGGTCGCGCGACTCGACGCCGCGGAGGGCGGCGCGTTCATGCAGTTGCGCTCGAGCTGGGACCTCGGGGTAATTTAGGAATGGGCTTGGATCGTCGAGAGTTCCTCACCGCCGGGGCAGGTGCCCTCGCCGTTGGATGTAGCGTCCCTTCCGCGGGCAAGCCGGAGGAGGCTTCCCCTAAGGCCGCTTCCTCCCTGGCCCGCCTCAAACTCGACGAAGCGCGGGTCATACGCATGACCGTCTGCACCCGGCCCTTCCGGGCCGCCGGGCCCCGCCTCGAAGCGGAGACGGCGGACGGCAAGATCGTCGTCCACAACTATGGCCACGGCGGCTCGGGATGGTCACTCTCCTGGGGGTGCGCGGCCGAGGCCTCCGCTCTCGCTCTGCAGTCGAGCCCAACCTCGGTCGCGGTCATCGGAGCCGGCGCGATGGGCTTGACCACCGCCCTTCGACTCGTTGAGTCCGGCATCCAGGTCACCGTCTACGCGCGCGAGTTCCCCGCGGAGACGCGTTCCGCCCGGGCGACGGGGGTGTGGTCTCCCAGCAGCCGGATAGGGCTCGACGGTGCCGTGAGTGAAGGCTTTGGGGCGCGCTGGACGCAGTGGGCACAGGCCTCCTTCAGCACCCACCAAGCCTACGTCGGCACCCGTAACCAGCCGGTGGAGTTTCTTCAGAGCTATGAGCTGCGGACCTCGAACGCGCCGAGGGTCCCGCCCCGTCGTGACTTTCTACGGCTGGATCCGATGCTGCGGGGGACGGTGCCTCCCTGGTCCGAGGTAGAGCCGGGGGATCACCCTTTTCGGGCCGACGAGGCCCACGGCGGACTCTTGATGGCCTTCAACATCGCGTCCTACTCCCAACAGCTCAGTCACGACTTCCTGGTTCGAGGCGGACGAATGGTGCGCCGCTCCTTCGGAGGGACCTCCGAGATCCTGGCCCTGCCTGAGCCAGTGATCGTCAACTGCACCGGCTATGATGCCCGCCGGCTCTGGAGCGACGCCTCCGTCGAGCCCGTGCGTGGTCAGATCAACTGGCTGCCGCCCCAGCCGGAGGCCCGCTACATCGTCTTTCACGACACGGTCGCTGCCGTCTCCCGCACCGACGGCGTCTTGGTTCAGTACGTCGGACCGAACGACGACCTTGGATTCGGCGACGAAACGGAGGCGCCGAACCGGGACGAGATGAAGCAGGCCCTGGCCCAGCTGCAGCCCCTCTTCGAGGGCATGTAGTCCCGCGGAGGGGCGCATCTAGGGCACCGGGCCGAACAGAGGGTTTGGAGACCGGGGAATATCGAACTTCTTCATGATCGCGTCGTAGGCTTCCTTTTCCCGAGGTCGATCCAACTGCTCGTACAGGTAGCTTAGATACTTGGCGGTTCGCCCCTTCCACTGCGCATCACGGTGGGCCCGGAGAAAGACGGCTTCCGCCTCTGACCAGCGACCTTGTCCGCCGAGGGCCGAGCCGAGGGCCACCCGCATGCGAGCGAGCCGCCAGTGGGTGGGGTCGACCGCGGGTTCGACCAAGGTCAGCCCCTCTCGAGCGAGCTGTTCACCGCGCTCCGCTTCACCGAGCCGGGTGGCCACTTGGCTGAGCACTTCCAGGTACTCGCCGTGCATCAAAGGGCGGTCCGGAAAGTTTCGCCGCACCACCTCGAAGGTCGCCTGGAGAAGCTCTTGCGCGTCCTGAAACCGCCCCATGGAGTTGAGCACGCGGCCGAGGTTCTGAGTGGCGTTGAGATAGGGCTGACTCTCGACCCCCATCAAACGCTCGAAGATCCCGCGCGCCTCTTCCATGAGTTTGGTCGCCCGGTCATGCTCGCCCCTCTGCCAATATACCTCGCCCAGGCTGTTGAGACTCTCCCCGCGGACGAGGCTGTCAGGCCCCAGCATCCGCTGGGCCATGGCCATCGACTCTTCGAAGATGGGTACGGCCTGGTCGATGCGAAAGGAGTATACGAGCGAAGTGGCGTAGTTGTGGAGAGCGACGGCGACGTCAGGATGTCCTCGGGGGTAGAGCTCGCGATAGATGTTGAGGGAGCGCGCTTTGACCTCGCTCGCCTCCTGGCGGCGGTTGAGCATGAAGAGCATCACACCGATCTCGGTCAGCGCCTCCGCGACCTGGGCGGAGCGCGTGGAGGGCGAGGCTTCCACGATGGCCAGCGCTCGCTCCGAGAGATCTCGGGCCAAAGCTTGGTTTTGGTCGAGCTGCCCCACGCACGCCATGAGTCCAGTGAGGCTGGGCAGGAGCTCGACCGCATGGGGCCCGAAGAGCTCCTCTCGGAGGCGCAAGGCCTCCTCGAGGAGAGCCACCGCCACCTTGGGCTCTTGCAACCCCATGCGCGCCTGGGCGAGCGCTTCCAGGCGACGCGCGAGCTCGTGGCGATCACCCTGCTTGCGTGCCGAGGCGAGCCCGTCTTCGAGAAGAGGCACAGCCTCGTGCAGGAGCCCGAGATTCCGATACACCACGCCAATGGTCGAGATGAGGCGGGCTCGGACCTCCGGCTGCCCCGCAAGCTGCTCTTCGACCCTCCGCGCCCCCGTCTCCAGGATCTCCCGCGCGGTGATGGAGCGCCCTCGCGCCTGCTCGGGGTCCGCGAGCTCAAAGATGTCCACGAGGAAGTCGATGGTGGTCTGCGCCGTGGCCGCGTCTCTCTCCGCCGCCTGACGAGAGGCTTCGGCTCTGAGGTAGGCACGATAGTTGAGCCCTGCCGAACCCACCACGGTGAGGAGCAGAAGGGCGGAGACTGCAGCCAAGGCGGGCCGCTGTCCCACGAAGCGACGGATGACCTCCCACGGGGTGTAGTCATAGGCCCGCACCCGCTCGCCGGCGATGAACGCCCTCACCTCCTCGGCGAGCTCACGGGCGGTGGGATAGCGGTCGGCCGGCTCCGACGCGAGGGCCTTGTCGCAGATGGCCGCGAGGTCCGGCGGAACCCCCGGAGCCACTGAGCGGACGGGCGGCGGGGGCTGACTCTGCGCCCGCTGGAGGATGTTCATGGACGTGCCTTCCTCGTGCGGCACCTCCCCCGTGAGGAGCTCGAACAGCACCGCCCCCAGGCTCCAGACGTCGGACCGGGGGCTCCTCGCGCTGGCGTCCCCCCGGGCCTGCTCGGGACTCATGTATCTCGGAGTCCCCACGATCTCTCCGTCCGTATCGAGATGAGGAGACGAGGTGATCGGAAGCTCGGAGAGGGCCCCAGGCTGCCCGTCCACGGCCACGGCCAGCCCCCAGTCCACGAGCAGCGTCTCGCCGAAGGCCCCGAGGAGCACGTTATCGGGCTTAACGTCGCGATGGATGACCCCGCGGCTGTGGGCATAAGCGAGGGCCTGAGCCACGTCCACGAAGGCGTCGAGGAGCCCCAGCCGAGCCCCCAGGGTACGGCGGTCCGCGAGAGCGGAGGCCAAGGTGCGCCCTCGCACCCATTTCATCGTGTAGTAGAGGCGGCCGTCGGGACGGCGGCCCAGCTCGTGCACCGGCACGATGCTCGGGTGCTCGAGGTTCCCCGTGACCCGCGCTTCGTGGATGAAGTGGGCGTCGTAGTCGACGGCACTGGGAAGCAGCTCCTTGACCGCCACCTCGCGCTCGAGGTGCCGGTCCCACCGCACGTAGACCCGACCGAGGCCGCCGCGCCCGAGCTCGACCTCGCGATCCGCCGCCACCACGTAGCGCCCCTCGGCCTCGCGACTGACTTCGTGGATCTCTGCATGGGTCACGACCCCGAGGAGAGTGTCGTTTCGGGGCGTCCCCACCCCGAGGCGCCGCAGGGTGGCATCAAGCCCCACCCCCGCGACGGTGACGAGTTCCTCGACGAGGGCTTCATCGACCTCTGTATTGCGCACTCCGGCGCGTCGCCGCGCCAACCCCGCGTTTCCCCCCGTGGAGGCCACCGCCTGGTCGACGAGCTTCAGGACGGTGTCCTGACGCTCCGGAGAAAGGTGCTCCCAGACCGCGCCGCCGCCCTCGCGGAGCCCTTTCAGCACCTCCTCGGGGGCGAGGTAGCCCAACTGGAGGGAGAAGGCGACGAACAGAATCTCTCGGTCCGAGGCGCGGACATCCATCGATGGGCCTACCACACCCGATTAAGCGGGAGGCGGCGAGGCGAAATCGTGCTCTACGGATCACAGCCGAGTCTCACGGAGAGCCATGCGGCCGCGCGGGAGGAGGTCGAGGGCTACAGATCGAGGACCACCACGCGCCCGCTCGCCCCCCCGATGACCTGGCCGTGGACCGTATCCATGTCCACCGCGCGCCCCAGCCACAGCGACGTCTCGGGTCGCTTCGAGACCGCGGTGGCGGTCAAGAAAAAGGTATCGCCCGGCTGGCGGTCGAACACCATGATCTCGCCCGACGAAGGTGAGCTCTCGACCGCGGCCGAGGGGCGACCGACGAGGAGACGATCGCCCTCGAGCGACAGCGCGTCTCGCATGAAGCCCCCGGCCCCCATCGCCTGAGTGGACGTCCACACCTCTGTGAAGGTCCCGCTGACCTCGCGAAAGACGCGGACGGCGCCCCCGTCCTCATCTCCTAGGGCGAGGAGGTCGCCGCTCAGGTCGACGCTGGCCGCGTATCCATCGAGGGCAGCGGGCACCGCCGCCTCGAGGGTTTGATCGTGCACGAAGAGGTTAGCGACCCGCCGATAGACGAAGGCGCGACCGTTCATCAGAGCAGGGTTGGGGCTCACCGAACTCGGGTCTTCGCCCACCACGAAGACGTCTCCGCTCAGGGCCACGGACTGGCCGAAGTTGAAGTCGAAGCTCACCCCGGCGTCGGGCGCGTCGATCTGCTGGAGGAGATTCCAGCTCCCTGTGGTCCGGCTATAGACATACACCCGTCCATCCCCCCCGTGATAGCGGTTGTTACCCACCACCAAGAAGTCTCCATCGAGATCCATGCTCCGGCTAAACACGGACTCCGTCTGGGCCACGTTGGAGGCCACGTCCGGGAAAAGCTCCGCTTCGAGGACCCAATCGCTCCCCGACTTCTCATAGATGCGCAGATGGGCCTCGAATTGAGTGGGATGCGCATACCCCTCCCAGAACGCAACCCGGGTGCCGTCCGTGGTGCAAGAGGTGATCTGATAGTTCCCCGTGCGGGAGAGGGTGCGCACCAAGCTCCAGCCATCGAGATCGCGCTCGAAGATGTCGGTTTGAGTCTGGCCGCAGGTGACGAGGACGCCGCCCTCGCTCACCGCGTGCTGGCCGTAGCTGCTCGAAGCATCGGGACGAGCCGCAGTGAGGAGGTGGCTCTCGATCCAGACGCCTGGACCTGTCGACCGGAAGGCCTGGACGGCGCCGGTGTTGCTGATGCCCACGGACACATCCTCGTTGGCTCCTCCGACCAGGGCCGTGTCCGGCCCGAGGGCGACCGCCCCCCCAAAGTGGCTGTGGGCGTCGGCGTCGGCGCGCTCCAGCTTCCCGGTCTCGGTCCAGGGACTCGGCCCGTCGAAGACATAGGCGGCCCCGGTGCCGACGGTCGCGCCGGCGACGCCGGAGGCCCCAACCAGAACGCGGTCTTCGAGAAGGTCCAGGTCCGTTCCGAAGTGATCTCCAGCGGACCCATCCGAAGGATCGAGGGTTTGGCTAAGCACGAAGCCCACGCCCTGATCCTCGAAGACGTAGGCTCGCCCCTGGCCGCTCGCCTCTCCCGGCGCCCCGACCACGAGCCGATTCCCCTCATCGGAGAGGGCTGCCGACGCGCCGAACCGCCCGTCCACGGTGATCGCGCCGGACCGCAAGGTCTGGGTATGCATGAAAGCTCCCCGAACCCGACGGAAGATATATACCGCGCCGGCATCCGCGACCCAAAGCGAGTACCGGCCGGCGGGAATACGGACGTCAGCCCGGAGGGCACCCACGACGAGGACGTCCTCGGAGAGAGCCACGGCACTCCCAAACTTCGCCTGGGCGCTCGGAGCCGGCGAATAGAGGGTTTGAGCGTGAACCCAGCTGTTCCCTGCCCTTTCGAAGAGCTGCACGGAACCGGCGTCCGTGTGGCCCATATCGTCAGTGTCGACGGCCCCCACGGCCAAACCACTCGCCGAGAGATCGAGGGAGGATCCGAAAGCCTCCCAGGCCTGCGGTGCGGGAGCCCCCACGGTGTCGAGGTAGGCTCCGGTGTAGGCGTTGTAGAGGTGTACCGACCCCGCGTTGACGGCCCCCGGCTGGTGGGTCCGAGGCGCGGCGACCGCCGCCACCTCTCCGTGGAGGGCGACGTTTTCACCGAACTGCTCGTAGGCGGGCGCCGGGGAGCTGAGCCGCTGATAGATCGACCACGCGCCGCCCACGCGTCGCGAGAGGTAGGCAGCCCCCTGCTGGCCCCCTCCCGGAGTCTCCTGGTAGGCCCCGATGACGGCGTAGCTCCCCTCGACCGCAACGTCTCGGCCGAAGCGAGCGAAGCTATCGAGGTGGGCGGGTCTGAGGGTCTGGGCGTCGCAGCCCAAAAGGAGTGAGAGCCCAACCGCCGAGAGAACACTGGGGAGCGGCACGGTAGGAGATCGCGTCCATGCGGGGGCCATCGGCATGTGTGAAGCCACGGCAATCTCCGTTCCAGGTCGACGCTCGAGGTGGCAGCCGCCCGGGAACGGGTAAGAGGAGGAGACCGCCGGGGCGTCGTGCAGGACTCGCATCGACGAAGTGCCAGCTCTGCATCTCCCCGTTTGGACGGCCTCTGCTGAAAGCGATTCGAAATCGAAAGGGTGAAACCAACCGGATAGGGCTCGGGTCACCCCCCCGGGGAAGGAGAAGCCGATGAAGGTCCAGACGATCGCCGCAAAGATCAAGAGCAAGCAGGATGAAGGCCGGGGCTCGCCCGTTTCGGAGCGCACGTTGAAGAAGACCGAGGACCGCGCGAAGCCGGCCGCGGTCGCGGAGAAGCCTCGTGGGGAGACCACCGTCCGAGAGCGTCTCGAGGAGAAGCGGCTCGCGCTGGAGGAGACCCGCGAGGCCGAGCGGGGGCGCTCACAGGCGGCGCAGACGCTCCCCACGCCGGAGCGTGCCCGGACCGCCAAACGTATGCTCGAGGCGGACTCCGGCCTCTCGCTCCGACGGTTGGGGATCGACGCCTTGCTCGGTCAAGCCCAGGCGCAGACTCAGCCCCAGACGCCCGAGGAGATCGCCGAAGACATCCTCGACGTCGGCCAGCGAAGATTTCAAACGGATGACTACGAGGCTCGGGTGGAGGCTTTCGCCGAGTTCAGCGAAACCGCGGATCCAGACCTGAGAGCGGAGGTGATGGCCGAGATTTACGAGCAGGACTCGAACGCCTTCAACTCATGGCTTCGCTTCGACCGGGTCAATCATATGGTGGAGGAGGGGCGCATCTCCGACGATCAGCGGGCGGCTCTCGCCGAAGCGGTAGCGGGCGCGTTCAACGACGGACACCTCCCCGGATTCGAGCTCCCCGTTTCCGCGGACGGAACGGGCACCATCGCAACCTCCCCGCTCGACGGGATCGTTCTCAGCTCAGATAGTTACGGGATGGACTCGAGCGGCATCGTAGCTCAGGCGGAGGCGGCCGAGCACTTCGTCGACTTCTTCACCTCGTCGAAGGGTCCCGAGGCCGACGCGTTCCGCGAGAGTTACGGACGGCACCTGATCGACACTTATGTCCTGGACACCGAGGTCTCGTCGGTCCGACAGGTGGTCGCCGGGGGCATCGCCGCCGAGCTCCTCACCTCGGACTACGGAAACCGAGACCTCGGTGTCCAGGACATAAGTGTCGATCAGGTGCCGTCCGTAACTCTCGCGGAACGCGTCGGCCTCGGGACCCTTCGACGAGGTGAAGAAGTCGACGAAGTGCTCGGCCGCCTCCGCCTGAGCTACGATG
>JBCBRU010000359.1:0-8938 GCA_039819565.1 Myxococcota bacterium | reverse complement strand
GGTCCGGCTGCGGCCGAACGGCGAGGGCCGGGCCGAGGCCGCGATGTTGACGACCGCGGGACCGGCCTGCTCCACAACTTCGCTCTCGGGACGATGATCGCGCTGAGCGCGGGCGCCTCCCCGCGACGCACGCCGGTGGTCGAAGTTGTGGAGCAGGCCGGTCCCGCGGTCGTCAACATCGCGGCCTCGGCCCGGCCCTCGCCGTTCGGCCGCAGCCGGACCTATGACGCCTGGGAGCGCTTCTTTGGCCGTCGCCGAGCTCCGGGGCGTCCCGAGTCCCGGTCCTTGGGCTCTGGGGTGATCATTGACGCCCAAGACGGGTTGGTTTTGACCAACGAGCACGTCATCGCCGGGGCCTCGGACGTGACCGTGATCCTGGCGGATCGGCGGACCTTTCGTGCGGAGGTGATCGGCGCCGATGCGAGCTTCGATATCGCGGTGCTCCAGATGCTGGACGCTGAGGCCCTGCCCGCGGCGGAGCTGGGGACGTCGTCGGATCTCATGATCGGCGAGCCGGTGGTGGCCATCGGGAACCCCTTCGGGTTGGCCAACACCGTGACCACCGGGGTGGTGAGCGCGCTGCACCGGGTCATCGAGGCGGGAGACCGGGTGTACGAAGACTTCGTCCAGACCGACGCCGCCATCAATCCTGGGAACTCGGGCGGAGCGCTCCTGAGCATCGAGGGCAAACTCATTGGCATCAACACCGCCATTCATTCCGAGGGCACGGGGATTGGCTTCGCGATTCCCGTCGATAAGGCTCTCGCGGTGGTGCAGGAAGTCCTGCGCTACGGAGAGGTGCGACCGGCCTACACCGGCTTGATCGTCGGACCGTCCGAAGCGCCCGGAGCGCGCGTCGTGGGGGTGGTGCCGGAGAGCCCGGCTGCGAAGGCAGACCTGCGGGTGGGAGACATCATCGTCGACCTCGGGGGGCAGGAAGTGAAGGACGCTTCGACCTTTCGCCAGCTGCAGCGCGCGCTCATTCCTGGTCGGTCCCGTCGTCTCCTCGTGGCCCGGAAGGGGGGCCGACGCTCGTCGGTGGAGCTCGAAGTCAGAGAGCTGGACCTTGGGCGAGCCTCCCAGGTGGCGCTCGAGCGGCTAGGGCTCCGCTACGCCCTCCGGGATCGGCGCCTCGTTCTGGTGGAGGTCGCGCCGCGGAGCGACGCGGCACGTAAAGGAATCCGGGCCGGAGACATCCTGCTCGGGCTCGCCGGTCGACGTCTTCGGACCGAGGAGGAGCTCGAGAGGCTCTTGGCCGCCCTTTGGGATGCCGACCAAGTGACCGTGATCGTCGGCCGGGGAGGGCGGGCCTATTCGGTTCCGCTCGCGCTCGGGGGACTCGGTGGATTCCGGTAGACCTTCCGCCCTCCTGAGCCGTTGTTGACGTCGATGCGTTTCATTGCGGGGACTGCAGGGCTGGTTCTGGCCCTCACGGCGTGCTCGGGCCCCCGCCTCTCGGCTCCGGTCGAACGGCGGGCGCTCCCCGCCGAAACGGAACCTGCGGTGGTGATGGCCGCCCCTCGTCCTGGAACCGTCGAGCCGGATCCGTCCGCGATCGCGCGCCGCTTTGGTCCCCTCCTCTCGTTGGAGCTCGACGTGGGGGCGGAGAGCGTCGCGGAGGTCGTGGTGACGGGGGAGCGCCGCCGACCGACGGCCGCCCCGCCGCCCCGCCCGCCAGACTCTGTCGATCCCGCACCTTCGGTCGAAGACTCCGCGGAGGTGCTCGCCTCGGAGGTCAAGACCCGTCGACGGGCCGAGACGGAGCGCGAGGTCGGCCAGGTCGAGATTCGCTTCCCAGCCGCCGAAGCGGTGATCTCCGGACCTCGTGCCGAGCTTTGGCTCGACGTCGTGCTCTACAACTCCGGCGGACGCTCCCTGAGCCCGGCGCCGTCCTGGCGGCGCCCGGAGGATGCCTGCTTCATCTCCGCCCCGGGACCGCTTCATGCCCCGGCGCGGAGCCGCAAGGGGCCTCCGGGGGGGCCTCTCCGGGGCCCCGAGGGCGCGCCCGCTCCCGAGACTCTCCCCTCGATTCCGCCCGGTCGGTCCCGTCGGCTCCGGTGTCGGCGCGGCTACTGGCTCGCCCCGGCCGGAGACCAGCTCCGCCTCGATGTCTCGCTTCCGCGCCTTCAGCGGGGGCAGAAGTGGTTCGTTCGGAGCTGGGTGGATGGGGGCAAGACCTGGCGGATCTCAAATCGGTGGAGCCGCTCTGTCCGCCTCTCCGCTCCGCGCGCCTCGCTACGGGTCTTGGGCCGAGCCGGCTGGGCCTTGACGGCTGCGGAGCTTCCTTCGACGTCCAAAGTGCCCATGCCGGCGGAGGGGGCGCGCGTCCTCGTGGTCGATCGCACTTCCCCTCGCGCGCTCCACGCGGCCCGAGGCGTGATCGAGAGCTGGGGGCTTCAGCAGGTGCGCCGATTCGGCGTGCTGCTCGTCGACGTCGAGGCGGCCTGGTGGAGAGAGGCGGGGCTGCATCCCGCCTCCGAGCGGCTCCGGGGGGAGCTCCTCGAAGACCTCGCGCGTCTCCGTCCCGAGGGGACCTTCAGCCTGGCCGCCGCGGACCGCGCGTTGAAGCGCGCCCGCGGGTGGCTCCCGAGCGAGGTGTCTTGGGTGGCCCCGTCCACGTCTCGCTGGGCCGGGCGGAGATCGGATCTCACGGACATCCTGGACCAGCGGCAGGTCACCGCGCCGGCGGAAGGTCCCGGAGCGGGGATGGCCAACGTTTGGCGCTGGCCCGATGCGGACCTCCGACGCGCGCCGCCGCTGGGGATCTTTGAGGTCCAACGGGGGGCCAGCCGGAAGGGGCGTCGTTTCAGGATCGGGGCTCGCCGTGACCCCCGTGTTTCGAGGAGCTCCCTCGCGGGTCCTGGCTTTCGGGCTCGGGCGGCGGCGGCGGTTGGCCTGTCCCGGGTGCCTTCGAAACCTCGGTTGCAGGAGCTAGAGCCGGAGCTGCGGGCGGGACTAGAGGATGGACGGCGGAGGCAGGGAGGGCTTCCGGTGCGGCTGATATCCCGTCCGGCCGCGCGGTCCTCTCGGCGCCAAGCCTTGGAGCGCACCGCGCTTCGAAGCGAGAGCCCGCTGCTCTGGCTGGAGCTCGCGCGAGCTCGCGCCACCGACGGCGACACAGCGGGGGCTGCTCGCGCCCTCAGCGCTCTCGTCGCGGCGGCAGTGGAAGGTCCTGAGGACGCCGAGCGACGGCGGCTCGCCGGGTATGCGCTGTTGGCGCTCGGCCTCCCTCGTTTGGCCGCGGAGCTGTTCGCCGGTCTTGCGGCGGACGAAGGCGGGGCTCGGGCTCTGGTCGAGTACGGTCTGGCTCTCGAGCAGGCGGGGCGGCTCCGGGAGGCCGCTGAGGCTTACGAAGAGTCGCTCCGCGCCGCAGATTCCGAGTCTTCCGAAGCGGCCGCGAGAGACTTCTACGCTCGCATCCTCGCCACTTCCACGAACCCCGCGGCAAGGTCGCGGAGGGCCGAGCTGGGGGCTCCGCTTTCGCCCCTCAGCGTGAGCCTGTGGTGGAGTCGAGGCGTCGACCTCGATCTTTGGGTGCTCGAACCCGACGGCCACCGAGCCGAACCCGGGGCTGGGGTCTCGCCCCTCGGAGGGCGGCATCCCTGGAACGTCGTAGACGGGGCAGCGCCCGAAGCCTACGGAGGTCACGCAACCGGTCGATACGACGTCCTCGTACGTGCGGCGTCGGGGCCCCCGTACGAGGTTCCAGCGGGCGCGCTGGTGGTCTCGGACGTGGGCGAGCGCCGAGAGCTCACGAGCCGGTGGATTCCCGCTCCCGAGGTCGTCTCGTCCGTGGTCTCCGCCGTGGTGGGGGGCGGGCGCCCCGAAGTTACTTCGATTCTTCCTGGGGCACGGAGTGGTCAGCCACCATCTCGATGAGAGCCTGCCGATCGATGGGCTTGCTCAGAAAGTCGGTGCAGCCGGCGGCGAGGCAACGCGCCTTGTCGCTCGCCATGGCGTGAGCCGTCAGCGCGACGATGGGGCCTGAGTAGCCCTCGGTCCGAAGCTCGCGGGTGGCCGTGTAGCCGTCGACTTCGGGCATCTGCATGTCCATGAGAACGACATCGAAGGGAGGACGGCCATCTGCGGAGGCACCGCGGACCTTCTGCATCGCCTCGCGTCCGTCGTCGGCGAGCTCCACCTGAGCTCCCGCTTTCTCGAGAAAGCGGCGGACGAGCTTTTGGTTCACCTTGACGTCCTCCGCCACTAGCACTCGGAGCCCGGTGAGCGGCGCGTCGGAGGTCGAGGCGGGACGGGTTCCTCGGCTCGCGCCTGAGCTCGACTCTGCTTCGAGGGCTCGGGTCTCGATCTCGAAGGAGAAACAGCTACCCTCACCGATCTCGCTGCGCACCGTCAGGTCTCCGCCCAGCCTGCGGGCCAACCGGCGGGCGATGGTGAGTCCCAGTCCCGTGCCCCCGTGGCGTCGAGTCACGCTGCTGTCGGCCTGGCTGAAGGCCACGAAGAGTCGATCCAGCTTTTCGCCCGGGATGCCCTCGCCGGTGTCCTCCACCTCCACCCGGAGCCGGCCGGCGGTGGTCGACGCGGGGTCGGGGAGCCAAGCCAAACGCATCGTGACTCGACCCCGGAGCGTAAACTTAATGGCGTTCCCGACCAGGTTGAGGAGGATCTGGCGGAGTCGGGTGGGGTCAGATGAGATCGTCTCGGGGAGATCCGTCGCCCTCTCGATCTCGAGGGCGAGGCCTTTGTGGTCGGCTCTAACCCGCATGAGGGCTTGCACTTCTCCGACAATGGCCTCGACGGAGCAGGGGATGAGCTCCAGCTCCAGCTTGCCCGCCTCGATCTTCGAGAGGTCCAGGATGTCGTTGATGATGCGGAGGAGGTGGTGCGCGTTGGCCCTGATGGTGTCGATGTGCTCGGGATGCGCTTCCGTCTCGGTCGGATCGTCGAGGAGGTCCAGGTAGCCGAGGATGGCGGTGAGCGGAGTCCGGATCTCGTGGCTCATGTTCGCCAGGAACTCCGACTTCGACTCGCTCGCGCGCTCCGCCGAGGCGGTCGCGGCCTTGAGCTCGGCGTTAATGCGCTCCAGCTCTTCCTTGTTTCGGACCTGCTCCGTGATGTCGGTAAAGATCCCGAGGACGCCGAAGGTACCGCCGTCTTCGTCCACGAGAGGGACCTTGCTCGTATCCAGCCAGTTGAGCTCGTTGTCCGTGTTTCGCTGAGTCTCGATGATATGGAGCTTCGGCGCCTCGCTGTCGATCACCCCTCGATCGTCGGCCCGGTATCCTAACGCCTCCTCGTGTTTCCAAGGGAGATTGAAGTCGGTCTTGCCTATGATCTCGGCTGAGCTCTCGAGGCCCGCCAGCTCGGCGAAACGTTGGTTGCAGCCGAGGTACTCGAGGTCGCGGTCCTTCCAGAACACGCAGTAGGGGATGAGGTCGATGATCCGACGCAGTACGGTCTCTTGGTGGAAAAATGGGGCCGCCTCCGCCTTGGCCTCGAGGGCGCGGAGCTTGCGCCACATCACCACGAGAGCTCCGGCGAGGATGAGATTGAGGACGGCCGACACCATGTCGCATGGCGGACCGAAGGCCCACCCCCTTAGCCATGGTCGGCGCCAAGGGGAAACTCTTCATCCGTCCGGACGACTGCGACCGGCGGACGGATCAGCTCGAGACGGTGAGGCTCGCGAGGACGGTGTCGAGCCCTTCGATGAGCCGGGAGACCTCCTCCGCGGTGTTGTAGTGCACCAGGCTGGCTCGCACTACGCCCCCTCGCTCCCGGAGCCCGAGGGCATCGATGGCGCGGGCGGCGTAGAAGTCTCCCCAGCGAACGGCGACCTTGGCCTCATCGAGAGCGGCGGGCACGGCTGAGCTGTGGAGGCCATCGACGACGAAGGCCACGGTCGGCACGCGTTGGGCAGGGTCCGAATCCGTGCGTCCCAGGACCCGAACCCCACGGCGGTCGCGGAGATAGCTGAGGAGGGGCCGGACGATCTCGGCTTCATGCGCGGCAAAGGCGTCGAAGGCATCCTCAAGCCGCGGCGCGACCGTATCCAGGTAGCGCAGGGCGCCGGTGACTCCGGCCGCGAGCTCGTGGCTCACGTTACCTGGCATCAGTTTGTGGGGGACCTGTTCCTCGGAATAGAAAAAGTGATTTTGGTTTCTCGCTTCCAAGAAGGCCTCTCTCTTCCCGTAGAGCAGGCCTACGTGCGGGCCGTAGACCTTGTAGAGCGAGACGAGGTACCAATCGACGTTTAGGGCTCGCACATCTATCTTGCGGTGCGGAGCGTACGCGACGCCGTCCACGCAGACCTGAGCTCCGGCCGCATGACAAACCTCGGTGAGGGCGGCCACGTCATGAATGGTGCCGACCACGTTGGAGCAGTGCGTAAAGCACACGAGTTTGACCTTGCCGTCGTCCAGGAGGGGGCGGAGGGCTTCCGCTCGGAGCTCCGCGCTCTCGATATCGAGCTTCCACTCCCTCACCTCGACGCCGGTCGCTTCGAGGCGGCGCCAGGCTCCGCCGTTGGCTTCGTGATCGAGATCGGTGACCACGATGGCTGCGTCCGAACCCCAAGTCGCGCGGAGCGCCTGGGCCAGCACGTAGACGTTCATGGTGGTCGAGGGCCCGAGCGCGATCTCATCGGGGTCGGCTCCCACGAGTCGAGCCGCAGCGGCGTGTCCGGCCTGAACCTCGGCGGTCGCCGCGGCGCTGAGCGCGTAGCTGGCCCCCACCTGCACGTGGCGCTCCCTCATGTATCTCGCGACGGCGTCGCTGGTCTGAGCGGGGGCCAGGCTTCCCCCCGCGTTGTCCATGAAGGCCCAGCCTTGAGCAGCGGCCGGGGCAAGGGCCGGGAACTGGGCCCGGCAGGACTCGACATCGAGGGGGGTGGGAGCGCGCACGTGGCGAGCCTAACAGGCTCGGCGCCAGGCAGGACTAACGTCTAAACTTGGGGTCGAGCTTCATCCGCTCCTTGAGGTCCTGATGGACCTTCTTCCAGCGTCGCTTGGTGTCATAGGCGGGGCCCGATCGGGCTCTCTCGGCTTCGAAAGCGGCCTCGCGGAGCAGCTTTTGATGGCTCCGCCACCGATCCTCGGAGATCGCTCCCGAGGCTCGCGCCTCCCGAACCGCGCAGCCCGGCTCGCCTTCGTGTCGGCAGTTGGCGAAGCGACAGCTTTGGGCGAGTTCCGCGATGTCGCTAAAGGCAGCTTCGACGTCCGCTTCAGCGTCCAGGCCCACCTCCCGCATCCCGGGGGTGTCGATCAGCAAGGCCCCGGAGGGAAGCGACACCAGCTCCCGACGCGTGGTGGTGTGGCGGCCCTTGTCGTCGCGGCTCCGAACCGACTGGGTCGCTTGCGCCCCGCGGCCCGCGAGCGCGTTGACGAGACTGGACTTTCCCACTCCGGAGCTGCCGACGAGAGCCACGGTCTCTCGGGGAATGAGGTGCGAATCGAGATCTCGGAGATCTCCGGTGGCGCTGCTCACCAAGCACAGAGGAAGACCCGGCGCCGCCTCGCCGAGGGCGCCCAGGGTACGAGGCAGGTCGAAGGGCAGGTCGGTCTTGTTGACGACCACCACCGGAGCCGCCCCGCCGGTCCGCACCAAAGTGATAAAGCGCTCGATCCGACGGGGCGAAAAGTCCGCCCCGATGGCGGTGACGATGAAGACCCGGTCGAGGTTTGCGGCCACCAGCTGTGCGTTTCGGCCGCGGCCCGGCCGCCGGCGCGCGAGCCAGGTGCGGCGGGGATGGACGCGCACCGTCTGGGCCTCCTCGCGGACATCGACCCAGTCCCCGACGGCCAGCCCGTCGGTCTCTCCGCTCAGGTGGCCGGCGGCCGTACTCCAGCGGAGGCCGACTTCGAGGGCGACGAGGTGACGGCGGCGCTCGATTCTCAGCACGCGACCGAGGGCGAGGTCCCCGGACGGCTTCGGAGGGGGGAAGCCGAAGGCTTCGAGCTTGGATGTGGACAACGGAAACTCCTCTTCGGGGCGCACCCCGAGGGCCATCCGCGGCAGGCGCCGCGGGCTGACCCCGCCACGTCCGGCGGGGCCGAGGGCCGAGCCCCAGGCTCAGCGGAGGGCGAAGAGGACCGTCATCAGGCTCCAGAAAGGACCGGTGCGCACGAAGCGTCAACGGGGCGACCAGAGATCTTGCCCTCGCGCGCGGCTGCACCCACCGTTTGGCGCCATGGTCGAATCCTTGGAGGCCCGCGTTCGGGCCTGGATGGCCGACGACGTCGAGGCCGAGGACCGAGCCGAGCTCGAGGGGCTCCTCGAGCGGCTGAAAGAAGACCCGGGCGGCTCGACCCTCAAGGAGCTCGCGTCACGGTTCTCGGGACCGCTTCGCTTTGGGACTGCGGGCCTTCGAGGGCGGGTCGAGGCCGGGCCGGCGCGCATGAACCGCGCCACCGTGATTCGCGCCACGGCCGGCCTGGCCGCGGTTCTCCTGGAGGACGCCAATGCGGCCACCCGCGGGGTGGTGCTGGGACGGGACGCCCGGCGCGGAAGCGAAGCCTTTCAGGCCGACGCGGCTGCGGTGCTCGAGGCGCAAGGCATCCAGGTGTGGTGGCTCCCGGGAACGGTCCCCACGCCGGTCGTGGCCTTCGCGGTCCGTCGGCTCCGCGCGGCGGCCGGGATCATGATCACGGCGAGTCACAACCCGCCCCGAGACAATGGCTACAAGGTCTTTTGGGGGCCCGAGGGCGCGCAGATCGTGTCGCCTTTGGACGCCCGGATCGCGTCCGCCATCGACGCCCAGCCCGGCGCCCGCCACGTGCCCCGGCCGAGCGCTCCCGGTCCGCGGCGGCAGCAGCGATCGGACCTCATCGAGGCCTATTTGGAGATGGCCTGCGGTCTGCGTTTCGTGTCGGACGCCCCCGTCGAGGCCCTCCCGCTCGTGTACACCGCCATGCACGGGGTCGGCGGGCCGCTGTTTTTACGAGCGCTGGAGAGACGAGGCTTTCGGCAGGTCACGCCC